>NZ_JBFULK010000003.1:0-311334 GCF_056400365.1 Paenibacillus sp. P5_B5
CTTGCGCAATAGATGGCTTAGGTTGGGAACGATTAAGTTATGAACCACGCCAAGATTGGATTATTGGATGTTTAGAGCAGTTTAAGTTAATGATTAATGTCTTTGATATAGCTAGTATTAATATGAATAGCTACTTAGAATGGTCAGAGATTGAAGAGGATGATGATAATCCAACAATACCTGTCGGTTACCCAAAATGCGTGAAACATAATATCTACTTGTCATGCCATGGATGTATACTTTGTAATAATGGAAGCTAAATAACAATAACTTTTTCAGTATTTCGAAGAGGTCTGTAACATCATCTAACATTATATTCATGCTAAGGATCGGCAGGCCTATCCTTGGTCTGCCCGAGGCTTTTCTGAGAAGTGGAATCAGGCAGACAACCCTGCGAGGCTAAGTGGCGGAGCCACTCGGTCCTGGCGGACCTTAACCCTCTCGGATTCGTGAATACACAAACGTTATATGAAACCAATGCAAAGACTATAAAGCCAATAAGGAGAATAATGTATGATGCTTGAACCTACCATTCAGGAGATAAACAGAATATTTCAATTTAATAATGATGAAATTATTAAAATCCAAAGAAAGTCCGGAACAACTGATAGCCTTGTTTTAAGTTTGGAGTCCAAACAGGGCAATAGGTATATTTTGAAGAGTGATTACCCAAATCAAGTTCAATTAGTCGAACTGCTTTTGAATTCTTATAGCAACTCAGTGTTGTTGCCAAAAATCCTTTACACTGCTGATGATAAATCATATTTTATATACACGTTTATTAATGGTACAACCCATATTAATCGTGGAGCAAAGAAGTCCTGGTTATCATTATTTGTTAAAGAGCTGTTAAATAAATACAAGAAATATCAGGATGAAAGTATATGGGGGAGAATAGAATGTCCACGTCGATCTTGGAAGGAATTTAACGATATTGGTATAGAGGAAGCTAGAAGCAACATTGGAAATATATTAACAACCGAAGACTACAAATTTATTAAGTCACAAAGCCATAAATTGTTTGGAGAAGATCCAGAGCACGGGGGAAGATATTTATTGCACGGTGATACTGGGGTTCATAATTTTGTTTTCAATCAATCTAAATTAGTTGGAGTAATAGATCCATCACCAATGGTAGGTCCATTAATTTATGATTTTATGTATGCTTTTTGTTCTTCGCCAGATGATATTAATATTGACACTTTATATACAGCATTTAATTGTCTTGAACATGGATATATTGACAGATCAAGGTTAATTGATGAAGTGTCCGTACAATTATATTGTCGTGTAGGGCTAAGTGCAAAGCATCATCCAAATGATTTATCAGAATATATAAAAGCATGGGAGCATTGGAAAGGACTTTGTAAGCAACTCGATGAAGGCATTGGCATCATATAAACCGTATTCACGCTGCAGGGCTATCGCCCCTTGGTCTGCCCGAAGATAATTAGAGGGAGCGGAATCAGGCAGACAACCCTGCGAGGCTAAGTCTTCGATTTTGCACATAATGAAGTGTTGCAGTTTAGTTATAGATTGACAGAAGAAGGCAAAGAAAAAAGTATTACAGAATCTGATTTAAAACATTATGATCCATTAGAGTAGATTACTTAAGAATAAGTTAAATAAAATATATAAACAGATCACGATAGTATTTCGAAGGAGTCAGAGGCATTGGATAAACCAGCTAATCAAAGTCAACTCTATCATTAATAAATATGACAAGCATCATTTTGTTTTCATTTCAAATAACGAAAATAATCAGGAACGACCAGTTGCCAGGAACATGGACGGGTAAGGCATTAATGAAGCCCGGGGAAAGTTACCCCTTCTGTCTATTACGATAGTCTGAAGGAGACTTCCACATTATTTTTTTGAAAATTCGCGAAAAATAGTAAGGATCCTTGAACCCAAGTCGAATGCTAATCTCTTTAACGCTTTGCTCGGTTAAGTCAAGATGTTGGCAGGCTAGCTGTATTTTGAGTCGCAAATAGTAATCGATTGGCGAGTAGCCAGTCGTTTTTTTGAATAGATAAGAAAAGTGAGGAACAGAGAGATTAGCTCGTTCAGCTAACTCTTCCAAGGAGATATTCTTCTCCAAGTGTTCTGTCATGAACTGGAGTGAAAGTTCAATATCGTGTTTCTTATGTTGACTCAATTTATTGTTTAGCTGTTGCTGTGAGAATCGAATTAATCCTGCAAGATGACAGGCCAATTGTGAGACGTAAATAATCCGGTTTAACGAATATCCTCTCTCCAGAAGATCATAGCATTCATTAAAGAGCTCAATAATTTTGGTGGATTTCTCGACGGTTATATGGGTAGGCATAGCATGTTGATCGATGCCTTCAAAGAATGCAGATGCGTTCTCCCCCTTCATATGAAACCAATAAATAGTCCAAGGATTTGTCTTGGAAGAGGCATATTCGTGGGGCATATGTGCGGGAATAACCATGATTGATCCTTTATGCATGATTTGCTTCTTATGACCATTAAGGCTAACCCAGCCTTCTCCAGCGATACAGTAGATCACGATATGTGCTTCGCAGCCTGTGGGGCGCGCGTGATAATGTGTTATCATACGGGGGAAAAATCCAATGTCTGTAATATAGAGCGGTCGGATAAGCGGATGCATGGCACACTCAGAAATAATATTATCTGGAAGGATGATCAACTTTTCCGACAAGAAGCCGTCTTGTTTTTTTATAATATCCATGCTAATACTATGCTTTTCTCTACACCGTTTGTCAATTCCATAAGTGAGAATAATCATAATATAATCCATCATTCCATTATATATTGCATTGTTCAAGGGATATGCTTACTCTATAATAATTGAAAGCGCTTTATTTATAGATTTCAAAAGGAGGCATTTGAGTTCCATATGTCGATAAAAGTTTATCAAGATAAATATTTTCTACTTAACACGAAGCACACATCTTATGTACTATACGCCGATCAAAACCAATTGCTATGCAACATGTATTGGGGCAAGCGAATAGAACGAATCGAAGACTTCGTAGGGTCGGAATTGCAGAAGTATCACTGGTCTTTAAGCGTTCAAGAAAAGATGGAAGAATGCTCCTCCTTTGGAGGCATGCGATTTAAAGAGGCTTCGATGAAAGTCACCTTTGCCGATGGAGTCCGTGATTTTCGGTATAAGATCAATGAATATCGCGTGGAGGATAACCATCTTGTCATCGTTTTGGAAGATATCTATTATGCTTTGCGGGTTACCTTGCATTATCGTGTCTATGAAGAAGAGAACATTATTGAAAAATGGCGAGAAGCTGAAAATATCGGACAGGACAATATCGTTCTGGAACGGTTTTATTCCGCTGAATATGGGGTAGCCGGCACCGGATTTCAGACGATCAATTTTAACGGACATTGGAGCAGCGAATACCAGCAATGCAGTGAATCGATTGACTGTGGAAAAAAAGTGTATGAAAGTCTCTATGGACTGACAGCCCATAATGTGAATCCGTTTTTTGTTGTTCATCAAAATGCGAATGAAGATCAGGGCGATGTATATTACGGTGCCTTGCAATATTCCGGAAACTTTAAAACAGTCGTGGAAGCCGTTTCTACTGAGTATGTCAATATATTGACTGGAATTAGCGATACGGATTTTGAATGGGTATTGAAGCCAGGAGATACATTCAAGGCCCCATCTGTCTTTTCAGGATTTTCTTCAAATGGATTCACCGAGATGTCGAACACCCTTTCCACCTTCGCAAGAAAGCATGTAATGCCTAGGCCACTGGCGGATAAAGCGCTGCCGATCCTCTACAATTCATGGTACGCAACTTTTTTTGATGTGCGGTATGAGGATCAAATCAAATTGGCCGAAAAAGCGGCAAAGCTAGGTGTCGAGCTTTTTGTTATTGACGACGGTTGGTTTGAAGGGAGAGCAAACGATGAAGCGGGATTAGGCGATTGGTATGTCGATCGTGATAAATTTCCTGACGGATTGGAACCCCTCATCAAACGAGTGAATGAATTGGGCATGCAATTTGGGATTTGGATTGAACCGGAGATGGTAAATCCGAATAGCAATTTATATCGAAACCATCCGGATTGGATTTACCGGTATTCTACCCGAGAAGTTCTCATGGGAAGAAACCAATATATGCTGGATTTGACGAACAACGAGGTAATTGATTACTTGATCAATTGCTTTGACGCTTTATTATCCGAGAACAATATTGCCTACGTCAAATGGGATATGAATCGATATGCTGCGGAAATCGCATCTTCTTCTCAAGATCCCGGGGAATATAAGTCGATCTGGCATAAAAATACGCAAGGTGTGTATACGATTATTCAAACCTTAAGAAGATTGCATCCGACCGTTGAATTCGAGGCTTGTGCTTCAGGCGGCGGCAGAGTCGATTTTGGTGCGATGGCCTACTTTGACGAGTTTTGGCCAAGCGATAACACAGATCCTATGGACCGTCTTTTTATACAGGAGCATTATAGTTTAATTTACCCGATCAAATATATGCGTGCGTGGTTGACCGATGATAGCATGAACAATCGTACCATTCCGTTAAAGTTCAGTATGCATGCCGCAATGTGTGGATCTCTCGGTATAGGTACGAATTTGAATGAAATCGAAGAAGATAAGCTGATGCAGATCAAAGCGTATATCGATGAATATAAAACGATCAGGCAGGTCGTGCAGTTTGGTCATGTTTATCGGTTAAAATCGTTGAAAAACTCCGACATTCAAGCTGTCCAATACGTAAACGAGGATAGCAGTGCTTTGTTTGTCTTTCTAGATCATCAGCGATACGGAAAAAAATACTACTCCATTAAGCTGAAGGGATTGGAACCTTCCGCTATCTATCGCTATGAAATAGATGGAACGGAGTGGACGAAATCGGGAGCCTTTTTAATGAATAGAGGCATCGACGTTCAATTGGTCGGCGACTATGACAGTTTATTAGTTCGTTTTGAAAAAATATAAGCCTTGTCACGGACAAATCCGCAGAGCAGAAAAAGAAGCTACCCTATAGGATAGCTTCTTTTTGCTCGTCGAGTCGCAAATGATTCGAACGGGAGGGTAGCTCAATAATTTCGCGAATAAAATAACTATGGGAATTATTTACGAAGTTCGTAAATAAGACGTTAGGTGAAATTCAAACAAGATTGGAGAAAAATAAATGCCATTAAACGACAATCAATTATTAGAGATATTAAGGGATCAAGGTATTTCTGAAATTCTTGATATAAGAAGAACAGAGCATATTGATCGAGATCGGGCATCACTAAATAAAATTGATGTACAAACGAAAGACAATCGTGTCTTTCCATTATTAGAGAAAGACACGATATCTGAGTCTGATCCATACGAGAATATTATGTACAAGTACTACTCCAACAAGGATGTGTCCATTCCAAAGGTTTTTTACAATGAGTATGATCAACCTAGACATGAAGGTGTATTGTTGATGGAAGATTTGACTCCGACACATTGTAATATTGCTGACTGGGAAGTACCCATTGAGTCCAATAAAGTAATGACTATAATTGAAGTGATCTCACAATTTCATGCTGTCTCTTGGGGGAAGGAAGAGCTATCTACTCCTAGGCACTTGGAGAGTACGGAAGAATATTTAAAGCATATTGCTTATTTGGAGAAAGATTATCTTCATTTTAGAAAGTATCAACCGTTTAAACTTAGAGAAGACCAATTTGAAATATATGAGATGAGTCTACTTAATTTACGTGAGAACGCTCAAAGACACGTTGAACGTTTAAATAATAATCAAAATACTACTCTCATCCATGGTGACCTGAATGTGTGTAATATATTGTATCCATTAGTCGGTAATTCAAGGCCGTATATAATTGACCTTGAAGCAGTGAGGGTTGGACTTTGTACAGAAGACTTGGTCATGTTATTTATTCATGATTTATTTCATGGTGGGGAAGAGACCTTACGTATTTTTGAACTGTATTACCGTGCAATTTGTAGTAAGATCTCCAGCGAATATACTTACGATCAATTCGGAGAGGATATAAGAATATCATTGATGGAAGGAATCTTTTTCCCACTGAAGCTTTTTGTTCATAATGGCGTAAAGGACGAAGAACTAGTATTGAAATCAATAAATGCTTATAAGACTTTAATTTGGGATACTCGAGGAAGCGTTTGAACATCACCTAACATTGCATTACCACAGCGGTCGCTACGCTCCCTTGGTCACCAAGAGGATTTTCGTAGAAGTTGATTCAGGTGACACATCCAACCGGCTAAGTGGCAAAGCCACCCGGACCGTCGGTGCTTAAGCCGACTGGACGTCGGTAATGCGCGAACGTTATCCGAAAGAACCGAAAGAGAGGATGATTCTTGATTAACAACAAGGCATTATTATTAGATCAATTAGCTGCTTGTTATAACGATAGAAGTTGGTTTATACCCTTACAAGAAATATTAAATAATTTGTCGGTAACACAAGCTGCTTGGCAGAATGAGAGAGCGGAATCAATTTGGGCGATTGTGAATCATCTTATATTTTGGAATGAGGCATGGTTGAAGAGATTTATTGAGGAAGAAATTACTGCAGATAAGAACATAAATAACGATGATACATTTTATGTAGATCCACTTCTCATCAATGAAGAAGAATGGAATGAAACAAAACATCGGATAGCTGCTAGTTTTATTAATTGGATCAAAGCAGTAGAGGAAAGTGATGAATTCAGACTCAATCGTGAGATACCCTCTTATTTTAATGCACCTTGGTGGGGGGTTGTTTCCAATTTGTGTATTCACAATGTGTATCATATAGGTCAAATCATGTTATTAAAAAACAAATGCCAAGAGAAATAAATTAGAATGTAATTTCCAAGAAGTCGGTTCTTTCGGATAACACCGTAATAATGTAATAAAGTGAGGGTAACATGAAGACTCAAATAATAAATGCCGAATTAATGTACACTAAATTATTTTCTCAAAGTTATGAAGAAGAAAATCTTATCAGATTTTGGGATGATGAAATTCCGGATATGTATACTCATAATTTTACTCTAGTGAAAAACTACAGTGAAAATCTTGAAGAAATAATTTCTAATGAACTTACTTTGCGTAAAGAACAAAATAAGAGTTTTTTAAGAATAGAAATGAATTTTGATATAGATGAAAAGATATTTGGTGAATTGCATGTCAAACCTGAAACGACCATTTACGATTACATGTATATTAAAACAGATCGTTTTAAAAACATTGGTGGAAATAGTGACTGTGTTATAAAGCAAGCCATTAGTGATGAAGTGATTTTGGATGGTAGAAACATCGATGTATTAGCGAATGAAGATTCAATGGGACAGGATTTTGCGAGAAGAAGAATTGAGCGTAAATTAAAAGTATACCAAATGTCTAATCAACCTCTAGATTTATACGTTTGTTATCATAAAGACATACCAATTGGGAACTGTGAATTAATGACTTTACAAAACATAGCCAAAATTGAAGATTTCGATATACTAAAAGAATATCAGAGGAGAGGTTTTGGCAGTAAAGTCATCAAATATTTGCTGCAAAGAGCAGAAAATCAAAATGTGAAACATGCATATTTAATTACAGATAGTTCAGACACTGCTAAAGAAATGTATAAGAAATGTGGATTTGAAAAAATAGGTGTTAAAACAGAGTTGCAATTTCGATTATAATAATTGAATGCAAAGTTGTTTTGAAAAAGAAGTTGAAGTGATGATTAATAATAAGAGGGTGGTGAATTCCAGTGAAGGAATTGAAACACATAAAAGCAATTTTATTTGAATCTGGACGAGTATTGAACCATCCTACGTCAGGCCATTGGTTTATCTCGCCAAATTTCTATAGTTTTGTCAATATATGAACGAAAACCCTTTGATATTAACTAAAACAGAAGAGTACAAACACTTTGTACAATTTTATACAATCGTTTCTAACGAATTATCATCGCTTGAACTTAATAGAGAACAAATTGAAGGATTAGCTTATGATACTGTTTTTAACGACGATAAATTTAAGTTTTACCAAGACGCTTTTGAGGTAATACCGGAGCTTTCCAATGATTATTTGTTAGGGATTGTATCGGATACTTGGCCGTCGCTAGATCGTGTATTTAGGAATGTTGGGTTAAGAAACTATTTTTCAACCTTTGTCATGTCTTCAATCTTAGGTGTTTTAAAGCCTCATGAATTAATGTTTCAAGCAGCTCTAACTGAATTAAATGTCAAACCAGAAGAAACTTTATTTGTTGACGATAATATCAGTAATCTCGAGGGAGCTAAAGCATTAGGGTTACATACTATTTGGTTATTAAGAGGTAGAGAAAATGCAAACGATTCAGAGCATATATTCATCAATAATCTAAAGAGTTTGCAAGAAATATTACAAAGCTAGGAGGAATCACTATGACAGCAGAAAAAGTAGTGCGACAGTTTTTTGAGAAGGTTCGTTCTGGGCAAGAACTGGATGCGGCCCACAGTTTGATGGCGGAGAGTGTTCTAGCACATCAGATTACTTCGGAAAATGAGGTGACCGTTGAACGGTCTCCAGCCAATTATGCAGATCATGTTCGTGAAATGGTTGGAGCTTACGGAGCATTCAGTTTAACTATACAAGAGTTTTTAGTACAAAATGATCGAGTTTATGTACGTTGGAAACAATCCGGAGTTCATATTGGAGAAGTAGACGGTTTTTCACCAACTAATAAACCAGTTGTAGAAATCGCAAGTGCCGTCTATCGTGTTGAAAATGAGAAAATCGTAGAATATTGGATACAGATTGACCGTGAAGGAATCCGTATTCAGATGGAGCATAATAAGGAATCATTCATTCAATAACAAGTTAATGGCTGAAAACAACAATCGAGCAGAACATTATTAAATGTTTGAGGTGAGTTGAATCAGGCGGACACATCCGCACCGACTAACCGCATTGCGGTCGGCACCTGACGGTGCCCTTAAGTCGGTGGGACGTCGTGATCCGGATTTCGTGGTGCCACCTTAGATTTCGTTATTTTATTTTATTCAAGTATCTGTAGATCGTCGCTTCGGAAGCTTCCAAATGTTTGGCAACCTCGCTTACTCCACCTTTGAGCAGAAATACCCCTTTTTCGTTAAGCTTTCTAACGACATCGATTTTCTCTTTAGGAGACATTCGCTCAGGCGCGATTTCGCTCTCGGATAATACTCCTTTAATCAATGATAAGAGGAGATCTTCGATGTTGTCCTCGAAGCTTTCCAGTACGTTAAGATCCAAAGCCGATTTGTGCTTCTCCGTATGATTAGGTTCGTCGTTAGCAGTAATGGTTAAATTGGTAAGCATAATAGCATCATCAATAACGCTTTGGGCCTTGATAAGATCGGATAGGTCGACGTTCACGCAGACCATGCCGATGATTTCATTATGTTCATCCTTTATAAAATAACTCGAAGAACGAAAAGGCTTCTTGCTTTTGCCGAAACTTTCATAATTGCAGATAAAATGTTTATCTTTATAGTTTTTGTCCTTCAATACTTTTAATGCAAGGTCCGTGATTGGACCGTTCACTTTTCTGCCGCTAATATGTCCATTAACAATCTCAACGATAGAGTTGTCCGGCTTCGTCACATCGTGCAAAACAACCTCGCAATTCTTACCCATGATTTCACCAATAAAATGAACAACCGGGATATACTTCGTGAGCTTATCTGAATCTTCCATTCATACCACCCCTTTATCTGCCATTTCTCATATTTTGAGTCTAACAATAAAAAATTATTATTTCAATGATAATTTCTCAAAAAAGTATTGTAATTATGAGAAACATGTATTAAAATAAAATCATCGTAATAATAAATTATCATTATGATAATTATTCCATATTAGGAGGACATCACATGCATACAACAATTTCAACCCAGAATGCCCCAGGAGCTATCGGACCTTATTCTCAGGGTGCTAAAATCGGAAACCTTATTTTCGTATCAGGCCAACTTCCGATCAATCCTCAAACGAATGAAATGCCTGAATCCGTCGAAGAACAAGCAAAACAATCGCTCGAGAATGTAAAAGCCATTTTAGAGGCAGCGGGCAGTAATTTGAAGAACGTTGTGAAGACGATTATCTTTTTGAAAGATATGAATACGTTTGCAAAGGTAAATGAAGTTTACTCTTCGTATTTTGATGGCAACTATCCAGCACGAAGCACCATTGAAGTTGCACGTCTGCCAAAGGATGCATTGGTAGAAATTGAAGTAACAGCTTTTATTGAAGAATAAGAAGTTGGGGAAGGGAATGAGTAGAAAATGAAATCGAAAAGTGTTGTGACAAAAAAATGGTTGACGCTTGCCGTACTCATTCTGGGCGGGGGGACAATTTTTAAATTACCATATTTAAAAGACGCGTTTTATATTCCGATGATGGAATATTTCCATCTGACACATACGCAAATCGGTTTCACAATGTCCGTCTATGCCCTTGTTCAAACCTTTGGTTACATCACATCGATGTACATCACAGATCGGTTTTCCAAGAAAAAGCTGCTCCCAATCGCCTTGGGTGGAGTAGGGCTACTCGGATTTTACATGACAACGTTTCCAGGGTATTATGAAATTTTGATATTATGGGCGCTTTTCGCTTTGTTTGCAGAACTCGCTTTCTGGCCCGTTCTGATCAAAACGGTAAGATTGCTCGGGGACAGCAATGAGCAGGGCAGAATGTTCGGCTTCCTGGAAGCAGGAAGAGGGATCGTAGATACGATTGTAGCGTTTGCTGCGCTTGGTATTTTCCAATGGATGGGGGCAAATGCTGCGGGCTTAAAAGGTGCCATCATTTTCTTCTCTGTTACGGCGATTGTAACCGCTATCATATCGTACTTCCTTATTGAAGACGACGTCATTAATGATACAGACGAGCATGGCAATAAAATCAATCGAAGCAAAATGGCGTTTGATGGAGCCCTAAAAGCCCTCAAAATGCCTGAAATATGGGTAGTCTCATTTACGATCTTCTCCGTATACTCCATTTATATCGGACTTACGTATTTCATACCGTTCCTGAAAGATATTTACGGAATGCCTGTTGCGCTGGTCGGGGCGTACGGGATTATCAACCAATACTGCTTGAAAATGGTCGGCGGACCTATTGGTGGTTTCCTGGCTGATAAAACTTTCAAATCTCCGTCCAAATATTTAAGAGTAACTTTTGTGTTCGCTATTATCGGCATGATCATCTTTATGTGGCTTCCGCATGAATCTATGAATATCTATGTAGGTATGACGTTTACACTCTGTTATGGCGCGATTATTTTCTCACAAAGAGCCGTGTTCTTCGCGCCGATCGAAGAGGTTGGCATCCCTCGGGAAATTAGCGGTGCGGCGGTATCCATTGCTTGTATGATTGGTTATCTTCCATCCATGTTCGCCTTTACGCTGTATGGAAATATGCTAGATAGCACACCGGGGATTGATGGATACAAACATGTGTTTATGACCATGATTGGGTTTGCCGTGTTAGGTTTAATCGTCAGCAGTTACTTAGTAAGAATCGTTAAGAAGAAAAGAGCGCAAGAACAAGCTCAAGAACAAGCTCAAGTTCAGTAGTTTATCATAAAAAAACCAGAATGTATGGAGGAGAGACATATGAAAATCGGTTTGGAAACAGAAAGCTATCACTTGCACTTTATCACAGGTAGAATGGATATTTTTAAATTTATTCAAAAGAGTGCAGAGCTCGGGCTAGACGGGGTTATGATCAACATCGTGAAATGGCCGGGACTACCTGGATGGGGAACACTGGAATCGTTCGAGCCTGAATACCTGAAAAGAGTGAAGGCTGAAATCCAGAAATACGGATTTTTCGCTGAGATCGATACGAATGGTACGGACCCGGATCACTTGTCGCAAGTGATTGAAGTTGCTCATCAAATCGGAGCGGATGTCATCCGGACATACACTTGTATGGGCGAATACGACGCTGCACGGATGGCTGAAGCACCTACAAACATTAAGAAAATTGTTCCTTTGCTGCAACAATACAGAATTAAGCTTGCCGTGGAAAACCATGAGGAAGAGCTAGCGGATGAGGTTATCCAAATCATTGAGGAAGTGAACAGTCCTTGGGTTGGCGCTCATTGCGATCTCGGGAATGGCATGATGGCGTGGGAGGATCCGGTTGATGCTGTGACCAAGTTGGCACCGTACGCATACACCACCCATTTTAAAGACCATATCATCGTTCATGACGGAGAAGACTATAGAGTATGCGGTGTTCCTGCGGGAACGGGCAACATCGATTTGGATCAACTGTTCAAAATCCTTGTGGAGAAATCTACGTTGACTCGAATCAACGTAGAAATGTGTTTCCCATACGCTATCCATTTCAAAAGAGAGCCGGGTGCTGGCGGCGTGTCCAAAGTCGGTGAAGGAGCATTTAAAGTCGAGGAGCCACCTTATGACTTGTCCGTGATTAAGCCGCTAGATTATTATTACCCGCCGCAAGAGCTAATGGAGCAAATGCTTGAAGACCAAGCAAGAGGCGTGGAGCAATCCGTCAAACATGCGCTGGCTTTGAGAGATAAGTATTGCCGGTAAACGCTGGCTAAAGATTCGTGTAAGTTGCAGTAACCGTATAAAGGCTTTAGGAGAGAGGGACGTTGCACTATGCGACGTCCCTCTTTTTTGGTTTCTACAAACGTGGGAACCCCTATTTCCACGAATCATCCCTCCAAAAAATAAAGAACTGATTTGATTTTAACCTTTCCTGTGGTAAAGAAAAATCGCTATGACAAAAATCACGATTATCCGCAAATGTAATTTTCCGTTCATACTCCGTTCATAGAACAAGCATATACTCATGTTGCAACAAAGAAATGGAGGGTTTTTTCATGAATATGGCATGGAAAGAAATGAAGAAGAGTAAAGCGAAGTTTATTATATTAGGGTCTATTATATTCCTTGTAAGTTTTCTAACGTTTATTATTTCGGGATTAACCAATGGATTGTCCCAAGATAATGCGGCGTTGATCAAGGATATGCCTCAAGGTTATTTCTATATGAATACCGATGCGAAAGCAACGTATAATCTTTCCAAAATCGATCCAAAGGTGCAAGACCAAGTGTTACAGGAAAACAAGGATGCCGCAGCATTTTCCATTCAAATGGGCTTTGTGAACGATGCAGAGGACAAGCAGCATACCGTAGCGTTCGTGACTTCAACGGATTCCCCGTTATTCGAAAAAGTTGGTCCGGGAGAAATCGTGTTAGACCGTTCCTTGGAGAAGGATGGCATTAAAGTCGGGGATATACTCACAAATAATCAGTTCAACGGCGAATTCAAAGTCGTCAAATTCGTGGATCAGAAGAAATACAGCCACGCCCCTGTCGCTTATATTAACATGGATAACTATAAAGAGATTTACCGTGCGAAGGGCTTGCAGTTGATGTTCATCCCTGGACAAGATACAGCACCGACGATCACGGGATTACAATCCTTTTCAAATAACGAGTTTCTTAACACCATCTCAAGCTACAAGGCAGAGAACATGTCGCTTAATATGATCATTTGGTTCTTGGTTGCCATCAGCGGCTTGTTGTTCGCGATTTTCTTCTACATGATGAATGTGCAGAAAATTGGGTTATACGGCATCTTGAAAGCGATCGGAGTAAAAACAGGTACGCTATTCCGTATGATGTGGGCTCAAATGTTCTTCATCACCATCATCGCATTGGTCTTGTCCGTAGCATTAAGCCTAGGCTTTAACATGATCGCACCAAAAGGAATGCCGTTTAGTCTGACATTAGAAGGGACGATGCTATTATCCATACTTTTCTTAGTCATCGGATTTATCGGCGCTACCCTCTCTGGCCTACAGATTCGGAAAGTGGAACCTTTACAAGCTATTCAACAAGGAGACATGTAATATGACAACCTTCACAATACAAGACGTTACCAAATCATTTACTAATGGCGAAGTTACAGAGCAAGTACTCAACGGAATCAACCTTTCCCTGAAAAAAGGTGAACTCACGGCTCTCGTGGGTGCTTCCGGCTCCGGAAAAAGCACGCTGCTCACCATAGCTGCCGGCCTTCAACGCGCTTCCGATGGGCAGGTGCAATTCGAAGGGAACAACATGGCCGCGATGACGCAGGAGGAGATCCGAAAGATACGTGCAAGCAAATTTGGATTTGTATTCCAATCTGCTCATCTGGTACCGTTCCTTACCGTAGAAGACCAGCTCATGCTAATGCTCGACGTCTCAGAGTCCAAAATGAATAAACGCGAGCAAAAGGAAGAAGTCGCCAAGATTCTCAAATTAGTCGGAATGGATCATCGCAAGGACGCTTATCCCGCTTCCTTATCCGGTGGGGAAAAACAACGGGTTGCTATCGCTCGCGCCATCATCCACAAGCCTAAAATCCTGTTCGCGGATGAGCCAACGGCAAGTCTGGACTCAAAGCGTTCACGGGATGTGATGACGCTCATCCGTGAGCTGACCAAGACACTCAACCTCACAACCTTGATGGTCACCCATGATGAAGAAATGCTCCCTTATGCGGATCATATCATTACCATGAAAGATGGATTGATTGTATAATAAAGAGGAAGTCGTATATTCATCATGACGAATATACGACTTCCTTTTTCTTTGGCTATACGATTCTCATTCTAAAAGTACTAATATAGTGTTCACTGCAGAAAAAAAGAAGTAGTGCCCATCTTACAAGCACTACCTCCCTACGTTCTTCTAAATTATTTAGCTAAGCTACTAGCTGATTGTTTTTCTTTCCACATCACGGTAATGCCTAGACCGATGAACATAATGACTGCAGCAAAAAGATATGGATAGTTGATGTTTACATCAAATAATATTCCAGCTAATGCGGGTCCGACGATATTACCCAAGCTTGTGTAGGTTGAATTCATGCCAGCGATAAATCCTTGTTCCTTTTCCGCAGTTTTGGATAAATAGGTCGTTAAAGCTGGTCGCAGCAAGTCAAATGCAAGAAAGATGAAGCAAGTTACTAACAATACAGCAAAGTAGCTAGAGATCATAGTGGATGCTACGGCGAATCCTACACCAGCAATTAAACACAACTGGATGAGTTTCTTCTCACCGAGTTTATCTACCATTTTGCCGAACATAAAGACCTGTACAACAACCCCGAAGATCGAGCTTATTGTAATAATGGTTGCGATGTCCCTTGGTGTGAAGCCGAATTTATGATCAGAAAATAGGCTGAATACAGTTTCATATGCTGATAAACCAAAGGCTAATACGAATACAATAATAAAGGCAATAAAGTACATGGGATGAAGCGAACGTTTAATATCACTAATAAAGCTGGTTTGTTTTTTAAGTTGAGTAATTTCCTTAAGCTGCGCTTTGGTTAGCGGCTCTTTTAAAATAAATATCGATGAAATACAAGTTATTAACGCAAAGCCTGCCGCAAAATAGAAGGGCGCACGTATACCAAGCTCAGCAATAAAGCCACCGATACCTGGGCCAATAATAAAACCGAGACTAATGGCGGCAGAAATATAACCCATTGCTTTAGATCGTTCTTCTACAGAAGTAATATCGGCAACATAGGCTGTAACGCCCGGCATAATAAATGCAGCACTAATCCCTCCTAGAATCCTGGATAAATATAGAACGGATACATTCGTGCCTAAACCAAAGATCAGTTCTGAAAGGCTAAAAAGGAATAAACCGATGATGATCATTTTCTTTCTACCATGAGTGTCAATCCATCGTCCTGCAAGGGGAGACATGAGTAGTTGCGAGAACGCAAATATGGCCATGAGATAGCCCATTGTTTGGCCTGATAAATGCATGATATTCATAAATGATGGCATGACCGGGACGATGAGTCCAACTCCTAGAAAAACAATGAATATATTACTTAGTAGGATGAGTAAGACTGTTTTTTGTTCTCTTAATGGTTTCTTCATGAAATAATACCTCTCTCTGGAAAATCATAGCTGTGAAATACCTCTCCAAAATACGGTCCATGAAGCATTTAGTTTATCGTTTAATCGTTGTTCGTCATTTCCATATGCAAGCTCTAGCATGATCGAATCAGCTACGCCTAAGAAAGCTAGAGTAGGGATGATCGCTGCATCTTCTACGATGACTTTGGCATCGATCCAATCTTGAAACTTGCTTTCAAGTACGGTTTGAATGGTTTGCTCCGTATCGATTACTTCTGTATCAATGGCTTTTGCAAGATGGATAGGTGGAAAAAAAGACATACGCAGCCAAAATTTTAACTGCTCGTTCTTTTGAAATAGATCAATGACTAAATGCAGATATCCTAATAAACCATCTTTTGGATTCTGGGTATCAACTTGACTTAAGTAATTCAGTTTGGATGATAATTCTGCCTCTTTGGCATCGTGTAAAACTTGTAGAAAGAGATCATCTTTCCCTTTGAAATGAGCATAGAGGGATTGTTTTTTCATGCCGACTTTCTCGGCAATTTGAGACAGAGATGCTCCCTCATAGCCATGAATTGTAAAATACTTCAAAGCGATGTTTTTAATTTCTTCACTTTTCAATAGATCACCTCGATATTAACGAACGTTCGTCAGTTATACTAACAAATTTAAGTTCTTGATGCAAGTGTAAATAGAAGTAATGTTAATGCTTGTCTTCAAATTTATTTCATTCATATACAGTGACTAATAGCTATGCTATGGTGATGAATATGAGGGAATATAAGAGCTGTGGTAAATGGAAGTAACTCAAGGAGGGTTCTATGAAGACAATTGTTTATATGGTTAGACATGCTGAGTCACCCTATACAGAAGGAAATGAAAGAACGAGGGGACTTACGGATAATGGCAAGTTAAAAGCTATAACAATAACCGAAATATTAAAAGACGAGGGCATTGATGCTATTTTATCAAGTCCTTATGCCCGAGCAATTCTATCATTAGATGGCTTAGCTGAGCAGTTAGATCTAGAAATAAAGACATATGAAGATCTTAGAGAAAGGCATTTCACAGGGGAAGACTACATCATTTCTTATGAAGAGGTTATATCCTCTATTAAGAAGAATTTCGATGACTACAACTTTGCTTTACCAGGGGGAGAGTCTAACTCCGTTTGCCAAAATAGATCGGTAGAGGTTTTGAAAAAGATTTTAGAAGAATACAAGGGGAAGAAAATTGCTATTGGCACTCATGGGAATGTAATGACATTGATGATGAATTATTACGATTCCAAATATGGTTTGGAATTTTTGAATCAAACTAAGAAACCTGACATTTATAAACTTGAATTTGAAGGCCAAGAATTAATAGAAGTCACAAGATTATGGGATGAAAAGAGTTAACGAGTATGTTTCTACATAAATTAGTTAAAAACGTATTCAATGCAATCTTATTATCGATTCCTTATTATTTTGTATTTCAATACTTTGCTCAAGGGGTACTGGATATTAAGGCGATTGTCACTATTGCAGTTGTGTATATTTACATACAACATACCAAAGCAGGATTGAAAGAGACAGAAGTAGCGAAAGAATCATTTGTAAAGAAGTATATAGTAAATCCCTTATTTGCAACGATATTTTTATATGTATTATTAATAGTAAATCTATTATTTAGAAAAATTGAGATAAACTACATTGAACTTATAGTCGGATTTTTCTTGGTCTTTGTATATTATTTAGTGATTTTTTCAATATATTTTTTCTTGAAGAGAGTAAAACAAAAGGGGAATGTATGAGGTGATTGGGATATTATGGATTCTGTTATGCTAGAAAAGCATATTCTTCATCTTGAAGAACAAGTGATGCAGTATGATGTTCAGAAGATCGCAATGTTGCTTGCGGACGATTTTCTGGAAATTGGAAGCTCCGGAAATTCATACACGAAACAGAACCAACTTGATGCTGCCAGCATTGGCATTAATGCGAGCATTAAACACACTGTGACCGATTTCAAAATCAAAGAACTATCGACAGATCTAGTATTAGCAACGTATCAAACATTTAGACATCATGATAGCAAGCGTGCGTTGCGTAGTTCTATATGGAGAAAGAATACAGACACTTGGCAGATGGTATTCCATCAAGGAACACCTACAAGAGAAGACTAAGTAATTATTCTACAAGCATTCATAGCAATCCACTAGCATGTTCCCACTATAACCTTGATTGAGGCACTATAGTCAAGTATACTTTTCTAATATAAATATCCTAATACAAACACAATTAGTTTATGGACATATTTAACAAACGATAAGACTTAGCGAAAATAAAGATGCCTTCTTTACTTTGGCATCTTTTTCGTTAATTACTTTGGTCCCTAAAAAGGACGCTGCACGCGTTTCTGCTCTACATATATGAAAAGGTACTTAATCGACAGGAGGTATGTATGGTGCAATTGATACCATTACAACAACGAGGAATTACAACAGCTAGCCGATTAGTTCAAGGATGCATGGGATTTGGCGGTGGTTGGAATCAGAATCCATTAACGCAAGAGGATGTGCTTCATGCTGAAAAGGCGGTAGATGCTGCACGTTCAATCGGGATTACGATGTTCGATCATGCGAATATTTATACGATGGGGAAGGCTGAGGAGGCTTTTGGGCGTATTCTGCAAGCATCTCCAAGTATGCGTGAACAAATCATCATTCAATCTAAGTGTGGTATTCGATTCGGAGAAGGCAGCATTCCAGGGCGTTATGATTTTTCCAAATCTCATATTCTTGAAGCAGTTGATGGCATTCTAAATAGGTTAAATACAGACTATCTAGATATACTTCTATTGCATCGCCCCGACCCTCTAATGGAGCCTGAAGAGGTTGCAGAAGCTTTCGGTTACTTGAAATCATCTGGTAAAGTGCGTTATTTTGGCGTGTCGAACATGAGTGTTGCACAGATCAAGTTTCTAGGGCAGGCGATTCCAGACCAGTTAATGGTGAATCAGCTTGAAATGAGCTTATCTCGGCTTGATTGGCTTGATCAAGGAATATACGTAAATCAAGATGCAGGCAGAACTGTCAATTTCTCTGATGGTCTTATTGAATACTGTCAGATGGAGAAAATTCAAATCCAAGCTTGGGCCTCACTTGCTCAGGGCAAATTTACTGGGCGGTCAGTTGATAGCGAACCTGCTCATATTCAGAAGACTGCGGATTTAGTGAATCAAATGGCTGCTGAGAAAGAAACAACCCTAGAAGCGATCGTACTTGGCTGGTTAATGAGGCATCCTGCTAGAATTCAGCCTGTGATTGGAACTTCCAATGCAGAGCGGATTATTGCCTGCAAGGATGCAGAACGGCAGTCTCAGCTTATGACTCGGGAAGAATGGTATACACTCTATGTAAGCTCTAAAGGAATCAATCTTCCGTAATTTTCTGTAAAAAAACTCCCCATTCTTAACCATTTATTCCTCTCCACTTGGAGAGGATGTCGGCTAATTGTGGGGAATTTTTGGATCAAACTAAGAACCTGACATTAATTTTGCGAGTGTACCGAAGATGGCTTTGACAACGGATAACAACGTAATATCACTACGGTGATACCAATCAACTTCAAGGAGCTTAACAATGGATAAAGTGAAATTAATAAATCTTGTAAGGAGGATTAGATTATGACTATTACTGATGATGTTTTTAATGAAAAAATAACTATAAAGACTAATATTGGATACAAGTTGTATATTCCTAATCAATATGAATCAAGCGAAAGTTGGCCTTTAATTCTGTTTCTTCACGGAATAAAGAAGCGAGGTAATGATATTAACCAATTGGATAACTATGGCCTTATTAGACACGCTGAGGCGAGTGGAGATTTTCCTTTCTTTGTGTTGGCGCCTCAATGTCCTTCATTATCATCTTGGCCTGTAGTTAGACACGAAATAATAGCTCTATTAAAACAAATCATGTCTGAATATAGTATCAATAAGAAGCAAGTTTATGTAACAGGATTTAGCATGGGAGGAATAGGAGTTTGGGATTTGGCAACTTGGACGTCTGATATCTTTGCTGCAGCTGTACCAATTGCTGGTCGGTATGAAAGGGAAGCAGCTCAATTAATAGATATACCTGTATGGGCATTTCACGGAGAGGAAGACGATATTGTCCCAATTGCCGGATCAATTGACATGGTCACAGCCTTGCAAGAAGCTGGCAAAGAAATAAACTTTACACGTTATCCTGGAATGAAACATGAGCAAGAAGTTATGTATATGACTTACTCAAATCCTGAGTTATATAGTTGGCTATTAAGTATACAACTTCAAGAGATTACAAAACTTTAAATTTTAATCATCTAAAGGATGGAACTAATATGGATTTGAAACAAAGAAAGGTATGGAATGAAAATCACAAGAAATTAACGAGTATAATTCTAAATCCTACTGAACATGAAACTGTAATTAAACTATTTTTAAGTCAACATGCTTTATTGTATTCTTCCAGAATGGATAATACTTCAGCTATTACTCTAGAGGATGAATTATTAAAAGATATTAGAGAAGAAACTCTTCGCACTTGTCCAGCCGCATCCCCAGATACCAAAAACTCTATTCTATGGCACCTTTGGCATATTGCTAGAATTGAAGATATGACGATGAATACTCTGGTAAGTAATAATGAACAGATCCTGTATTCTGGTGATTGGGTCAAAGAACTGAAGATTGTTTATACGCATTCTGGAAATGGGATGACAGAGGAAGAAGTAAAAGATCTAAGTGTAAATATAGATATTAATGCCTTACTAGCATATCGACTTGAAGTCGGACGAAGAACGCAAGAAGTAATAAAGTCGATACAACCAGGCCAGTTTAAACAAAAAGTAGAATCTATACAACTAAATAAACTAGTGAGTCAAGGAGATATTAAAGAAAATGCTACTTGGTTAGCTGATTATTGGAGTAAAAAGAACATTGCTGGTTTAATATTAATGCCTGCCACAAGACATAACTTTCTCCACCTGAATAAATCAATACGTATTAAAAATAAACTGAACATTCAACCAAATGAAGAAGTTATACTAAATGCTTTTGCACCTGAAGAAATGGATGAAGGGAATAACTAATACTAAATTTGGAGGTTGTTATGATGAGCCGGAGAACGACTGGAACAATCTTTATTATGATATCGGCATTTTTGTATGGGGTTAGATATTTGAGTGCTGCTATTTTTGGTTCAGGGCTTAATTCTTGGGATGAAAATTTATTTGATTTAATGTTAAACGCCATAGGCAATGGACCACTTATAGCAAGTATTGTGGCTTTAATAATTGGGATCGTATTTCTCATTTGGGCTGAGAGTAAAGGAATAAAAAAAGTGTTAGCTGCCATTGATAAACAAACAATTGAAAACCAAAATGATTCGAAAAGTGAATAGGTAATTCATTTGGCTGAGGATTTCTGGAAAGCAAATCAAACATGTGAAATGAGGAAAAAAATATGGGGTTTTCTATTGGCGTGATGTTAATTCAACTAATTTATTTAGGACTAATAGGCTTCTGTATATATTGCCTTGTCCTATTTGTTAAGGTAGCAAAAAGATTGATTGTTGCCCTAGATATTTATATTAACGAGAAAAAGAATAATCAATGAACTTTTTTTTATGGATATGATCTCAGAGATGAGGATTAGGGAAGCAAGGATCGATGACAGCTTACAACATTAAATTCTGCAAAAAAAGCTGCAACCAAACGATGGCTACAGCTTCTTCAATACCTCAAATATTCTCATTTCATTGACTGCCTTTACGACTTCGGCAGACCTTTTCATGTTGAACTTTTTTAAAATATGGTTGATTTGTTTTTTAACTGTTTCAGATTCGACGATGCGTTCTTCTGCGATTTGTTTTCTCGTTTTGTTCTCGCACAGAAGCTTCAGAACATGCAATTCACTTGGCGTCAACTCAGATATTATTTGGATCATATAAATCATGCTGCTCTCCGTATTTTTGATGCGTACGAACTCTTCGCGTATTTTTTGAGCAATCATGGGTCGAATTGGGGAGCGGTCAGCGTAAGCCGAGCGAATCGCATCAATGATCTCTTCCTTAGGTGCTGATTTAAGCAAATAGTCGATAATTCCCGTTTGGAAGGCTGCAAAAATAATATTATCATCTTTATGTACCGTTATAACAATAATCTTAATATAAGGGAACTTTTCGAAAATTTGTTTGGCAGCGTTTATACCAGCAAGCTTGTCTTCCATTTCAATATCCATCAGAACGATATCGGGCTGATGGATTTCCGCTTGTTTGACGGCTTCTTCGCCGGATTGTGCCGATGCGATGCACTTCATGTCTTCACAGCTTTCGATGAGTCGTTCGAGCCGACGTCGATGTGCTTCCATATCATCTACGACAAGGATGTTTATGGGCTTATTCATAGATACTTCACCTCAATAGAATCATAGATTGAATTGATTTCGTTATAAGATTGGAAGGTAGATTTTAAATATTGTACCTTGTCCCGGCTCACTTTCGACAGCTATTTTCCCGTCATGTCCGTTGATGATTTTATGACAGAAAGAAAGTCCAATCCCCCAGTTCGTGACTGAAGATTTCGTCGTATAAAAAGGAGAGAAGATCAAATCCAAATGTTCGGGTGTTATTCCGGGACCATTATCTGAAATCGACATTACGCCCCAATTTTTCTGTACTCCCGTTTTTATTTCTATTTGTCCTGTCTCTTTCCCCGATGACGCCTCGACAGCATTCTTCAGCAGGTTATAAATAACTTCGCTCATATGGTATTCGTCCATATAAGCGAGTATGTCATCTTCTCCCGTACAAACAGTAATTTGGATACCTGCATTGTCGGTATTTATGCGAGAAACAGCCTCCTTAATCGGAACTGCAAGAGAAAGCGGTTGCAAATTCAACTCAATTGAACCGAGCTGCTGGGCTGCATGATTAATGCTGTCCAATGCTTTAGCAACGGACTCGATCATAAGGTTCAGGCTGTGTTCGGTTTCTTCATCGCCAGCATGTTTTTCTTTTAAGAATTCTGCCTCTGAACCGATTGCTAGTAAATGATTTTTGAACGCATGCGTAAAGGCTCGAGTTCCAAGTGAAGCGGTATCGATACTTTTATTGATCTGCATGTTGTGGTTTTTATGATAAGCTTCGATCGAATTGTACCTGTAAATAATATAAGTCAATAGAGCAAGCGCCGTAAATACAATATAAGGCAGAATGGAAAGCGTGACCGATTGTGTTACAATAGGCGGCTGCAAATAATTATAATATCCTTCTATGAACGTCGCTTTTGCTAAATTTTGGGGAGCCCAAGCGAATAGCATGCTGTGCACTGTTGCGACAAACGCTAGGATATAAATATGGTACAAAACGTACTGTTTAATGAATCGTATTTTGGGATAGCTCCAGTAATAGTGAATCATGAGCGCAAATGTGACAGCCAAATATACATACTTCATATAACTGAGTATTAAATTTGCACCAGATATCGCATAATTGAACCCTATTGCGAGATGCTCGGGTAAATTTCCGCTTGTTTTCTGCAGCCAGACGTTGAAAGCTGGATCAAAGAATACAAGTTGGACGAGCGAGATAGCGGTAATAATGACATAAATCTTTGAATGGTTCCAATTTTTTGGTGTACTCGTAAAAGACACAGCAAAGCAAAGAAGTGAATAATAAAACAGAATGGTTCCTCCGTTAAGCAACCGAATTAACAGCACCGGATTAAAATTGGTCAGGACGAGATGATTCCACGTTCCCGGGCTGAAATTGAATAAAGAGTTAAACATATTGTGATAAAAATTAAACTTGCTTAAATACAGAATGAGCGCGAAGAACGAGACCGTCCAACCGGTGATAATCCCGTACATGAAACGAATTGACTGGCTATTTAGTCTCTTGTAGGTCAATAGAAAGGATAGGATTAGAAACAGCAGAGTTAAATAAATCATCAACCAGCTCTCACTTTCTGTCGATGCAAAGGGACGTAAGTAAGAGGGGGTATAAAAAATTCACCTTATGCGTCACACTCTGCTCTATCTATAATGTAAACAAGTAGAAAACACATTCAGAATCTTTTATAAGGATGAAGAACTTTTCTGCTAGAAAGCGCATTCACAATAATACTCAAGATAAGGGGAATTGTAAATGAAAAAAGTAATAGCCATGCTGTCAGTAATTGTTCTATTTACGGGATTATTAGCTGGTTGTGGTTCCAACACGAGCTCTGCTCCAAAGAAAGAAAGCGCTTCCGAAAAAGCTGAAGGTAAAACCAAAGATGCTGGCTCGGAAAAGGTTTCTTTAAAAATGACGGTACTACCAGATGATCTGCCAACATTTGAACAGGTTTACGAAGGCTTCCATGCAGAAAATCCGAACATTGAAGTAGTATTCAGTACGACCCCGCAGAAACAATATTATGAGAAGGTACGCATGCAGCTTTCCTCTGGTGAAGACATCGATTTATTTGGCGGTAATATGGATGTGTTCCTGGATACAGGAATCCTTGAACCTTTAGATGACCATATCAAGAAAAATAACGTCGATGTATCAGGGTACGGTACCATTTATGACCAGATGAAACTTGATGGTAAGACACTTAGCTTGCCATATAGAAAATCTACCTGGGTGCTTTATTACAATAAGACGTTGTTCGACAAAATGAAAGTTCCTTATCCGAAAGACGATATGACGTGGAACGAATTCCGCGAACTGTCCAAGCAGATGACGAAGGGCGAAGGACAGAATAAAATTTATGGCGCATTTTTGCAGCCTTGGGCGCAATCCTGGTATCTTCAGGCCGCTCAAACCGGCGCATCGGTAATTGATAAAGATTTATCACCTTTCGTAAATGCGCTGCAGTTGCGGATGGATATGGAGAAAGACGGCTCAATTATGGCTTGGAGTGAGCAAATTACAACCTCTGCACACTATAATGCGGCCTTCCAAAAAGGTAATGTCGCCATGAATCTAATTGGTGATTGGCATGTCTCGCAGCTTAGAAAGGCAGAAGAAGAGAAGAAAATTGATTTCGATTGGGACATCGTTCCGGTTCCGCATCCAGAAGGAGTTCCTGCTGGAACAAGTATGTCAACACCTGTCTCTATCATGATGAACAGCAAATCCAAACATAAAGAAGAAGCGTTCAAAGTGCTCGAATATATGACAGGAGCAAAGAGTGCCCAAACATTTGCTTCCAAAGGTTTCTTGACGGGTTATATGAATGATGAGGTTAAGAAAGCTTATATAGGCGATGGAAGCAAGAAGCCGACCAACATTCATTATCTAGTTGAACAAAAAGAGTATCCGGAGTATCCGCTGTTACCGGGCGTTAAGAAGGTGCTCGTAGACGGTGTATACAAACAGGAAGGCGAAGTTGCACTGACTGGCGGACAAACTGCAGAACAGGCGATTAAGAAAATTTCTGAACGCGTACAGAAGGAATGGGCAGAGAAATACAGTCAGTATGTGAAAACCAAGTAATCATTTTCTAAAAAATAGAAAGAGTACATGACGAATTTTACTCTGAAACGGCATCGTTTCTTTAAGTGAAGTTCGTCATGTCAATAGGAGGGAAACAGCATGAAGCGTGGATCGAAATCATCCAGCGCATATGTGAGAAGAAACCGGCTTATCGGTTACGGCTTTCTGCTACCCAATATTTTAGGCTTTGCCATCTTTATTTTATTTCCTGTAATCGCTTCTTTCTTTATAAGTTTTACGGAATGGAATGGTTTTGGAGAAATCAAGTTTGTCGGATTAGATAATTTCATTCAATTATGGTCAGACGATACATTCCTCATCTCTTTTTTGAACAGCTTAATTATGACATTCGTATCTGTGCCAATCACGCTAATATTGGCCATTCTGGTTGCTGTGGCGCTGAACAAAGGGATCAAAGGATTAAAATTATTCCGTACGGCTATGTTTCTACCACATATTACTGCGACAATCGCAGTCGCTGTTATTTGGCAGCTACTGTTTAATCCCACGATGGGGCCGATAAATGGAGTTCTACGCGCTATTGGGATCGATAGCCCGCCTGGGTGGTTAGCTTCCGCTGAATGGGCACTTGTTTCCGTCATTATCGTTCAAATTTGGCACTCAATCGGCTACTACATGGTGTTGTATTTGGCTGGACTCCAAGGTATTCCGAGCGACCTGTATGAAGCTGCCGAAATTGATGGCGCGGGCAAAGTGTCGCAGTTTTGGAAAATTACTGTCCCAATGCTGTCGCCGGTTATCTTTTTTACAGCCATTATAGGAATTATCAACTCCTTTAAAGTGTTTGATTTGATTTTTATCTTAACTCAAGGCGGTCCGGGTCGAGCAACGCATGTACTGGTCTACGACATCTACAATACGGCTTTTCAGCGGTACGAGTACGGTTATGCTTCCGCAATGGCCTATATCTTGTTCTTTGTAATTTTAATTATTACGCTTATTCAATTTAGAGGCCAGAAAAAATGGGTGAATTACTAACGGATAGATAACAGGAGGGATTACACATATGGAGACAACCGTTAAAGCGGAAATTCCCCGTGCGTATTCATCGTACAAACGAAAAGAAAAGCTGTCCAAGCTATTGCTTTATGTCATTCTTATTCTCGTTTCATTAACGATGGTTTTACCGTTTCTATGGATGATATCCGCATCACTTAAGTCTGAGGGCGAAATTTTCGGTTTTCCGATCAAGTGGATACCGAGCACAATTTATTGGTCGAACTATGAAAAGGTTTGGACAGAGCTGCCGTTCGCCACTTACTATTTGAATACCATTAAAATCGCGGTGATTACAACGTTGTTGCAGATTATCACCTGTTCGATGGCGGCATACGCATTTGCCAGAGTCAAGTTTCCGGAGCGGGATAAGTTGTTTTTTGTTTACCTCGCTACAATGATGATTCCGTTTCAAGTCATGATGATTCCACAGTTTATATTGATGAAAAATCTCGGAGTTATCGACTCGCATTGGGCACTAATCTTACTTGGTGCATTTAGCCCATTCGGCGTATTCCTGTTCCGTCAGTTCTTTGTCTCGATCCCCGAAGAGTTATCGGAAGCCGCACGTATTGATGGCTTAGGCGAATTCGGGATCTACTGGCGCATTATTCTTCCGCTTACTCGTCCAGCGATTGCAAGTTTGGTTATTTTCACCTTCATGCACTCATGGAATGATTTTCTCGCACCGCTCATTTATCTGAACTCAGACAGCAAGTTTACACTTCAGCTTGGCATGCAGCACTTCCAGTCTGAGTTTAGTACCGAATACGGTCCGTTGATGGCGGCTGCTGTATCGGCAATTATTCCAACGATCATTATATACATCATCGCACAGGATCAGTTCATCAAGGGCATTACAGCCGGTGCGGTTAAAGGTTGATAGTAACAAATTTTATTTAAATTTTATAAAACACGCAAGCTATGGAGATTATTTCTTCTGGCTTGCGTGTTTTGTTATGGGCCTTACGAGAAAAAGAGCAATCAATGAACTATAATGGTATTAAAACAACGATTGTATAAGAGAGGGTAACACAAATCATACGCAATATTAATTTGGAGGTAGCTTCAAGATGGTTATGAAAAAATCTATACTTAATCAACGCCTTAATGAGTTCTCTGGTGTAGTTCCAGAACATATTGCAATAATGATGGATGGGAATGGAAGGTGGGCTACAAAGAGAGGATTGCCACGAACTGCAGGACATTACGCAGGTATGATGACAATGAGAGATATAATTCGAAATTGTAATGATTTTAATATTAAGTCTCTTACTTTATATGCATTTTCAACGGAAAACTGGAGAGCGTAAAATATCTTGTGTAAATAGATAAATAGAAAAAGGAAGGCCTTTTCTTGTAGAATTAAGTCACCACAACACAATTCACAGAAAAGAGGACAGTGTGTTAGTTTAGAACAAGAAGCTAGATCTAACTCTGTAAAGATATACTCAGTAGATCCCGGAATGGTTGATACAGAAATGCAAGCAACTGCAAGAAATACGACAAATGATTTTCCGTTAAAGATTCTTTTCGAGGAGGCTAAGAAAAACGGTAAATTAAAAAAATCAAGCGATATAGCAAGTAAAATAATAAAAAATTATATTACGAAGAGATTTGTAAAACAGAAAAAGCGGTGAACAGAGTGCGGGGCGACCGGCTGTCTTTGTAAGTTTCTTTTCAACCTTATTCATGTGCTCATAGTAGGTGGAACATTCCTACTATTATTGGGGGTACTGTCCAAGTCCTCCAAGGGGCTAAAAGAGAGTCTAATATACATAGACACACAACCAAGAAGACATTATGGGAGATTGCGATGAAGAAGAGAAACTTAGTCTAGTATCGTTTTTGCAATTTATTAGTTAATAAAAATTCAACGTATTTACTCTAACAAATTTCGTACTGATGGCCGTCGCATTTAGCGACGGCTTTTTTTTTTGCTGCCCAGAAGTTATCTTCTCGTTCTAATAGCCAATCCACTAAAAGAAATAGGACCAACAACATCAGCTCTAGTATTTGCAGTTTGGTTTTCTGCTGTCACAGTATAAACATGGTTTCCTGCCCGTACATTTCTATCAATCGCTTGGAATGTAACAGCATAGTTTTGTTCTGAACCTGCTGATTCAATGCCTTGTTTTGTATTGAATATTTCTCTCCCATCACGGAATATTCTGAAGAGAATTTGAGCGATACCAGTTACTCCTCTAACACCGACAGTTGCTACTAATTCAACTCGATTAGGTTGAGAATTCACAGGAATTCTTATACGAATGGTTGCAAGAGTAACCCTACTGGGCGAACGAGGGATAGTAAATGAATTAGATAGATTAAATCTGCTTCGCGGCTGAACAGCATCTTTATCAAGAAGGCGTACCAATATTAAATCATCTCCTTAAGTTTTATACTTCAAATTATGCTAGCTATCATCAGAATGATTGGATTAATAATCAGATACACTTAAGAAAATTTACAAACTAGTATTTTGTAAAAGCAACATAGCAATGTTTATGAGTCTTTAATTAACGGAGAACACGCAGTAATGCCAAATAAAATATGGTAAAATAAGGTGTGTTGCAGAGAGGATTATTCTCGTGAATTTGAATGAAAGCGTTATTACTGCTGGGGTTTACGTTAATATAAATGGTGTTTTTCCATAGAGAAAATGGTGAAACAGGTTGGTAATGTGCACAACGAGAAGCATTTGAGGAAGCCCAAGTAAGCAACAATTTAACTTTAATATATACGGAGAAATTCACATAGATTCGTATTAAATAGATTTCAAATACAAACCACTCATTTCATATGGTAGAATATGTCGAAACATTACTAGCACGAACAGGAGACTATTATATATGACAACTAATTCTCAAGACGTAAAGATTGCGATGTATACCATGTGTTTGGTTCAAAATGAAGATAAAATTCTTCTTGTTAATAGACCGAGCAAACTTGGCTTTCCGGGTTGGCTCGGACCTGGTGGTAAAGTGGATTTTCCAGAGAGTTTAACCGAAGGGGCCATACGTGAAGTCTGGGAAGAGACAGGATTAAAAGTAAAGGATTTAGTATATAAAGGTCTAGATGAATATGTAGATCCCAAGAAGAACATCAGATCTATGGTATTTAATTACTTAGCACAATCGTTTGAAGGGGAATTATTACAAACCCCACCTGAGGGTGAATTAAAGTGGATACCAATAAATGAAGCAATGAATTATCCCATGCAAGCTTGGTTTAAGAGAAGACTTCCACTGTTTTTTGAAGATGGAACTTTCGAAATCTATGAAATATGGGATGAAGAAGAACAGAAAACAATAAAGGAATCCGTAAAGAAAATATAGTTATCTTTACATGTTGCTCCATCCATTTGAAGAAAGTCTCTATTGCCCAGCGTTCTCGGTAAATCTGGCTGATTTCATCAGCCTCAAGGTCAAAACGGTTAGTCAAGATGGCGATGGGATTTTCTTCGGAATCTTGCGTATGATTAAGCCGTAGGACGTTTTCCATTCTTCTGTGGGGTGCCAATGTATCCACGATCAAAGGCATAGGTCATCCCGACCGTCGAATTGATTACAGGCATATCCCATAATTAAAGGAGCTTTTATGAATAACGAATATATAACACTTAAGAGAATGCCAACAATTGCAGAATTTAAAAAGCTTTGTAATGCAGTCGGTTGGAACGATTATATGAATTTTGATGTTTTAAAAGAATCATTAAACCGATCGTTATTTGGTGTTGTCATTCAATATAAAGAAGAAATAGTAGGAATGGGCAGATTAGTCGGAGATGGACAGATTTACTTTTATATTCAAGATGTAGCTGTAGCACCTGAGCATCAAAACAAAGGAATTGGTAATACAATTATGACTACAATTATTGAATACCTAAAAGAGAATGCACCAGAAAAAGCATTTGTTGGCTTGTTTGCAGCCAAAGGTAAGGAGTCATTTTATAATAAATATGGGCTTAATAAGCATGAAGGAATGACAGGGATGTTCGGGGTTGTTCATGAGAGTGTAATAAAGTGAAAGTGATTAAAGGATTTATTTTTGATCTTGATGGAACATTGCTTGATCGGGATTCATCTTTACAGAGTTTTATTGCAGATCAGTATTAAAAGACATTGTATTGGCTTTCCGAATTTGCACGAGACTTTGCAGGTTCTGAGCGATGCCGAGATGAAATTAGGCATGATAACAAATGGGTTCGGGGAGTTTCAGACCCATAACATAAATGCTTTAGGAATTGCATCGTACTTCGATGTAATTCTGGTCTCTGAGATTGAAGGCGTGAGAAAGCCTGACCCAGAGATTTTCTTAAGAGCACTTCGTATGCTTGATTTGATGCCAGAAGAAGCCGTTTACGTCGGAGATCATCCAGTCAATGATGTGCAAGCCAGTAGACAGATTGGCATGAACGGGATATGGAAAGAAGATATATTTTATGATAAGAATTTTGAAAAAGATTATACAATAATGGATCTGTATGAATTGAAGAGCTATCTAGAAAGTAAGGAGTCATTTCTTCGATGAAAGAAACTTATGGATTCGTGAAATAAGTGATTATCGTTTAATTGACTGAAAACCCAAAAATATGGAGGCGATTGCTAATGACAGAGTACGTAAAGACCATGAGGAAACTAATTGGTCATGAACCATTATTATTATGCGGTGCTAGTATTATTTTATTTAATCAATCGGACCAAGTTCTTATGCTCAGAAGAGCTGATAACGGATGCTGGTGTTTTCCAGGTGGAGCAGTTGATCTAGGCGAGAAAACTGAGGATGCTGCGCAAAGAGAACTCTTTGAGGAAACAGGGCTAAGTGCCGAAGAGCTTAGTGTTTTCGGAGTGTTTTCAGGGGAAGAATTACACTATATTTACCCTAATGGTGATGAAGTGTACATAGTCGATGTGGTCTATACAAGTAATAAATTTAGTGGAGAGATCATGATGGATAATGAAAGCAGAGAGTATCATTTTTTTAATATAGAAGATATCCCGTCTGAGGTTAGTCCACCAGTAATGCCAGTAGTAGAAGAGCTAAAGAAAAGAATTGCTTTAAAAGTCTAATTGTGTATTTCTGTCAAATTCATACAAAACAGTATTCAGCTACGGATTGTTGTCGCGCTTCTTGGACTGTTGAGGGTTCGTGGATACAATAACATTAGTGCATGGGGGAGAGTTTATGAAATTAATTATAATATTTGGACCACAGGCAGTTGGTAAAATGACAGTGGGACATGAACTGGAAAAGACAACGGAATTGAAGCTTTTTCATAATCATATGACTATTGAATTGGTTTCTCCCTTTTTTAGCTATGGTTCTGAAACGGGAAAAAAATTAGTTAATTTATTTCGTCAGGAAATATTTGAAGAGGTATCTAAAAGTGATCTATACGGATTGATTTTTACTTATGTATGGGCATTTGATCTGCAAAATGATTGGGACTACATCAAAAGAATTAGTGATTTATTTGAATCACGTGGTGGAATTGTTTACTTTGTTGAACTTGAAGCAACTGTAGAAGAAAGACTTGAGCGTAACAAAAGCCCTCATAGATTAAAGCATAAACTAACAAAACGAAATATTGAATGGTCTGAGCGGGATTTAAAAGATTCGATGGAAAAATATAGATTGAATTCTGTCGATGGTGAAATCAAAAAAGAGAACTATATTAAAATTAATAATACAGGTGTGAGTCCTGAAGAAGTCGCAAAAATCATTAAGGAAAAGTTTCAATTATAGTGAGTATGGCAAAATAGTAAGATGTATCTTATAGGTGAGTCAAAGAATAAAGAACACATAGAGAGCAATTTCAAAGAAGGAAAATATAGCTTTTAGATGAGAGGGATTCGATGAAGAGAAAGTTTGCAGATCGACCAAATTGGACTAGGATTTTGGAGAAAGAATATAGACAAACGTATGTTAAAGACAGTTTATTTAATGGTTACATAACAAGCCTTTATCTTAAGAAAGTTAGAGAGCCTCTATATGTTAAGTTTGATAATGAAGAAATTTGTATAGTTGATAATGGATATACTTGGTTAATGCATTTTCCGGAAGGATTGAGCTACTCGACAACAACAACATTTAATAGAGAAGGTAAGATCGTTCAATGGTATTTTGATATAGTGTATGCCCATGGAGTTACTGATAAAGGAATACCTTATATAGAAGATCTTTATTTGGATGTCGTCTATCTGCCAGATGGTCGGTTGTACATTCTTGACGAAGACGAACTAGAAGAAGCATTAAGAAACGACCAAATTAATCGGAATGATTATGACAACGCGTATAAAACACTGAATGAAATTGTAGAGACGTTAACAACTAATACAAACCCTATTATTAAGAACACTATAAATCATTTTGAAATATTTGGAAATAATGCATAAAACAATTTGAAAGGTACAAGACATTTAAATGAATAGTAGATTTCGGAGTTTTGCACTCGACCTGTCCATTTACGTGCTTAGCCATCGTTGTTATAAAACTGGATTATTAAACCAATAATTATTAACACATAATGAGATTATGAATTATTATAAATACAGCCATGGAGAAAATTAATAAATGGCTGAATTAATCGAAGAAATAATAAATACCCCTGATTATCCACTATTAGGAAGAGTTGTATCTGAATTTAAAGACAGTAAGACGATAGAGAATATACGGGAAACTTCGAATAATATATAGGATAATAGACCGTAAAACGGAAATAATTACGATATTACATCAAGCTAGACGACTAAATAAACATGACTATTAAGACATCAGGAACTCAGTTTAGCGAGTGTACCGTGTTGTCTTTTTTATGTGGAAAGATTCAAATATGCATACTTATGACATGAATCCAAGTTCGAGTATCATTCAATAAAAGACAACGATAATTATATACTTCTTGGTGCTTTCAATGATGATATATTAGTAGGTAATATAAGAAATTTGGTTTTGAGGATCGACCAGCGGATGCACCGGGTATGAGATGGGGAAATTGAGAAATATTTGAGGAGTGATTTCGTGGACGTGATAACAGATGTTTTAGCAGAGAAATTTATAGACATTGAGAAGAGGATACTATTCGTCTTAAATCAGTTGAACGATGAAGAGGCTAATTGGCGCCCTAATGATTCTAGTAATAGTATTGCAAATTTAATTATCCATATCGTGGGGAACATCAAAGAAAGAATCAGTAACGGAATCCATAACAAAGTTTACATACGGGATCGAGATCAGGAATTTGAAACAACCTACTTAACAATACTAGAGTTGAAAACTCTTCTAAAAGAGAACTTTACTGAGTTAATAGAAACAACTAAGACGATAGATCAAGAAACACTGAATCGGACACAAATGATTAGAAATAAAGAGAGAACGAATTTAGAGATACTTTTCCAAAGCTCGACTCACTTTTCAGAGCATCTGGGACAGATCTTATATATTGCCAAGATTTTATTGGATAATAAATACGCCACAACATCAATACCAAAGAAAAGCAATCAATAATTCGAGTTAATTGTAAGGGAGCTAGTTCACTAGATATGTATAAGATTGTATTTTTTGATGTTGATGGGACGTTATTAAGTGAAACAGACAGAATCATGCCTCAAAGCACGAAAGAAGCAATTGAGAAATTGATTAGCAGCGGAATAAAAGTGGTCGTCACGACGGGAAGACCGTACAATATGTGCGAAGAGTTTAGGGCGCTCGGCATTGATACTTTTATTTCCGCAAACGGCGCGCTTGTCAAATGTGAAGATAAAACGATTCATAAATCAGTGCTGACGTCAGAAATGGTTCAAGATATCTCGGCTTTCGCTGAATTGAATGGTCACGGCATTTCCTATTTCACCGAGCAATTCGCTATGAATGGTATCGGTTCCGAAGATGTACGAATCATGACGGCATTAAAAGAGACTTTGAGTGTTACTCAATATCCCGAAAAAATTGGTTCTCTATCAGAAGAAGTATACTGCATTTGTTTGTATGCGGACGACAGCGAAGCTCAAAAATTCGTGGATAGATTTCCTACACTCAAGTTTGTGCATTTTCATGAGTACGTGACGAATGTACTGGAAGAAACGGAGGTTTCCAAATCACTTGCGATAAAAAAAGTATTGGACTATTTCAACATATGCAGGTCAGAAGCCATCGCTTTCGGCGACGGGGGAAATGACATCGACATGTTGGAGTATGTTGGACTTGGAATTGCTATGGGGAACGGCGGGGAACAGCTAAAACAAAAAGCGAACTTCGTCACTAAGAAAGCAAGTGAAGACGGTATTTCCTATGCGTTAAAAAAATTTGGTGTCATTTAATTTAAGGGATCCCAAAACATATATAATCGGCGAGAGTCACAGAAACATTACATACTGGAATCTATGAAAACAAGGTTATTTCGGGAAAAAGATCGATGATTATTTCGGACAATGGCAGTGGATTTATTATCAGCATGCAAATTAGTGGTGAACATATAAGGATCTATTGTCAGAACGGAATATACAGTAATTCATTACAGCCGAAATCAAAGAATGATCATTCTCAAACCACATGATAAAGAAAACACCTTGCATTTGATTATGGCAGCAATGAAATAGAAGGGGCGAGTATGGAGAATATTTCTCTTAAACGTATAAGTGACTTATCAGGATTAGAACCATTTGAGTTAGTTGAGGAAAGTAAGCTCGCTGGTTATCGTCATGTTGTTCGTCTAGTAGAAGATTATAATTCCGGAATTAATACATTTGATAAGCAAGGTGAAGTATTGCTTGGGGCATTTGATAAACAAAGACTTATTGGCATTTGTGGACTTAATCAAGAGCCATATAATCTAGAACCAGGAATCGGAAGGCTGCGCAGAATGTATGTTTTGCATGAGTATCGAAGAATGGGAATTGGAAGAATATTAGTGAATGAGATTACCAGACTGGCCCAAGATCAATTTAAGGTATTAGTTTTACATACAGAAAATAAGGAAGCAGAAGTATTTTATACTTCGCTAGGATTCTTGAACAATAATCGCTACGAGAATGTAAGTCATTATAAGCTATTAGACCCAACAGCGGAATTGAATAGTTAATCATTGAAAATAGAAATTATTTGTGGAATGAGTACGTTTAAAGAACAAAGGAGTTTTTGAGGGGAAATTCAATTTAACATGGAGGCGTAAATGAATAATAAACCAACACTAATTACGTATCATATTGACGATATAACTTTTCAACTAAAAGAGGCACATGATTTTCAATGGTTAAGAGATTTGGGGCATGTTTTTACTGTATTTGATCAACAAGATTCAGGTAATATTAGCTTTGGTGTTGAGAGCGACGGGATAAGGAAATTTGTGAAATATGCTGGAGCTAAAACACTAGCGTATGAGGGCGATCCGGAAGATGCAATCGTAAGGTTAAAGCAAGGAGTTTATCTATATGAAGAACTAAGGCATCCGTATTTGATTGAGATATTTGAACATTATGAAGTTGAGTCAGGGTATGTGGCAGTTTTTGAATGGTTTGATGGAGAATGTCTGCACCCGCACTGGTCTTATCCACCACCAGCAAAATACAGTCACCCTGATTCCCCGTATTTCAAATTTAGACAATTACCTGTTGAACAACGGTTACTATCATTAGACAGTATATTTACGTTTCATGTATTTGTGGAGGAGAAAAAGTATGTTGCTATTGATTTTTATGATGGTAGCATTCTTTATGATTTTGAGAACGATGTTACGAAAATTTGCGATATTGACTATTATCAGAGGAAACCTTATATCAATTTGATGGGAAGGCTTTGGGGTTCTTCAAGATTTATGTCACCTGAAGAATTTGAGCTTGGAGCAGAAATTAATGAGAGCACGAATGTGTTTAATATGGGAGCAGTGTCTTTTGCATTACTTGGTGGAGAACTTGATCGATCATTTACGAAGTGGGAAGCGGGAAAAGAGCTTTATGATGTTGCCTGTCGTGCTATAGAAAGAAATAAATCCGAGAGATATTCGTCTGTTGAACAATTTTATGGTGCTTGGCAAGCTGCAGGACAAAGGTATTTTAAAGACAAATAATGAAAACACATGAATTTTATAAGAAGATGGGGTTTGATATTACAGGATATAGATTTGTGAAGAAATGAAGATCGATTCACTTAATAAGAACGCTTGTACCCATAGGTAAAATAAGGTAAAATATGAGTATAATTGAATCTTGGGTGGGCATGGTTTCCCTGCTTACGAAGCAGCTTTCCTTTTGGAAAGCTTGTAGTTGATGCCATGGAAGTAAAAGATGCATTGACGATTATGTTCCTTTTCGGAATGTTTATCCTTGCATTTTTAACATACATTAACAGCAACAAGAAAAAATAAAAATCCCACCCTAAGATTGACAGCCGAAGGTGGGGTTTCGTTTCCTTATAACTTGAAGGGAAATTACCATCCAAGCCAATTGTATGGACCGAGTGTTAGCGCACTTGGTCTTTCTTAATAATATGATAACAAACTTATATAATTGCTTCAATTAGAAGGATGTTTGAATTTACCAAAAAAAGGAGGTTAACATTAATGTCAACGAATAATGCCCTTTTAATAATTGATGTACAGGTCCTTATGTTTGATGAGGCTGATCCGGTATATCAAGGTGAACTATTACTTGCGAAAATTCAAAAACTAATTACAGATGCTAGATCAAAGGGGGTTCCTATATTTTATATACGGCATAATGCAGGACCTGGAACACCATTAGAGCTTGGAACACCAGGCTGGGATATTCATCCTTCAATTGCACCGATAAGTACAGATATAATAATTGAGAAGGAAACACCGGACTCTTTTTACAAAACTACACTCCAACAGGAGCTTGATAGCAGAGGAATTACTAAACTTATTCTAACGGGGATACAGTCTGAAATATGCGTAGATACGACTTGTAGACGGGCATTTAGTCTTGGCTATCATGTAACCCTTGTGAAGGATGCTCATAGTACATGGAATACGGATGGCCTTACAGCATCTCAGATTATTAACCATCATAATAATGTGTTAAGGTGGTTCTCCAGTACGAAGAATAGTGACGAAATTGTATTTGAGTAAAGATAAATCTTTTTAAAGAAGGAGTTCTTAATGTCTGATTAATAAAACAACCTAAGTGCAATTCAATTATCGGCACGACAAGGTACACTGAAGTTAAAGGTCGAGCACGAGAGAATAATTCTATCTGGTCAAGCTGTTACAACCTTATCAGGTAAGTTAAACGTATACTAATCGAAGGCTGGTATTTTAATGGAACCAAATTATGAAATTATTATTAATGAAGACATAGCAAATCATGAAGTTCCACATTTACGAGAGGCAATTGGTTGGTCACGCCGAGAGGATGACTATCCAATGCTTTTTGAGAAATGCTTATTTTGGGCAGGAGTAAGAAACGATGAAGGAATGCTAATAGCATTTGGTTATATAGCGGGTCCTGGAATCGAGCACGGTTACTTAGAAGACGTTATTGTTCATCCGGACTATCATAACAAGGGAATTGGCAAGGATCTGGTTCGAAGATTACTTCAAGAGGCAGAGGATCGGGGAATTTCTATAGTAACAGTAACTTATCAGGAACAGCACAAATCATTTTATGAAAAATGTGGCTTCACACCTTGTCCAGGTGCAGTTTGGCGTAAGGATCAGAACTAAACCATAAGATAAGGAAGATCATTTTATGAAGACAAATCTATTCGGATTTTTATTAAACAAGAAAATAAGAGTAAGTAAATTGAATGAAAGTGAATTAAATTTACGATCTCGCTGGGAAACGAATTTTGCCTCAGAAGTATCAATCGATGATAAAAGGAAGATCCGCACAGACCAATATTTATGGCATGTTTTCAGTTTTGAAAAATTACCACACGTTAAGCATGAAGAAGCCAGAATAAAATTTAATGAAGTTAGTAAACAAGGCTGCTATGTATTCTATCAGAGAAATAACTATGCGCTATATATTGAAGAAGCAGAGGAATTAAGAGCTGAATACTTCGATTCTGAAGATGATGTCTACGTAACAGACAAGAACTTTAATTGGACTTATGTAAAGACACATGAGGATCAGTGTGGACCTTATTATGTTGATAGGAGAAAGGTGGAGAACCAGACCCTTGATTAATATCTCGCATATTCCTTCAACTGATCCAATTAAGATTATTATTGGGGCTTCATCTCAGAGTTATCCGGGATGGATTCAAACTCAAATGAATGAATTAGATTTACTCCAAAAGAAGGACTGGGAACAAAGCTTTCCTGATAGAAGAATCCAAGCGATATTATCAGAACATGTTTGGGAGCATCTGACCTATGAAGAAGGTGTTCAAGCAGCTAGGATTTGTCATGAATATTTGACTTCAGGAGGCTATATCAGATGCGCTGTTCCTGATGGTTATTTTCCAAACGAAGAGTACCTCAATATAGTCAAAATAGGAGGACCTGGACCTCAAGATCATCCAGCTGCAAGTCATAAGATTTTACATAATTATAAAACAATAACGAAGATGTTTGAGGAAGCTGGTTTTCAAGTCGTTCTCCTTGAATACTGTGATGAAGATGGAGAATTTCATTATCATGATTGGAACCCAGAAGATGGTTTTATCTATAGATCTAAAAGATTTGATCATCGAAATCAAAATGGGTCATTAGGATTTGTATCATTAATTGTGGATGTAATAAAGAATTAATTTCACAGTAACGCTATTAAACACATTTGATCTGATAAGGAGTTTGATCCTCGTAATGGAAGTCGATGTTATTTTAACAGATAAGAACCAATCCAATATAATCAAGAATTTATATCCACTATACTTGTATGACTTATCTGGGCATTACGGTAATTATCCCAATCGTTATGGCATTTATGAAGATAGTGATGAGTTTACGACCTTAAGTGATCAATACGACGTCCAAAGTATATGGTGGGAAAAACCAAATTGTTTATACCCTTTTGTGATAATGGTGGATCAGAGACCAGCAGGATTTATTCTAATAGCTACACCACCACATTGTGCAAAGGGAATAGATTATTTTGTCAATGATTTTTTCCTTTTACAACCATACAGAGGTCAGGGAATAGCTGAATCCGCTGCGATTAAGGTATTTGATCAATTTATTGGCAATTGGGAATTGTTCACCAATCCTTCTGAACGAAACGTGATTGGACAAAAATTCTGGAGGAAGACGATTAATAAATATATAGTTGGAAAGTTTTTCGAGGAATCTGGTGAAACATTTGATGGATATAAACTCGTATTCCGATTTGATAATAAAGAATCCTGATTAAATAAGCAATAATAATTAACATATAAGCGTTTATGAATTATGGGACAACACAATATATGAAGGAGTGAATATGCAAATAAGAGGCATAGAAATTATTCATACGCTGGAGATGCCTTGGATTATAAAATCAATGCTAGAGCATTATTTTGAAGTAGGAATAAATACAGTGAGTCAGTATGTTGGAACGTTAACCATAAATTCGGCTAATGAACCGATGATGCAGTGGACTGAATTTATTGATCCAGTAATTGTGTAGTGAACCTATTGCAAGACCAAAAAATATTAAAGACAGGTGAAATTTATGGGGATGACAGCAAACTTAAAACAAATTTCTACGGAAACTCTTGATAAAATACTAGATGGGACAGAGAGTTTAATTGATTTCATTTATGATGAAGACGATAGCGAGAATAGTTCACTAGACATAGACAAAGCATGGCATGCCATTCATTTTATTTTAAATCAAAGTGCTTGGGAAGGAGATTTACCATTATTTAATGTGATATTGGGTGGAACTGAGATGGGGGAAGATTTGGGGTTTGGACCCGTTAGGTATTTAACAAAAGAAGAAGTCTCAAGCGTAGCTTCTTGTTTATCTAATCTTAGCGAGAATGAACTTAAGAACAGATTCGATCCAGATCTTATGAATGAACTAGATATTTATCCATCTATAGATTGGAGAGAACAAGGCGATCAGGAGTACATTTTTACTTATTACGAAGAGGTGAAAAATTACTATATACAAGCATCCAAAAATAACGAAGCTATGCTATTATACATAACCTGAAATGAAATTTGTAAGCACAAAGTCAAAAAGGTCGTGGATATGATGATCAAAAAGATCCTAAACATAATCATAATTCTGCTAATCATAGTTTACCTCTATTATGGTTATCGGATTTTCGCTGATAGACCTACGGACGCTCTCGGATTTTCGGAGTTTAATCTCAATTTTGCATACTTATCATTGATACTATTTGTAGTTATATTCATTAGGGCAAAGCTTAAATAGGGTTGATATGAGGATCATATGAGAATAACAATGCTCTTTATACCAGTATTCAGTCTATTATTACTAGGAGCATGTGAGGAGAATACGATAAGAGTAAATCCGGATATCTTCAGGTAGTCCTGATTTTATTTCCGTTGGGTATACCAATAATCAACACACATATAATGTTTTTGACGACCAAGTTGCTTACTTTTCTAGTAAAGGGGAATTATCAGGTGCTTGTAAACCCGAATTAGATACAGTAGGGGTTGATATAAAATCATTAAATTCCGATAATTCTAAAGCTTATAAAATAGCCTCTGGATCGTCATATGCAACAGCTGTCGTATCGGGAGTTGCAGCAATTCTATTTGAGAAGTATGGTGACATAGCTAAAGTCATAGACACTTTTGATCTGCATAAGTAATATACACTAAAAGGAGATCATGCAATAGAGAGCGTGAATTTCTTTTCTTGGGATCGAAATAATAGCATAGTGGGAGGAAATTGTATTGAAACATTGTAAAGGTTTAATTGGCTTGATATTCTTTATTATTTTCTTAACAGGTTGTAAGAGTGAGCAGACCGAAAAATTATTATCCGAAGAAATACTTCAAGCTTTTAAGGCTGATAAAAGTGTAATAGCTCAAAAGGAAATTGTGAGTGGTACTCTTATCATATATACAAATAATCTTGGATATAATATAAGTCATGTTAGCCAAAGTGGTTCTATTTGCTCTGGGGGTAATATTGAAATTAACAGTGAAACAAACGTAACAACGAGTCAGCTTGAATGTGCAAGTGATAAAGATAATTTTCAAGTATTATGGGGCAAGATAAACGATAACCAGATCGAGAAACTTGAGGTAAACTTTAAAATTGCTAACAAATCATTTAAGAAAGTAGCAGAAAAAATTAAAACTAGCGACGGAGCTATTTTTTGGTATGCTACTCCAGATAAAAATAGTAAATATTATATGCAACTAGAGTCAATCCTTGGTACCACTATTGATGGGAAGGTAATATCTGATAGTTAATAACTCAACTTTCGCAGCTGTAAAACAGCATATAACCATTGATACAAAAAAGATTAATGCTGTTTTAATATAGGGTTTGATGAATAAAAAACACTTTCTTTTTGGTATAATGAACTGTGACCCGAAAGAAGATTAAACATGAAGACATTTGAGAGAAGATCGGAGAGATAACTCAGAATACAGATAATGGGAAATAACATATAACTACTATAGAAGAGACATAAAGTGGTTAATGAAGAACCAATTGAAAATTCAACAAGAATGGAAGATTACTATGATTCGATTAGTAGCAACAACGCGAGATAACTGGCAGGAGGCTTTAAATTTAAAAGTCCGAGAACAACAAGAATATTTTGTCCCTTCTGTTGCTGTTTCATTGGCTAAGGTGCATATTCGCCCTGATGGCGATGAGAACGAGTATTTACCATTTTGCCTATACAGTAATGATGATTTAGTTGGCTTTGTGATGGTGGCATTTGATGTTACAACAAATTGGTGCTACTGGATGAATGGTTTCATGATTGACGAAGGACATCAAGGTAAAGGATACGGCATGATGGCCTTAAAAGCTGTGGTCGATTTTATTAGGGAGCGATTCCCGCATAGTATATGCTTGAACTTGACGGTAAACGCTGACAACACAGTTGCTAGATATCTTTATAAAAAGTATGGTTTTACAGAGACTGGCGATATTTATGATGATGAAGTAGTCTATCGTTTGGACTTTCTGAATGAGATGAAACCAACGATCTATGTAATTTCTGGCCCAGCTGGAGTAGGAAAATCAACAACTTCTAAAAAATTAGTTGAATCGCTTCCAAGAAGCTCCTATATCTCCGGTGATGATATCAGTCATATACCTGTTAATGGAAGAGGTAAACCTTGGCTATGTCAAGAAACGCTCATGTTAATATGGGAGAATATTGCGAGCCTTGCAAGAAATTTAGTTAGTCGCAATTATGATGTCGTGATAGATTATGTAACTTTTCCAACTGATGTTGAGAATTTGACCAATAGATTAAGTGATCTCAATGTAAGAATTAAATATGTCGTTCTAGTTACTGATGTGGAAACTCTGACTGTACGAGATAAGTCGCGTCCTTTGGAATTCCAAATGGGAGAACGAAGTGTTGTATTACTAGAGGAATTCATCAATTCCGGAATAGATAGTAAATATTTAATCAATACAAGTAAACGAAGACAAGAAGAATTAGAGAATCTAATAATAGAAATCAAGGCAGATCCTAAATACTTAGTTATTAGTTAGTTTGGATATGAAGACTATATCTCAATGATTCTTTTACGTATTTGGAATAAAAGGTAGAATATTCACAATTAAGTCTTGGGTTGGTATCTGGATCAAATCATAATGTTTGTAGCTACTGGGCTAACTGTATATTCAGGTCTAAATTATATGTTCAAGAATAGGAGTATTTTTACATGATCATTAATGAAGAAGTAATAAAATTAGCGGAAAAATTACAATTGCCAGAAAGGATATTTAATGTTGAAGACTTACCATGGATACCCTTTAATGAAGGGAAGTAAGTAAATTGTTATTTTAAACCTTTAAGGTTTGATTTAGCTACAGGAACCTGGACCTATTTATTCAAGATCAAAGGCAATAAAACATTAACTGCTCACAGACATACAGGTGGATGTGTTATTGGCTACAATATTCAAGGGCAATGGAATTATGAAGGACGGGACTGGGTTGCTAAACCTGGGACATTCATTTTCGAACCACCTGGTGATATTCATACATTAATTACAGAGGAAGAAGAGGTAATAACCTTATTTATATTGGGTGGATGTCTTCAATATTTTGATGAGAATAATGAAGTAATTGGTCTAAAGCTTGTAATCTGCAATATTTACTCCTTGTCTAACTCGTATGCTAATTCTGCAATGCGTTGATTTATGTTATCTTTATACAAACCACCATGGTAACAGATTACCGTTTCTATATCGTATTGTGTAAACTTTTTCAATGATTTTATGGCTAAGTTTGCATCGAGACAGAATTGCGGATCAGGACCAAGCAGTACGCCATTTTCAACGATCATAGCGTCTGCAGCAATAAGTGTTTTACTTTGTTTATGGTACAGACTGATATGCCCAGGCGTGTGTCCGGGAGTGTTAATGATTATTATACCTCCACAGTAAGGTAATTCTTCTCCGTCGGCAATTGTTCTATCGACTTTTGATTTGGGTGGGTTTTCAAGTGTTTGTTTGAATGCCTTGCGCCACTCATCTGGAACGTTTGTCGGTAAAGAGTTCATTGCTTGGTCAATGGATTCTGGAGTAATTTTGAGAATTCTTTGCTCCCCTTGAATATAGGACTTTTCTACTTCATTTGCTAAAACCTCGATATCGTGAGGTGCCCCACTCAGAATAGTCGGTAAACTCCCAATATGGTCTAAGTCTTGATGTGTTATAATTACTATATTCAGCTCATTAAAGACAACCCCTGCTTTCTCTACTTCTTGACGGAGAATTGGCATTTGACCCGGATATCCAGTATCCACTAGGATCGTATTGTCTGTGTCCCAGATCAATGTAGGGTGAATAGTTTCGATTCTCCCCATCATGTTTGCTGAAACTTCTAAGATCTCTATTCCTTTTGCAATTAACATCTACAATTCCTCCTTAAGTTGATTTATTGACCATCGTGAATGTATAGTATCAAACAATAAGAAGTTCGTAAATAATAAAATTATATATTATATCATAAAAATAATTATTTGTCAATACTCCTTATGTGTATTTTTTGTGAAGTTTCTATTGATCAAGTTAACAAATACTTCATTTTCTTGCTTTGACACGAGCCAATCTCAAGGAGCTTCAAGGGATATCATTTGTGTATTTAAGAGAAAGAGATATTAGACTTTGCCTGCCCACTGAGTGGCTGACATTAATTTTATTCGGTGTAGTGAATAAGCGAATAGAATTACCCAAAAGCGATAACCAAATTAAAAGAAAATAATATGGATTACAAGATTATTCATAACGCTGGCCATGCAATTAACCACGAGCAGTCAGAGATCATAAATAAGGAAATAGTACAATTTTTAGAGACTTAGAGGAACGTATTTTTGAAAAATTGAGGGGTGTTATGATGGAGAATATCATTAACTTTTACAGTGCTTTTGATGAATGGGGAAGACTCGATAGGGAACCTGTTGAATTTATGATTAACCTTCATTTTATTAAAGAATTTTTACCGCAAGAAGGCCTGATCTTAGATAATGGTGCGGGTCCTGGGAAGTACTCCATTCAATTGGCGAAGTCGGGATATAACGTTGTTTTAACTGACTTAACTCCTAAACTTGTAGATCTGGCGCAAGAAAAAGCGAAAGAACAGGAACTTGAAGATAAGTTCCAGGGCTTTCATATAGCTGATGCAAGAGATTTGAATATGTTTGAGGACGAACAATTTGATGGTGCTTTAATGTTAGGGCCTTTATATCATCTGCAATCGGAAGAGGATCGAATAAAGGCGATTACTGAACTGCACAGAGTTACGAAGAAAGATGGAATTGTGTTTGTAGCATTCATGTCTAGAATACGTCATCTAACAACATCATTGATGTGGCCTGAGCACTGGAAGCCTAATCATACTTTGGAGGGTATCAATAATTTTACAGCTACAGGATTATTCAATCATAGTGATGAAGGAAGATTCACAGGGGCCTATTATTTTGATATAGAAGATATCAATCCTTTTATGAATAATCACGGGTTCGAAAGTCTCAAGCTGATAGCTTCAGGTAGCATTGCAGGTGGAATGAAGACTGAACAGTGGGATTATTGGCAAAGTCGAGGTAAAGAAGAGTATGAAGGGATTCTACAAGTGGTGATGAAGGCTGCAGAAAATCCTTATATTTTAGGTGCTTCTTCACATTTGCTGTATATCGGAAGAAAGAAATAATTCATTATGGTATACTTACCTTATTAAATTGCTCTTTGAGGAGACATTACTTTGACAACAATTGCGGTTATCGGTGGAGGTATTACGGGTATGTCTACTGTGTACTACCTGAACCAAATGATTCAGGCGAAAGCCTTGGATGTGTCAATAATATTAATTGAAGCCAATGCTAAATTAGGTGGCAAAATAAATACGGTCAGCGAAGGCGAGTTTATTATGGAAACCGGCGCGGATTCTATTGTCGCTCGCAAACCAAATGTAGCTCCTTTTATAGATAAACTAAATTTACGTGAAGATGTCGTATATAACGCAACCGGTGTATCCTTTCTTCATATGGACGGCGAGTTAAAGCGTATTCCGGAAGATGCTGTGTTTGGTATCCCACTCAGTTTGGAATCATTGGCTAACAGTGATCTGATTTCAGCAGAGGGAAAAGTCGCGGCTCTCAAAGATTTCTATACGAAGAATGAAACGTTCACCAAGGACGATTCGATTGGGTTGTTCCTAGAGAACTTTCTTGGAAAGGAACTTGTTGAAAGACAAATCTCACCAGTTCTATCTGGCGTTTACTCCGGTAAGCTTAATGAACTGACGATTGCTTCTACTCTTCCTTATTTATTGGATTACAAAAATGAATACGGCAGCATCATTCAAGGTCTTTATGCTAACAAGGAAACATTTAAAGCGAATGGAAACAAGAAGTTCCTGTCATTCAAGAATGGCGTTTCGTCGTTAATTGACAGGATGGAGGAACTTTTAACCCAAGTAGAGTTCATTAAAGGTGTACAAGCTGATAGCATCCAGAAGCATGATGAGAAATATCAGATTACTTTAGCTAACGAGCGAGACATCGAAGCAGATTTCGTCGTACTCAGCACCCCACATTCAGTTGCCCAAACTTTATTGCAGGATAAGGAGCTTGATAAAGACTTTAATCAATTCAAGAATAGCTCCTTGATTAGTATATACGTCGGATTTAATATTCCGGATCATCTACTACCTGAAGATGGGACTGGCTTCATCGTTACGGATAATAGTGATTTAATTTGCGATGCCTGTACGTGGACAAGTCGTAAATGGGAACATACATCTAGTAACAGAAATTTATTAGTGAGACTTTTTTACAAAAGCTCAAAGCCGATTTATGAATCCTTGCATAAACATACGGATGAAGAATTGCTTGAAGTTGCCCTGCAAGATATTGAAAGCAGCCTTGGAATCACCTCTACACGAGTTATGCATAAAGTAACCAAATGGCATGAGTCCATGCCAAACTATCATATGAAGCATCATGAAATCGTTCAATCCTTAGAAAAGAAATTAGAAATAACCTATCCCCATGTTATGCTGGCGGGATGCTCATATTATGGCGTCGGGATTCCAGATTGCATCGCGAATGGCGAACAAACAGCTGAACGAATTGTTGCACAGTTATAAAATTGTTGTTTGACTATAGATCGAACAAGGCGGGGGCTAGCGCTCCTGCTTTTTTGTTGATATCTCTTAGAGTCAGAAATTCATTCAAATTAGAATTAGTGGATGTATATTCCTTAATATGGTAATCTAAACTGGATGAGTACATTCTTTTTTAATAGAGGCAAAGACATAAGAGGAAGTGGATACTATACAAACAGTCATTTATTTTGTAAGGCATGCGGAATCGCCTTTTATTCAAGGAATGGAATTAACAAGAGGATTATCGGAGCAGGGGAAGCTGGATGCAATCAAGGTCAAGGAAATATTAGTGGGAGAGAAAATTGATCTATTGATTTCTAGCCCCTATGAGAGAGCGATTCTTACAATCAGAGAGTTAGCTAATGAATTAGGCAAAGAGATTCGATCGGAAGGAGATTTAAGAGAAAGGCAATTAGCAGGAGAAGAGCATGTCATTTCTAAGGAACAATTTTATGAATCAAAGAGAAGATTATATGAAGATCAGCATTATGCATTTCCAGATGGAGAATCAAGCTTGCAGGCACAAGAAAGAGCAATACGAGTATTACAACAGATTCTGTCAGATAACAGTGGAAAAAGAATCGTTATAGGGACTCACGGTGATATTATGACGCTGATGCTGAATTACTTTGATCATAAATATGATATTGATTTCTGGGAATCCACTACGATGCCAGATATATATAAGCTAGAAATAGAAGAGAATCAATTAAAGCTTGTAACAAGAATATGGGTATGCTGACCGGAATCAGAAATATATAAAATGAGGAGAATCAATTATGAAACAGGGACATGAAGTAATCGCCTTTGGTAGGACAGCTGAAATACTTACTTATGATCAAGATCGAGTATTAAAACTGTACAGATCATACATTCCAGTAGCTTTTGTCGAGGCTGAATTTAAAATAAGTATGAGTGTTTATCATGCTGGAATTGCAAGTCCTGAACCATTTGAAATCATAGATTACGATGGACGTAAAGGGATTGTATACCAGAGAGTATCTGGGAAGACGATGCTCAAATCTATTTCGGAGAAGCCTTGGTCTGTGGGCAAAGAGGCAGTGAGAATGGCCCGTGTACATCATAATATCCATGAACAGTCTGTATCAGGTTTGCCGAAACAGAAAGAAATTTTAACGGAAAGAATTGAACAGGCGCCTATACTATCTTTACAAGAAAAAGAAAAGATTATTGAATATTTAAGTAGTCTTCGTGAAGATTCTAAACTTTGTCATGGGGATTTTCATCCTGACAATATTATCTTAGGTGATCGCGAATGGATCATTGATTGGATGACGGGTATGGTTGGGAATCCAGCAGGCGATGTTGCTCGAACTGTATTACTTCTTAGACTTGGAACAATGCCAGACGAGATACCTAGAGTAATCAAATACATGATCTCCCGTATAAGAAAACAATTACTAAACAGATACCTGATTGCATACAACAAGGAATCCAAACTGAACAATCAAGAAATAAACCAGTGGATCGTGCCAGTTGCAGCTGCTCGATTATGTGAGAGTATTCCTGATCAGGAAAAAAATGAGCTTGTTAAATTAATTAGAAATTCGTTTCTATAGGTGCTATCAATCGCGAAGACTACATAATTACACATCACGGAGGTATTGTTATGGGATACATAATGGACTTAAGAAAGTTTGTTGGGACGAAGCCTTTAATTATGGCGGGTGCTTGTGTCATTGTTCTCAATAGTGAAAATCAGATATTACTCCAAAAACGAACGGATAGTTATGATTGGGGTACAATTGGAGGCTCATTAGAATTAGGAGAATCATTGGAGGAAGCAGCAGCTCGTGAGTTATTTGAAGAAGCGGGGTTAAAGGCTAAAGAATTGAAATTTATTACTGTTCTTTCCGGAAGGGATATGTATTATAAGTATCCGCATGGAGACGAGATCTATAATGTAATGGCCGTATATGAAGCTATTGGAATTGAAGGGAACCCTGTTATTAATGATGACGAGGGCCTAGAATTAAGATATTTTTCACTAGAAGAACCAATTTCCAATATCAATTCATTTACAGAGTTTGTATTAAAGAAAATAGGATACATTCAGGATCAAAGTTAAATAAGGATTACTTGGTTTGTTTAATGTAAAGAGGTGCAATGAACTTTGACTTTTGCATTAGGCTTTTTGATTTTCATCATTATTTGTGTAGGCTCTATAGGGATTGGAGTATTTATGCTAAAGAAGAACAAATGGCTATCCGTCATTTTTTTTAGTATTCCAATTTTGGTTATAGCAGCCCCAATTTTTATTTTTTATTATGTATTTCATAATTCAACACCAGAATCACTCTCATTAAAGGTAAATGAACATGGTCAGAATTCTTATTCCATCGAAGGAAATTGGATAGAAAGAGCTGATTTTTATTCTTATAGGAAAGATGCAATCGTATTCTGCTTCCCAACAAAGGAGGGGGGTGTGGAGGTGAATTTACCTAACCTAGCACAGGATCATGATGGGATGCTAGATTATGTTGTAGGTAGGTTAATGAACAGTAAATTGAATAAGAATAGCAACTGCCAATCGTTTATAGTGAATCTTGCGAAAACATATGATTTCCCATATAAATTACTCCATACGGATCCCAAAGAGGTTGAAGCATTCTATATACATGCAGTTTCAGAACCTATGGATTCTCCTACTTATTGGTTTAAAAAATTATGGAATTAATCGGAAGTTTTTTTTGGTGGTTATTTAAGCTTACTAGCTAGAACGAGAGCACATTTATAAAAAGTACTTGTAAGAAACAGAGGAAATTAAAATAATTGAGAGAATATGTGGGATAGAATATTGTAAATAATGACGAATATCTATCAATGAGGTGTGATTCTACTTGTCCATTAAAAGTGTCAAACTAATCTGCGTACCACTGATCTTAGTATTCATCATAATCTCCTCTGTCTTGCTTAATAAATCTACGAATGTTGTCTTCATGCTGATCCCTGCTGCAATGTTATATTTAAGTATAGCGCTCGATCACAAGTACCCGTGGCTTAAACGAATTCAATTCATTTTTTTAGGGGTATTCCATTTCTCTAGCCAGCTAAATTGGTCTTTATTACTGTATTATATTCTAACTATCAGCTTGATTGAGCATAAAAGTAGATTTCGGGATACGATTCCAATTGGTATCTTATTAATCCTACAATATTCATTGATTCGCTTCACCTATGTCGACCCCATTTCGATTTATACGATGTTAGTAACTGTGATAGATATCGTATCTGCTATACTCATTGTTGGTTTGTTCCACGACATATTGCGTATTGAAACCGAAAGAAGGAAATTGACCGAGCATAATGATTACCTAACCAACCATGATATGTTAACAGGTCTTTATAATTACGTTGGATATATGAAGAAAGTAGAGCAGACAATTAAGACGAATCATGAATTACTCTTTGTGTTGTTTGATATCAATGATTTTAAGTCACTGAATGCCAAAGACATCTCTACTGCGAATGAGATATTGGTTAGCTTCTCACTTACTCTCTTGAAACGATTTCCAAATCATATAGCTGCATCCAGGTATGCAGGTGATCGGTTTGCTCTCCTTTTGCCGCAAGAAGAGTGTACTGATCAGCTGTTGAATTTTGAGGAATTAGGTATTCAGGTGACATATAGTAAGACTCTCTTCCCACAGGAAGCTACGACTTTTCAACAACTGATCCATACGGGTGAAGATCGTATTTTTCAAATGAGACGTGATTACTGGCTCAAACAACAGGAAGAACAGACGCGTACTGAGAAAATGAAGATGGTAGGCGAATTAGCAGCAGGTATGGCACACGAAATACGCAATCCCTTAACAGCGATTCAAGGATTTATCCAGTTGTCCAAAAGCTCTGGCTATAACATTGAGCCATGGTATGAGGTAATTATGGGAGAAATAACGAGGGTAGGCGAGCTGACCGCGGAATTCTTGCAATTCTCTAAACCACATGCAAGCAATATGAAGAATGAGAAGATAGTTAGCTGTATGGCGAGAGTTTATTCTCTCTGTGAATCTGAAGCTACATCACGTGGACATATAATTGAATTAGAAGCTACAGATCAGAATATGATGCTATTCATCGATCGCGATAAGATCATTCAGGTATTAATCAATCTGATACGCAATGCTTATCAAGCAATGGAAAAGCCAGGTCATGTACAGTTTACACTTAGCAGAGAAGGAGATATGGCGGCCATTCAGGTACGAGATATTGGGAAGGGAATATCACCAAGTGAAATGGAGAAGATTTTTGATCCGTTCTATACAACCAAAGAAGACGGAACTGGACTAGGACTGTCATTATGCCAAAAAATTATTGAAGATCACAATGGCTATATTAATGTAGAAAGTAAGGTCGGCTCGGGTACAGTGTTTACTATTAAATTGCCTATTTCTCTTAGCGCTCATTGAAGCATTATGTTAAACTTATCATTTATATCAGTGCAGCTGACAGCTAGAAGGAGATCGATGACTTGCATTTACTATCCAAAGAGTTCGGCCTAAGCGTTGAAATTTCCGTTTATGACACGACAGAGTTATATGACGAGAAAGGAAATTTTCGAATCATACAGTTTTCTAATGATGCTATACAAGGTGCGATGGATTTGAACCATCCAGAACGCATTGTTTTTGAATATCCTCGTGCAATAATCCACTTAATGGAGTGTAATAGCCCCTCATTCGAAGAAGTATTTCTGATCGGACATGGGATTGGAACTATTGCTAGCCATTGTTCAGAGAAGCGATTTAAAGTAGCGGAGCTCGACAACAAAGTGGTTGAGATTAGTAAGAAGTGGTTTGGATATAGCCAGGACAATGTAATAGTTGGTGATGGACGTCAAGTTCTTGTTGATGAGGAACCACATACCTATGATTACATTATTTTGGATGCTTTTTCTGATAAAGGGACCCCGCTACATTTAACTTCACAGGAATTTTTCAGTATAACTAAAGATAAGCTCGATCCCAGTGGTTCTATAATCATGAATCTGATGGGTAAAGGTGAGAATGATAAATTGATTAATGCCATTTACACGACTCTAAGCGAAGAATTTGCCTATACTAAATCGTTTTTATTACCATCAGATCATCGCAGCGACGTACAAAATATAATTATTATGGGCAGAAACATACCGATCGGATTTCAAGAACGCTATATGGCAGGCTTTACAGAAATTGAACTCAATCATGGGTATATCATTCGGGATGCAATTTCCTAGCAAATAGGACAACAAAATTATAGTACTTATATATGCAATCGACATCGGAATATCCGATCTGTTGTAACCAATTGATTTGTTGATCGAGTGTAGTCATACGATCTAATTTGGTTCTTTCATAAGCAGCTGTTATTTCTTGCTGGGTTAGCCCGCTATTCTCAACATAATTCTTCCACTTAGATGTGTAGAGAGATTCTAGATAAGGTGTAAGACCAAGAACTTGGTCTGCATTGATAAAAATACTATTGTCTTTCATAATGGAAAATATTTTCTGATACAGTTCTTGCTTCTCGGAATCTAGTAGGTGATGAATAGATAATGAGGAGATGACTAAGTCATAGCGCTCAGTGTAATCGTATTTCGTGTAGTCACTGACAATGTATTCTACATTAGAATGATGTTGAAATCTGGTTTTGGCTATATCCAGCATGGCTTCAGATAGATCAATAAGTGTCAATTTGGCTTTGGGATACTTGTTAAGAATATAACTAGAAAAAAGTCCTGTTCCTGCCCCTAAATCAAGAACAACTGGAGAATCGTTATCTAATTCTGCTAATGAAATTGCCATCTGATAAAAATCCTCGAAACAAGGTATCAATTTCTTCCTTTGATTATCATAATTTAGAGCAACCTCATCAAACTTCAGCTTCACGTCATCTCGATTATTGGTTTTCATCGTTTAATCTCCTTTACCTCAATATCTTACTGACATCATATTATAAGAGTGGTAAAATAACTAATATATGGAATTTATAAATAATATAGTTTTAACCTATAAACAATCAATGTGTGATAGGTAATTTATTTTCTGAAAATTAAGTCATTAATTGCGATGGGTGGTAATATGAAATATCTTAAATATTTAGTAACAGTGTCGATTCTGGCAGAAGTGGATAAACATTAACAAAAAGAGGAGATGGAATATGCAAGAATGGTCAGATAGGATATTTTTAATTTCAATTATATGGCTTGTTATCATTTTATCATTACGTACAATTATTGGGCCTAGGGTAATCCAAGGTTATGATGGTTTGCCATTAGATGATAAGAAGGATGTAATGGATAGACAGATGAAAGGTCTTCTTAAAACTTTAAGATCACCATTAGTTTTGCTTGGTGTTCTAGGGATCTTAGTTTCTGTAATACTCTCATATTTGTAAATTTAATATTTGTTAAGTAGGTGAGCTATAGAATATGGATAATGCTTATTTCGTCGGATGGGGAACGCTAGCGCTTATTAATGCGGGACTAGCACAGAGTAAGAATAGAAGTGGGCTAATTTGGTTTTTTATATCTATGTTATTTGGTCCATTAGCTACATTTTTGATTGTAATATACTATAAATTGCCTGAAGGATAAGCTGGCCTTCTTTGAATGTCAATTGAAGTAGATATGAACATTGTAGAGCTTATTCAGATATAGAAGGAGGATTTTCAATGCAAATTGAAACATCTAGGCTAATCATCCGTGATTTTGTATTAGAGGATTGGGCAAGTGTACATTTATACGCATCTGATGTAGCAGTAACCGAGTATATGATATGGGGTCCTAATAGCGAAGATGATACGAAAGGGTATCTAGAGCAGATAATATCTATGCAGCAGCAGAATCCTCGTAAAGACTATGAATTTGCAGTCACTCTTAAGGAGTCTGGATTATTAATTGGTGGTTGCGGCATACATGTTGATGAGTATAATGGTGAAATTGGCTATTGTTTCAATCCGAACTTCTGGGGGCAAGGTTACGCTTCGGAGGCTGCTTTAGCCATGCTAAGCTATGGTTTCAAGGATTTGAGACTCAACCGAATATACGCTACGTGTCGTCCAAAAAACATTCGTTCATCTGAAGTCATGAAGCGGGTTGGGATGAAGCAGGAAGGTCACTTGAGGGAACATATGTGGCACAAAGGAAATTTTCATGATTCCTATTTGTTCTCAATTTTACAGAAGGAATTCAGTAATAAGATATAGAAATGAAGGTGTCAATGCTGAAGAAGGATAAATTATATGTCCTACTAATCGTTATAGCCTTATTCTTATTAGCGCTTGATCATTTGGACAGTTCACTTGGAGATCGTATTTTTACAGCAATGGGAATTTCTCCATGGACAGGGGAAAATCAGACGGGGTTACACTTGTCTGTATGTCTTGGTTACATTGTATTATTCATTGGAATTGGCGGAGCTGTACGAATATATCGACCTCAATATCCGAAGATCCTGAGTCGAATCATTATTGGTTGCATAGTGTTTGTTATTTGCTATCCACTGGTAACGGAAAGAGTCATGTTTGTATTAAAAAATAATTCAGACAGTATCACATCAATCGATTATTCTAAGAAAAATAGTGAGTGTAATATTCGAACAGAAGGTAATCAAGTGAAAGCTGTTTGCTCACTCACATTATTCAATTATGGCAATGTAAAAGAAGTTAAGGTTAAACCAATCTTGATGTACAATTCATCAGAAATTAGTTTTGAATCAAGTGTTATTCATTTATCACCACATTATAAAGATGATGTTGAAATTGATTTTCACGGCATACAGCATAATGGAACTGATTTCTCGGGTTCTACACAAGAATTCGGTTTAGAAATTGAAGTGAACGGGGATTTAAAAATAGTTAAATGATGATTGAGGAGAGATGAGTTAGATGAGCAGAGCTGAGAATAAGTTAGATTGTTGATCAAAAGGAACTAGCTCGTATTTAACTAGTTCATATTTATCGATCATCATGTTGAATTGTATGAAAATTGATGTTAGAGTAAGTATATAACCAACTGAACTTATCGGAATAATATTTTAGGAGGAATATACTTGTCTAAGATCTACTCAAATTTAACTGAACTTATTGGAAATACGCCTTTATTAGAACTCTCCAATTATAATAAACTCAATCACATTGAAGCTAAATTGATCGCGAAATTAGAATACTTCAATCCAGCAGGTAGTGTGAAGGATAGAATCGGCTTTGCAATGCTGAAAGATGCAGAAGCCAAGGGCTTGATTAATAAAGATACAGTTATCATTGAATCGACTAGTGGTAATACGGGTGTTGGTTTAGCTTTTGCAGCTGCGGCTCTGGGCTATAGACTCCAAATTACGCTTCCGGAGAGCTTCAGTATTGAACGCAGGAAACTATTATTAGCACTAGGGACTGAACTCATACTTACTTCAGCAGCTGAAGGTATGTCAGGAGCTATTAAGAAAGCGGAAGAACTCGCTGCAACAACTCCGAATTCCTTCGTGCCTAGGCAGTTTAATAATCCAGCCAATCCAGAAATTCATAAGCAGACAACGGCTGAAGAAATTTGGAGAGACACAGATGGAGAGGTAGACATATTTGTGGCCGGTGTTGGAACTGGGGGCACAATTAGTGGCGTTGGTGAAGTACTCAAGAGCAAAAAAAGCTCAGTCCAAATCATTGCTGTTGAGCCGTATGATTCCCCTGTATTATCCGGTGGCAGTAAAGGAGTTCATAAAATTCAAGGATTAGGCGCGGGGTTCGTGCCTGATAACTTTAATAGATCGATTGTGGATGAAATCATTACGGTGAAGAATGACGATGCAATTGAAACTACTCGCAGCTTAGCTACATCTGAGGGTTTATTAGTTGGAATATCATCAGGAGCAGCAACCTATGCAGCGGCACAGATTGCTAAGAGACCTGAGAATAAAGGCAAGACAATCGTTGTACTACTTCCCGATACAGGGGAACGTTATTTATCTACAGAATTGTTTCGAGAAGCATAGTATAAGATCTCTTACTTCATTCAAAGGCAGCTATCGTTATAAGTAGCTGTCTTTATTTTATGAAAATGACTAGCTTAAAGGAAGAAGTGTAAGAGGAGGGATCTGTTGAAGAAAAAAATAATAATTGTATTGTCTATCGTTAGTGTTTTGGTACTTTCACTTATTGCCTTAATTTTATACCTATATCCGAAGTCATATTCATTCCGTGTGGAAGGGATTAAGTATCAATTAGGCATTGAGAATAAAGATTTCGTTAAACCTGTAACGATTGATCTTAAGGGTACGCTGGAGAAAAGTATAACAGGGATAGAAACATTCAAAGGAACGATTGCTATAGAAGGAGAAAGCATTACCACAGCAAACGAGAGTAGAGAATTAGAGATTGATTTTGATACTCGTGGCGGGGGACTTATGTATTACTTTCAGAATGAATGGAATCCACCATTATTAATTTATGGAACTATGTTTATAGGTAAGGACCTAAGTGAGTTTACAATAACAGTATGGATACGAGATGAGCCTAACTCTGGTAGTGGGAGTTGGAGTGGCGGCGACGGTTTCATGATATCAGCACCAGCACATAATAGGGATGAAGCTTTAGCCATCTCTAATAGACTCATGAAGACTTTCTTAAGTGGGTCAGCGCGAGATTTAGAATAGTTTATCTAGAAATCACACATTCATATGTCTGATTATTCACTCAAGTTCGTAGTTTCATTCCAAATGGGAAGTGTAAAATAAAACAATACTCCTTCCTTCGTGTTCCTCACTCCGTATTCTGACCCATGCAGTTCTAGAATTTGCTTCACAATAGACAATCCAAGTCCAGTACCCCCGGCATTACGATTGCGCGAAGCATCAATTCGGTAGAAGGGATCCCATAATTTATGTAACTTGTCTTCTGGTATATGAGTACCAGTATTCTCTACGTGGACTTCACAGGAGAGATTACCATGCCTTCGTACAGAGAGAATAATGGACTGTCCAGATGCTGAATATTTAATTGCATTTCCAACGATATTAACGAGCACTTGCTCAATTAAACTCGGTTTAATTGCCACATCACAATGTTCCACCGAATCCCAGATAAGCTTAAGATGCTTCTCGTCTATTTTAACCTGTAATTTATGACAGACTTGTTCGATTAAATCTACGACCCTATATGACTCCGTTGTTAGTGTATAGGTACCAGACTCCATCTTAGCAAGGTCGAGCATATCCTTAATTAAAGCATCCATACTTTGTACTTCATTCTCTATTGCGTGAAAATAGTACTCGGTTTTCTTTGGAGCGATTCCATCTTTAAGAACACCAATACAGGTTTGAATGATACTGAGCGGCGTCTTTAGTTCATGGGATACAGCAGATATAAAATCTTTGCGGATTGTTTCTAATTTTCGTTCATTCTCAATATCTCGATGAAGCTGCTCATTGACAATTTGTTGCTCTTTGATATGTGTTTTGAGATTATCCGATAATACATTAATACTAGATGACAATGCTCCAATCTCATCTTCTGAACGTACTGGAACCTTTTCACTAAAATCAAGCGAGGCCATTTTTTGTGTGATTCTGTTGATCTGGAGCAGTGGCTTGGTAATGATACGTGAATAATAATACGTCATGAGTAGAATGAGAAGAAAAACCACGAGATAGGCGTAGATATAATAGTCGCGAGAAATGCTAATAATCTCGTTGATCGGTTGCAGGAACGTAACACCTAGGGCGTAACCACTTAGTGTATTATTTCGATGCAAGGACTTAACGAATTTCGTAGAGCCGCGCTTTTCCTCATGAACAATATTTAATTGACTATCGTAATCAGATGTATGAAGTAATAACTCAGCTTGGAAATCATGAATGCTCTGAATTAATATGTCGTTATAGTTATCCAAAACGGTAATATGATCTGAAGGAAGATTAGCTTCTTCCACGCGTATGATCGAATGAAATAATTCGATTGGTTGCTTGATGTTATGATCAGATGTAAGTCTCTTAAGCAAGTGGTCGTTTTTCCATTGAAAATCTTGTATATTCACATTCCGCGATACGTCTCGTAATTTATGAATTTCTAGCGGGACTGCTTGTCCGTCTCTTTCGATGCCATAAATATATAGTTGATCACCTGGTTTAACGGATATTCGGTCTATACTCGTTGTTTCCTTTTTATCTATTAGAAAATTGTTGAGTGGTATGTGTAATTGCTTAGTCTCACTTGGTGGGGTGAGAGCTGGGAGCGATCTTCTTGTTCTTGGAAGTAACATGGATTTGTTTGGCTGTGGTCGAGACTCCATCATTTCTGTTTCGACTTTACCTTGTATATAATAATTCACGCTATCTTGGATTGTTCCGGATGAATCCACTATCGCCACCCATGTGTTGTTCTCGTTGAAGAAATCCTCCTTAAGCTTACTTATGAAGGGAGTGTTACCTTCCTGTTCCATATACTTGGTAATAAATACTTCAAAATTAGTTGAAACCTTGTCTGTAAGGCGGTTTAAATAAAATTGCTTAAAGAACATAGATTGACCGATATAGAACAGTGCAAGGACAAGTGTAAACATGATCGCCATACTAGCAAACAGCCTGACGGTTATACTAGTTCTGATCATACTTCCACCACGAACTTGTATCCGTTCCGAACGATAGTCGCAATATGCTTCGCTTTATCTCCAAGCTTACTCCGCAGATTACGGATATGTGTATTAATGGTCCGCTCTTCTCCCTCGTAATCATAACCCCATATTCGAACGATTAATGCATCCCTAGTTACCACGGTTCCGCTCTGTTCCATCAGCATGTATAGAATTTCGAATTCTGTATGTGTCAAATCAATGGGGTGATCGTCCACACTCACGGATCGAGAAGAGGGGGTGACATAAATTCCTGCAAGACAAATGGTGTCACCCTCCAGGGTTTGCCGCATTCCGCCTGATCGTTTAAGGAGTGTTTTGGCTCTAGCGATGAGTACGGAAGGATTAAACGGTTTGGTTACATAATCATCAGCTCCGAGTTCGAAGCCAAAGAGCGTATCTTCTTCATCTGATCGTGCTGTCAATAGGATGATGGGAACATCGGATGTTCTCCGAATTCGTCTACATACAGACCATCCGTCCATTTCAGGCATCATAATATCGAGGATAATTAGGTCTGTATGATGTTCATTGAGAACCTCCAGTGCTTCGATCCCATTACTTGCTTCTAATACTTGATAACCTTCATTGATAAAATAGTCAGTCACTGCTTCACGTAAAATATTCTCATCCTCAACTACTAGAATCGTATACATCCGCATTGTCTTCTTTCACGATTAATAATTACTGCTGAACTTCTTGAAGTAGACAATAGGTTATGCAATAGCGATAGTTTTCATACATGCGATGTGAAGGTTTTACCTTTTTATTATAGTAACTTCTTAATTATAGCTAATGGCTTGTCGACCCATCTGAATCCACGCCTGTTCGAAGTTATGCTTGTCCACTGCTTTGCCTGAATTCGTGTCAAGTGGATCATTGAGATATACATAGTTATCATCATAACCAGTCATCACAACACTGTGTTCGTGGTAGGTGACTTTCATAGGGCCATTTGTAGTCTGCCATGTTAGGAACTCTTCATCTGGAAGTTGCTTGAATCTACTATTTGTAATCACCCATACAGGGGAACCTTGATCAATCATCTTGTACAGCTCAGAGATATCGTTCCCAGTTAGATTGATTAACCGATCAGGGAGATATTTGGATCCTAATTCAAATACTGGCTGAGCATTAACACCTAATCCAGGTTCATCGAAGGTATACATATTACCGACGAATCCTTCGCGCATATCTCCTCTTAACCCGTTATTGTCAAAATCCACTTTTGCAATACCGCTTGCTAGCTCCATTTTATCAACATTTACGCCTGCATAATTTAATAGCATTGCAAGACTAGTTACTTCGCATCCCCGCGGTAATTCAGGATTTTGCTGAATGAGGGGTACATTACTTAATTGCGTATTAGTTGGTGTACTATCATCTATTGTATGTGATGAGACTTGTACTGGAGCTGGTGTCGCTGCGTTTTCCGGTTCGGCATCTCGTGGTGAAATAATTGATAGGGTAAGTAGTAAACTAGAGAATATAGGAATTAGTTTGATACTAGTAATCATGATCGTTCTCCTCTCCTTATGCCTATTTGCATTTAGTAAGGAAAGTGTAACAATCACTAGTTAAGTTCTGATCAAGATCAGATTTAGATGAGGTGGAGTTAGCAACAAATCATATAGATTGACTTGAATTAAGCCAGTAGAGACCAGGATAAATACACCTTTTACACATTAAGATTAAGAGGTATAATTTAAACATCGGTAATAACACCACGACACAGTTCGAACCCACCTAGGACACCACCGAGGGTGGGTTTTGTTGTATGGAGAAGGGAGGAGAGGAAACTAATGAAGAAAAATAGTATTGTAATTTCGATAATTGGTATTTTTGTTCTTATCCTTGTTTCCATTCTTTATTACACATATCCGAATCCATACACATTCAGTGTTGAAGGGGTCAAATATCAATTAGGGAATGACAATAAAGACTATATAAGGCCGGTAACAATAGAGGTCGTTGGTACATTACAGAGAAGTTTGACTGGTGTTAAAACATTCAAAGGAAAGATAAATATCGAAGGTGAAACTCTCCCTATTCCAGAGCATGAAAGAAAACTAACGATCACTTTTGGCAAAAATACACCTGGACTCATGATTTATAATAGTTACGAGAAGGATACCCCACCATTTTATACGTATGGAGATATATATATTAATAATGATTTTAGTGAAATTTCGATCTGTGTTTACCAACATGAAGGTTCTGATCCAGCTAAATTAGCTAGCGGTAGTTGGAGTGGAGTTGATGGTTTAGTGATATCCGCACCTGCTCATAATAGAGCGGAGGGTTTAGCGATCTCAAGTGAACTTATGAAGAAATTATGGCCGAAAACAGAGTTAGAATAGTATGGTGATATAATGAAAGGCAAGAGTAGCTTTATAAATAGCTTGCTTCTGTCTATCATGTTTAATAAATGGAGTGAAAATGATGAAAAGAGCAATTGCTTTAGGTGGCGGTGGATCGCGAGGTTCTTATGAGTTAGGTGTCTGGGCTGCCTTGCATGAACTGCATATAGATTATCAAATTGTGACGGGTACATCGATTGGTGCTTTAAACGGTGCGCTTATGGTACAGAAGGATTATGAGCTTGCCTGTGAGCTCTGGGATACGATAACAGTCGACAATGTAATGACAGATGGGATGAATTTAGAGTTTTCATTGGATGCGTTGTTCAGTCAGAAAGATCGGATCCGAGCATTTCTTAAATCGTATATCAATTCCAAAGGTGCAGATATAACACCCTTAATCCAGCTTATTGATAAGGTGATTGACGAGGATCGAATACTTGACTCCGAAATCGATTATGGACTCGTGACAGTTGAGTATCCTTCTCTTAAACCGCTTGAACTAACGAAACAAGAAATCGAACCTCTAACATTCAAACAGTATTTATTAGCGTCTGCCTCCTGCTTTCCTGCATTTCCAATTTGCAAAATAGGTGATAAAAGCTACATTGACGGTGGGTATTATGATAATCTGCCCATTAATCTTGCTATTGCTATGAATGCTGATGAGATCATTGCTGTAGATTTGAGCTATAACAATGATTTTGTATATAAGAACAAGCCTTTTGTTACCTACATTAGTCCTTCATGGCCACTTGGTTCTATTCTATCCTTTAACAAGCCTATTTTGGATAGGAACAGGAAATTAGGCTACAATGATGCTATGAAAGTCTTTGGTCAATATGAGGGTTTTCGCTATACCTTTAAGAATGAGGATGCAGAAGCGCATAATCATACGATCAGCCGCAGCTTTGTATCTCTTATTTCTAAGTTTGAAGCTCATATTCCATTGATGGTTAACCAAAAGGTATATCACAAGAATGTTGACGAAAGCATCATCACTTCTTGTATTACAGAGCACACTGGCAATCGACAACTATCCTACCTGGATTACCTCATTCGCGGCAGTGAAGTTTGTGCTGAAATCCTTCAAATCGATCCGTTACCAGTATATGATTTTACAGAGTTTAATCAAATGCTATTCAAGTTGTTCGACAAGGCAGACAAATTCGAGCATGAGAAGCTATTCTCTAGATTTGCTCAGATCAAGGACACACCCATTCTTAAGAAAATGATTAAACAGATGGATAAGAAATACTTGATCGGTTGCTTGTATCACCGCTTATTAAACAATCCTGATCTACAGGACTACTTGAAATGGTTGATTCCACTTGTGCCTCAAGAGCTTACGGCAGCATTCTATCTTCTTGCAATAGAGCAAAATCATGTAATCGAGGACAAAGGGCATGAGTGATTATTGGAACAATAGATTCAAATCTGAAGGTATGGTCTGTGTTTGCGCTATCATTTTGACGGACTACAAGTGCTAGATACTATACTTAGATACATAATAGTAAAGAAGAATTGAAATAGAATTCTTAGGAAGTAATTGAGAGATTAGTACCGGGGGGAATAATTCATGAACGCTCAAGATGAAATAATCGAATTAGCAGAGAAATTTGTCAAAGAACAATTACAGCATGATAGCAGTGGTCATGATTGGTGGCATATTCATCGAGTACGTCAGTTAGCAGTCAGAATAGCTGAGAAAGAAGGAGCCAACCCATTTATTTGTGAATTAGCTGCTCTGTTACATGATGTGGCGGACGTCAAGCTGAATGAATCTAAAGAAGCGGGAATCGCTAAATTAGAAAATTGGGCTGGACACCATGTAGAAGATGCCAATGTTAAAGATCAAATTTTGCATATTATTTCAACCATGTCTTTCAATGGCGGACATAATCTTCCTATGACAACATTAGAAGGGCAAATCGTACAAGATGCAGATCGCCTCGATGCGCTTGGCGCGATTGGGATTGCTCGTACCTTTGCTTATGGGGGAGCTAAGGGTCGCCTCATGCATGATCCTGAAAGTACACCGACGGAGTTTACATCAGAGATTGAGTATAGAAAAAACAATGGAACTTCTATTAATCATTTTTATGAGAAACTTTTGAAATTGAAGGATTTAATGAATACGAATTACGCTAAGGAACTAGCGGCGCACAGACATCAATTTGTGGAAGATTATTTGAATCAATTCTACGATGAATGGAATTCCAAGGAGGTCTAGTAGATGCAATTTGAGCATGTAACATTATGGACCGGTAAACTGGAAGAAACCAAGGACTTTTATACCCAAAGATTAGATCTTACGTTATTAGAGGACCGTGTGGATTGCTTTACAGTTCAGATTGGTTCTACTCATTTGACTTTTAATTCTACGGATGAGGCGAAAGAAGATTACTCACCATTCTATCATTATGCTATTAATATTCCTGAGAATAAGTTCCAAGAGGTAAAGAGTTGGGCATTATCCAGATTAACTTTAATTACAGAAGATGGCGATGACGAGATATTCTTTGAATCGTGGAATGCGAATTCGATCTATTTTGAAGATCCTTCTGGTAATATTGTCGAATTTATAGCTAGACATCATTTAAATAATGGCATTACGCATTCATTCTCTGCTGCGGATTTGATTTGTATTAGTGAAATTGGAATTGTTACTGATGAAGTGATTCCTTACGTAAGGTCTATGAATGAGAGGGGAATATCTTGCTGGAGAGATGAAAGTGAAACGTTCACTGCCCTTGGAGATGAGAATGGATTATTTATAGTAGTGAAGACAAATCGAGAATGGTATTTCTCTAATCAAAAGAAGGCGCATATTTATCCAGTCGAAGTATCGATCCAAGGTATAGGTCATTTGCATTTATGAAAAGAGTTATTTGATGAAGTGATGACATAGCGATGATGCACATCATATAAGGCAGATATCGAATTATTTAAATAGGCTAGCAAAGTAAGGAGATATGAATATGCAAATAAGAGAAGCGGACTATAGAGACGCACAGCAAATCGCTAATGTCCACGTACAAAGCTGGAGAACAACATATCGCAATATCGTACCCAATGACTACCTATCGAATTTGAGTGCTGAACAAAGACAGAAGATGTGGGAATCATCCATGAATGCTTCGACTAGAGAGAATAAAACCTATGTAATTGATGATCAAGGCGTAATCGTGGGATTTGTGAATGGAGGCCCCAGTCGAAATAAAGATTATCGTCATGAAGCAGAAGTGTATGCCATTTATCTCTTAGAGAACTATCAGCGCAAGGGACTTGGATCACAATTATTCAATCATATAAGGGCCTATTTCCTTGAAAAGGGCTATGAGACGATGATGCTTTGGGTGCTAAGGGATAACTCCTCCTTAATGTTCTATCAAAAGCAGGGTGGAACGATCATAGGAGAAACTACGATTACGATCGGTGGTCAGCCATTAATAGAAGTAGCTGTTGGGTGGGATAGCATATCGATCCCTGAAGAAAGTGATGAATACACCTGATCTCCATGACATGAACGACATAGTTGATCCTAATATGTAAGGGCAGCATTCCATTATGCTGCCCTTTTGGCACTGCCAGTATTGACTGTATGAAACTTGTGCTTAGAAAGGCGTTGTACATCTAGGTTTAACATCTACCCGGAATATTGCAGCTACCGTATTTAAGTATGTATCATCAGACAGATCTATTAGTTTAAAGGTATGTAGACTTCTAAAAGAAGCTACCCCCATAATCAGTGAGGAGAAATCAGAGACATCCATAGTAACTTCTACTTCATAATCACTTGAGTCAGCAATAGCAGGATGGCCTTCAGTAAAGTGAATATACGTACTGCCTTCATTTTCAGGAAGAAAGCTGTCCTTGATCGTAAGCTTCATCTTGCAGGTTTGACTACCAAAATTATGGGCTGCAAGTTGCGTGAAAAGGCCCGGAACGTTGATAACTCGGTACATAAGTCCGATAGCCGAAACATTACATTGATGAGAAACATGAGGCATTAATTCTTCGACACCGTTGCCCGTATCACTTAATAAGAAGTGGAAATCCTCGTCTTGCGTGTTATAAATTATCCGGTTCACCTGATCCTCTTGGCTTCGCAAAAATGCCAATAACTGCGATAACGCATCAGGCGTTTCATATATCATTTCTCTGATAAGCAAATCGTTGAGTAGGAAATTGGTATCACTCGCTTTTTTGAAGCTAAATACTAAATAACCTAATATCTGTTCACCTTGTTTATAGCCAACGTATAAATTAGAAGCATCATCGAACCATCTTCTACATTCAAAATCATTCTTCTCCATCATACCATGGGTGAGATCCGCATAACGATTGTAACAATCAACAATGTCCTGCTTATCTTGATGCGTTAAATAAACAATATGATCCTTAGGCCCTTTAGGTAAACTAGCTGGAAATACACGATATTGATGCATTTTGGGACCTAGTCCAAATCCCATTTGTTTATAGAAGCTAACACGGAATGGATGAAGCATCGCAATACTAGCACCTGCACTACGATAGTGGCGAAGGTAGTAGGTGAGCATTTCCTTGGCAATACGTTCTTTCTTATGAAGTAAGTCAACGCACACATGACCAATTCCGCCGGAATAAACTTTCGTTCCATACACATTCATTTGAAAATCATAAAATTTCATACCACCTAGTAATTCATTCTCACGGAAATACCCATAAAAACTAGAACAGTCGTCTTCATTAAATTGATAAACCATTCTCTGTTCATATACATGGCGTGCCTGTTCGTTAAAGAGACCTAGACTTGGGTACGAATTACCCATTAATCGGAGAAATGGACCAATCTCATGATCGGTGATCTTACGAATTTCATTCACAATTATCATCTCCTCGTTGCAAATCTATGTGTTTACTTATATTGCAATATAGCACAAGTGGCAAATTTTACAAGGCTTGCGTAGTTGACTGCAATGCTTTATCGTAAAACTATTATGATCTAGCCGATATAGGAATTACATCGAATATTTATGTTCTGAACATAATTAATCGAATATTTGGAAAATAAACAGACGTAGGGGGCGTTATTATGAGTCCAATTCATATTCATGGTTTAACGAAGATTGATGATGGTACTGAGATGCAGACAGTTTGTAATATAACGGTACACTTATGATTCGTTTCATATGGTGGAACTGGTGGCGGCACAAACAGCGGTTCATCCTGTTGCTCGTTGGTATCCTTATTATTAGCTCGGGATTAACGTTCTTGTCGACTGTAACGGAATCTAATTTTGGTACTGTTTCTAAAACTTTGGAGAAGAACTGGAAAGCTTCGTATGATATCGTTGTGCGTCCACCTGGTTCGCGCAGTGTGACGGAAGAGGACAAGCTGTTCGAGCCGAACTTCCTAAGTGGAATTAGCGGGGGGATTTCAGTTGAGCAGTATGAGAAAATTAAGAAGATCGCGGATGTAGATATTGCAGCTCCACTAGCGGTTATGGGGTATTCGCTAGACACAATGGTAATGGATATAGTGACTGTTCCTGATAATGGAGTGTACCGCGTAACAACTGTTACCACCTCGAGTAGCGGTATTCATGAAGAAGTATCTGAGGAAAAATTTTATTTTACCAAAGGCTTTGTGTCAGACGTTGCTCCTTCAAATGGAAAGTACGAAGCATATGGGACCACCGATTTTAGGAATGAGATTGCCTTTCATGAAGAACGATTACTTGTCGGTATCGATCCAGAGCAGGAGGCCCGATTGGTTGGACTAGACGAAGCTGTGTTAACAATTGAGAACAGCCGTTATTTTGTGGAAAACGACATTCCTATGATTTACCCTGGATTGTCTACTGTTGACTCTCACACAACAATAATGGATAGGACGATACCAATTCTTATTAATAGTCAACCATTTGTTGATCAAACACGTTCATTCCGGATTGAAAAGTTGGATTTACCATTTGACTCAACTGAACAGGCTAAGAAAACGATGGAGATAGTGAAAGACAATGGTGGAGCAAGCTATCTTAATCAAATAAGTGCATTGAACAATAATATACTTGAGCGTACTTTTCACACCAGGGAAGCATATGAAACATATATTGGGTCATTAACTGGCATAAACCCTTATACTGGTAGCCCTTATATTAAAGGAAAAGCAGGTGTTAGTCCTTTCCATTATTTATTACTTCAGCCAGCTCCATTGCTATTAGAGAAAGCAGTAAGTCCATTTATAGAAAAATGGTCTAGCGCATTTCGTGCAAAGCCTTTAATGGGTGAATTTCGGAATCAAAGAAGTTCTCAAATCTACCTTAACTCGTTTAAATCTTATACAGAGATTGAAACTAAAGACATTAATAGCCCCGTCAATGGTTATATCCTTAAATACAAAATAGTCGGAATCTACGACCCAGATAAACTCAAACTATCTAAAGATCCTGCGAGTGAGACGCCGCTAGAAACGTATCGTGCAGCAACTGCGCAGCTTGTATTAGATCCGAAAGGTAATCCTATTAATCCACCAAAGAATGTGCAGGCAACACTTAATCCGCTCGGATTGTTGACGAGTCCGCCAACGAATCTTACGACAATAGATGCTGCTACTGCAATACTTGGAGATCATGCTATATCTGCGATCCGCGTCAAAGTTGCCGGGATTACAGATCTTGGGATAGAAAGTCAAGCTAAAGTAGAGCGTGTAGCTGCTGAAATAGAGCAGCAGACAGGTCTGATAACTGATGTAATCATGGGTTCATCCCCACATCCTACATTAATTGAAGTTCCAGCGAATGGTGATACATCCGCGCTTGGTTGGATAGAACAGATGTGGATGAAGGTTGGCGTGACGACGGGTGTTTTTCAAGAAACGCAGATGGGTTTTAGTATCATTATGTTGTTTATTTTATTTGTTGCCGTACTGTATGTACAGGCCACGCAGCTGATGTCGCTATTTATGAGACGCAAGGAATTTGCAGTGCTGCTATCGGTAGGCTGGAGACCATTGCAACTAAAGCGGATGATTGTGCAGGAAGCTGCATTACTTGGTGTATTTGCGTCAGTCGTATCTGGCGTAATAGGTATGGCAATGAAAGAGTCGCTGGGTGTCAGTCTTTCCCGGATTGCATTGTTTGCAGTGCTTGCCCTAATCGTCTATGTACTTGGTTCGCTCTGGCCTGCTTGGCTATCTGGACGCATTAAACCATACGAAACGATGCGTACAGGTGAAATTACGAAGGAGTCCAGAAGATGGATACGGTCAAGCAGTATGTTCACGATGGCACTGAATCATTTCCTCGGCAAGATTGGCAGATATTCCTTATCTGTTGCTTCCATCGCACTGCCTACGGCTCTACTTGTCTTACTATTATTCATTTCGCTAAGGCTTAAAGGCTTGTTGTATACAAGCTGGGTAGGTCAATATATTTCGATTCAGATCGGCCCGCAGCATTATATCGCTATCGCAATCACACTCATCATCTGCATCCTGACAACATGTGAAATTGTGTGGCAAAATGTTGCAGAACGTAAGGTTGAATTGTTTCTATTGAAATCGACAGGTTGGCGGAACAATGCAATACGCAGACTTGTTTTACTTGAAGGATGGATATGCGGTTTATTATCTGGAGTGCTGGGGTATGGGATTGGTTTATTGCTTATCTTCTACATGTATGCATCTGTTCCATGGCTAGACGCGCTGTACCTATTACCTATCTGTGCGGTACCAATGATAATTGGTCTGATCTCAGCGTGGATTCCCGCAGAATTTGCAGTGAAGGGCTTCCCAGCCGGAATGACAAGGAAGATCTATTCGTCAAGGCGAGGAACGGAGCGATGGTTTTTTGCTATTGTCACCGTACTCGGTCTAGTGGTAGTTGGTATAGGTGGTAAACTGGCCTTTGATTATATTCCTGAACTCATTACAGCTAGTTCCAAACCGTACACACCGCAAACGATGATTATCCAAGAGCATTCTCCCACAATTGGGGAATTGAAAGATTTTGAACCTCAAACCGTACCTAATGAGAGTAAAGCGGTATATGATCTGTCTCTCGAAATGCATCCGTCAGGTAATTTTGACTTGAAGGCAGTCATTCATGTTACGAACCAATCGAGGGAAGATTGGGATAGGCTAGTCTTCTATATGATTCCAAATGCACTCACAGAGGAAAATAAGTCAGATTTAGTGGAAGGTTCAGCAGCAGAAGTTCAAATTAAACAAATCCAAGTAGACGGACAAACGAGCAAATTTGATCTCGAATCGGATAAATTGACGATTCCATTACAAGCTCCTCTTCAGACCAATTCCACGGTGAAGGTTGAAGTTGCCTATACATTTACTATGCCGGAACCAGGTAATCGTTTCTCGAAGATCGGTGATAATTACTACTTAGCTCAGTTTTATCCCATGCTGGCAAATTATTATAACGGATGGAATAAACAAGCATACTCGGAAGTGATGGAATCACACTTAACAGACTTTACTGACTTTCACGTTTCTTATCGTATTCCTGGGGAGTACTTACTTGTGTCCTCGGCAGAAGGAGAATCGAATGATTCGTCAGAGACTGGCAGCTTTGAAGTGAAACGAACCAAAGAGATGTTCATTGCGATTATGAAGAATAGGATCGTTCGTAAACAGATGGTTGGTTCAACTGAAATTCGTGTGTTCGGCAATCAAGGAGATGAAGCCAAGATTGAGGCTTCTATTGAACATGCCGCTAAGGCATTTCAATACTATGAACAAACTTTAGGCTTATATCCACGCAATCAACTCGATATTCTTGTGGGGCCGAGAAGCAGTATGGAGTATCCGGGGATTGTAACGGTTGTCAATTTCGATGACCCAGAGGTATTTAAGCAAACATTGGAGCATGAAATAGCTCATCAATGGTTCTATGGGGTTGTATCAAACGATCCGAATACAGGAGGGTTTCTAGATGAAGGATTTACAGAGTTCACCGCCTCGCTCTTCCGGATGGATGCTGAAAATCTAGATGAGAATACGAGTTTTAAGAAAACAAAGGTATTAGAAGCGAACATTCTTTCAGCCAGAAAGTCTTCAAATTTATCCCTCTCTGAATTTGGTGGAGGTGCAGGTATTTATATGTATATATATGCTCAACCTACATTGAAACTATGGGAGCTGTTTTCCAAATATGAAGGTATTGAAACAGCCAAAGCTTACTTGAAAGCTTACTATCAAATGTATGCCTACAAGCAAGTGGATACGAAGGAATTCATTCGATTTACGAAGGCGTACTTTTTGATGGAGGATGACAAATTCTTTGATTCTTGGTTGAAATGATCAAGTGAACTGTATGTTGTTTACGAATAGAATAGTTAGAGAAGATATAGAAAATAGAGAAGATAGAAAAGATAGAGAAGATAGTTCTTATCGTGAAAAACGATCGGGCTATCTTTTTGTTTGAGCGAAAGTCTGGAATAAGGTATTCTAAAATCAGAAAATAAAATCCGAATTAGGATGCTAATTAATAATCTGTTAGGAGTATTAACTGTATCAAAATATCATAAATATGCATTTAACATATCATGGTATATGGATGCCTACAGTATTTTTTGGTTGAACATGGACACTTCTGTCCATCTGAATCGGTGAAAACCGATAACTTATAGACTCGTTAGGGGGAATAACATGCTTAATTCATCATTGATTCATAACGTTCTGACGGCTGCTCTGGAAACAGGAGCTGATTTTGCGGAAGTATTCGTTGAAGATAAGACTACAAGTAGTCTGGGAATGATCGGAGGTGTTGTGGAGACCGCACTTTCGGGACGTGATTTTGGAGTAGGAGTTCGAATAATTGATGGTGTATTTGCTGTGTATGCATATACGAATGATTTTAGCGAAGCCAATCTAATCAAAGTTGCGAGATCTGCTGCTCAAGCTATCCGTGGGAATAAGCGAAATCAGACGATCGATCTACGTAAATCTACAATCGAAAATCAACATTTAATTAGAATTATGCCGAGTGACATTACGAAAGCACGTAAAATCGAATGGTTACGCCGTGCTCATGAAATAGCTAGCAGCTATAGTCCACTGATTACACAAACATCTATGGGATTAAATGACTCTGTCCAGAACATATTGATTGCCAATTCAGATGGATTATTCGTGGAGGATCGCCGTACTTATACGCGTATGAGCGTGCAAGCCATTGCTGAGTCAGGAACGGAGAAACAGTCTGGATATCATGCCCCTGGTGCATTAGCAGGAATGGAATTTATGGAGAGCCTCGATATCGATTGGTATGCACGAGATGCTGCACGTATTGCGTCGACCATGGTAACAGCTAAATATGCTCCTAGCGGTAAGTTGCCAGTTATCATCGATAATGGCTTCGGGGGTGTTATTTTCCATGAAGCTTGTGGTCATGGTCTGGAAGCAACTTCTGTTGCGAAGAGGGCTTCTGTCTTTTCTGATAAGTTAGGTGAGCAGGTCGCTTCGTCAGTTGTAACTGCAATTGATGATGGAACTCTGGCTAATGAATGGGGATCGCTTAACATCGATGATGAAGGGACTCCTACACAGCGTAATGTTCTGATTGAGAATGGTATTCTCAAAAGCTACCTAATTGATAATTTAGGCGGACGTAAAATGGGCATGGCCTCCACAGGATCAGGTCGTCGTCAATCTTATCAGTTTGCGCCTACATCTAGAATGAACAACACCTATATTGATGTAGGAAATTCAACACCAGAAGAGATTATTGCGAATACAGAGTATGGTCTATATGCCAAATATATGGGCGGTGGATCTGTAAATACAGCGACGGGTGAGTTTAATTTTGCAGTCAATGAGGGATACATCGTTCGTAACGGCAGAATTGAAGAGCCTGTCAAAGGTGCAACTCTGATTGGTAAAGGAATCGAGACCTTGCAGAAAATTGATATGGTTGGTAATAATCTTGCACACGGTCAAGGCATGTGTGGTGCGTTAAGTGGCAGTATACCTGTTAACGTCGGTCAGCCTATGATTCGCGTTTCAAATATGACAATTGGCGGTAGAAAGGGGGAGTAAAAGGATGGATGTTCGTTCATTTCAACAGATGCTTTTTGCTAGAGGACATGAGCTTGGCTGCTCCAATATGGAAATCTATTATCGGCAAGGTCGTTCAACAAGTGTTCGTGTGGTTAAAGGTGAAATCGATGCCTACACGATCAAAGAAAGCGGCGGTCTTTCCTTCCGGGTTGAATCCAATGGTAAAATGGGCTACTCCTATACCGAGAAACTTGATGCGGATTCGATTGATTTTTTAATCCAAGAAGCGCTTCATAATGCTGAAGTCATTGAAAGCAAAGAATCTGATGAGTTATATGCAGGCTCAGAGAGCTATCCAGTTTTAAGCACTTATTCAGAAGAGCTTAGTCATATTGCACCCGATCAAATGATAGAGGCTGCTTTCGCAATGGAGCGGGTAGCACTTCAGGCTGATCGTCGGATTACGATGGTGAATAGCTGCTCCGTAGGTAACTCGGAAAGTGAAATTCTGATTGCCAACACGCTTGGCCTTGATTGTGAGGCTAAATATAATTCTGCTTATGCAAGCATTTCTGTGATCGCCAAGGAAGCATCGATAACGACAACAGGGAACTGGTACGATTTTGCACTCGACAATTTTAATCAAATTCAATATGAACAGATCGCAAACAAAGCAGTAGAAGAAGCTGTTTCGAAGCTTAACGCAGAGACGATTGAGTCTGATAATTATACCGTTATTTTCCGCAACGATGCTGCAAGTACACTGCTTGATGCGTTTACGTCGATATTCTCAGCTGAAGCTGTTGATAAGAATTTCTCTCGTCTCAAAGGTAAATTGGGGGAGCAGGTTGCATCTAGTCTGATATCGATTGTCGATAATCCGCTTATGACTGATGTTCCTTCAAGATGTTCATTTGACGCCGAAGGTAGTGCAACAAAGCACATCGATATTATTAAGAATGGTCAACTGCTTACATTCCTTCATAATCGCAAAACAGCCAAGAAATTCGGAGTTGAATCTACTGGCCATGCATCAAAGGGCAGCTACAAAGGGAAAATTGGGATTTCGCCACAGAATCTATACATTGCACCAGGTATAACGTCACTGTCGACGATGATTGAGGGAATAGATCGCGGCCTGATGATTATTGATCTTCAAGGGCTGCATGCGGGATCAAATGCGGTTTCAGGTGAATTCTCCTTGTCTTGTAATGGCTTCCTGATCGAGAATGGTGCAATTGCAAGACCAGTAAATCAGATTACGGTTTCGGGCAATTTCTTTAATTTGCTCAAAGACATCGAGATCGTAGGAAATGATCTTCGTTTCCTAGATAACTGTACATCACCATCACTTAAGGTGAAATCATTGACGATATCAGGTGCTTAATAAGGATAAGAGAATGAAGTGTCAAGTGAACAAGTTATTAAGTGATGAATGATTAAGTAATTGATCAAATGATTAAGTGATTAAGTGATTAAGTGAATAAGTGAATAAGTGATAAAAATGTAGAATGAAATTAAATTGAATAAGCTACTTGTTGATGGATGGAGGGCGAATGAGGGATGTTTGCATCAATAGTTATTCAATTTGGTGGACCAGAAGTTCTGCAATATAGAGAAATAGCCGAGCCGATCGCTTCAGCCAATCAAGTATTAATTAGAGTTGCAGCAACTAGTGTTAATTTTGCAGATATTAAAGGCCGCTATGGTAACAAAGGCGCCACTCAACCACCTTATATTCCTGGTCTTGATGTAGCTGGTACAATAGTTGCAATAGGATCAGGAGTAGAAGATTTTCAAATCGGGCAACGTGTAATTGCTTTTCCTGCTCACGGATCCTATGCAGAATATGTGGTCGCAGATAGCATTCTTACGTATGCAATTCCTGATTCTATTGATTTTGAAACGGCAGCTGCTAGTCCGATTGTATCATTTACCTCTTATAAGCTATTAGCTGATGTAGCTCGAATCGTGCCTGGTGAGAATGTCCTTATTCATGCAGCGGCAGGCGGAATCGGTACGACAGCTATTCAACTTGCCAAAATATTAGGTGCCAACCAAGTCATCGGTGTGGTTAGTAATGATGTCAAAGCTGAAGCTGCTCTTCATGCAGGGGCAGATCACGTCATCAATAGCTCAACAGAAGACTTTGCACAATCTGTTCTTGATTTAACAGGCGGGCAAGGAGTAGATATCATTCTCGACTCAATTGCTGGTAAAGTAACAGAACAAAGCTTGAAGTGTCTTGCGTGGTACGGAAGGTTAGTGCAGTTCGGTAATTCGAGTGGTGAAGTTGGTATTGTGGAGTCCAAAGACTTACATACTAGCTGTCGTTCCGTGCTCGGCTTTAGCTTAGGCACAACTCGTACGCGCCGCCCTCATCTATTGCGAGAAGTGGCAGACAAAGTGATTAACTACCTCGAGAATGGCTCTTTGCAATTTGTGATCGGAGAAAAATTTTCGCTAAAAGATGCAAACCTAGCACACGAATTAGTAGAAAACAGACAGAGTAAAGGAAAAGTATTGTTACTTCCATAGTTTTAGATGAAATAAAGTGGGGCTATTCCAAGTCTGAATCAGACTGTGGAATAGCCCTTTTGTGGTGTAAGTTACACTTCGTGTTGAAACACGGCTGAACACGGCTGAAGTGCGATTGAAGCATGTTTGAAAAGCACAGTTCACGCAGTCCAAATTACCTCTCAAGCGCATGCATCACGTTTGTTGCGTCACATTCGATGCGGCACAAAACGACGCTATACCGGCACGAGCTTCCGTTGTAGCGTCGTTTGCTTCCGCAACCACACCCGAATTACCGCTCAAGCGCATGCACCGCACTCGATGCGGCACAAAACGACGCTATACCGGCACGAGCTTCCGTTGCAGCGTCGTTTGCTTCCGCAACCACGCCCGAATTACCGCTCACGCGCATGCACCGCACTCGATGCGGCACAAAACGACGTTAAACCGGCATGAGCTTCCGTTATAGCGTCGTTTGCTTCCGCAACCACACCAGAATCGTCGCTTTCACTTATCTTATCTTACCTCACCTCAGCAAAGCCAAATCCACCTGCGGCACAAGCCCTTCTTGTGCCGCTCGACTGAGTAACGCTTCGACGGCTTCATAGCCGCTCTCACCTAGATTTGCGGTGAACTCGTTTACATATAGTTCAATGTGCGCTTGGGTCACTTCAGGCGACATCTCTTGGGAATGGCTTAGTATATATTCACGTGATTCATCCGGATGTGCCCACGCGTATTCAACAGATTCGCGAATCCAGCGTGTAATTGCTTCCCGATCAAGTGAACGGTGAGCAATGATCGCTCCAAGCGGGATGGGCAACCCTGTATCCGTTTCCCACCAATTGCCTAGGTCAGCTAGAAGGGTTAGTCCATATGAAGGGTACGTGAATCGTGCTTCGTGAATCACTAAGCCGGCATCGATTAAGCCATCGCGAACGGCGGGCATGATTTCATGAAATGGCATCACAACAATTTCACCAATACCACCAGGCACGTTCTGCGCGGCCCAAAGTCTGAACAATAAATAGGCGGTTGAGCGTTCACTAGGAACAGCAATTCGTTTCCCTGTCAAAGCTGCTGCACCTACACTTCCAGCAACTGCTCCAGTTGTCAATACGAGTGGACCACAACCTCTTCCAAGTGCACCCCCACACGGTAATAAGGCATATTCAGATAGCACCCAAGGTAAGGCTGCATAGGAAATTTTTAATACATCTAACTTAGTTGAACTAACTGCTAGATTATTTGTAATGTCTATATCTGCATACGTAACATCTAGTTTTGGTGCACCAGGAATTAATCCATGTACGAGTGCGTGAAATACGAATGTATCATTAGGACATGGAGAAAATGCGATTTTCATATAAGTACCTCCCGTAATATTGAGCTTGCTTGTTCTAGAGCTTTTAATGCATCCCCAATACGCCATGCTGATCGATCACGTGGACCCACAGCGTTGGATATCGCACGGAGTTCAAGTACTGGTATACCGCGAATGTGTGCTGCGGTAGCCACACCATAGCCTTCCATAGCTTCAGCAGCAGCGCCGGGGATTCGTATAGCTAGTTCTCTAGCGGTCTTATGTGAGCCTGTTACAGTGGATAAGCTTAATACAGGTCCAGTAGTCACTTGTAGACCAGCTTTAAGTAGAGAATTATGTACTTTGCTGACAAGCTCTGCATCAACTGGGACTCGGGTGGAGCCAAAGCCGAGCTCGTCCACACTGAGAAAGCCATCCGGAGTCTCCGCTCCAAGATCGGCCGCAATAATCTCACTAGCTACTACAAGGGATGCAATGGCCGCTCGGTCTACAAAGCCGCCAGCAATTCCTGCGCTAATGACCAAGCTATATTCAGCGGCTGCTAAAGCCATTGCTGTATTGGCAGCCGCAGCCGCTGGACCAACGCCAGCTAGCTTAACTTTAAACCGACTATCCCCGCTTAGCCCGCGTAATACCGCTTCTCTCTCAACTTCAACAGCAGTCATGATCAGAATGGGTTGTTTATCAGCGAATATATTAGTATGGTTATTGACGACAATGTTATCGAGCGTATTATTATCTACGTCCATATGTATTTTATCTATGTTATCTATTATCTCTATATGATCGTCTAAGTCCTCACTCGACCTAGCACCTGTTTCCTTGCTCAAATCCTCTTTCATTGTATAATCTCCTTTAGTGGGAAGCATTAATGGGGATGTGGATTGAGAATTCATTAGAATTCCATTTGAACTTTCCGTATCATTCTTCATAACATTATCTTTGGATATTCCTAATCATAGCACCCTTAAGAACTAAATTGAAGAATCTTAGCGTTCAGATTTATAGGTCCTGGTTACAGAAAGCAACTAGATAATCTTATTTTTTTGTGTAATTATAATTAGATAAGAATATGTATCTTTAATTAATTTGAATTATCGACAGAATTGGAGTATATCACGAATGAAAAAGTTTAAGAAATTCTATGTAGAGATTACAAGTATATGTAATCTTGCTTGCAGTTTTTGCCCCCAAACGCAGCGTAAAGCTAATTTTATCAGTATAGATGATTTTACCAAAAGATTAGATGAGATCAAGCCACATACGGACTACATTTATTTTCACGTCAAAGGCGAGCCACTCATGCATCCTAAGATTGATCAATTGCTAGACATTGCGCATGAAAAAGGCTTAAAGGTGAATATCACGACGAATGGCACACTTCTTCATAAAACAAAACACAAAATTATGACTAAGCCGGCGCTAAGACAAATGAATTTTTCTTTGCACAGCTTTGACGGTCATGAGGGTTCTCAAGATAAGGATGGTTACGTCTCCAGTATTCTTAACTATGTGAAAGAAGCGACTGCAGAAACGAAAATGATCATTTCATTACGATTATGGAACCTAACCGAGGATAATATGACGAACGCCCAGAAGAATCGAAATCGAGAAATCCTCGAATTGATTGAGCGAGAGTTCAATCTTGATTACCGAATAGAAGAGAAGGTCGTACCAGGCAGTGGTGTCAAAATTGCTGAACGTGTTTATTTGAATCAAGATCATGAATTCCAGTGGCCAGATTTGAAAGCCGAAGAAGATGATGGCAAAGGCTTCTGTTATGCGCTCCGTAACCAAGCTGCGATATTAGTTGATGGAACGGTAGTGCCTTGTTGTCTGGATGGTGAGGGAATCATTAATCTAGGTAATGTGAACAACACACCTTTCTCCGAAATTATTGAGAGTGAGCGAGCGAACAATATTGTGGACGGTTTCTCTAGAAGAGAAGCTGTTGAAGAATTATGCAGAAAATGCGGCTATCGCAAAAGATTTGGTCAATAGAACCCTGGAATTACTCTGGGTCTACTCTGGGTCTACTTTGGATTTACTCCCCCAATTACTCGTATACAAATAGTAGTTATTAGGATAAAATTGGATTATAGGTAAGCTTATCAAATTCATATTTCAGCTGGATATAGAGACTATACATTTTTAGTATATGTCTCTTTTTTTCTGCTCAAGGTGGCATACATTTTAATGATGAGGTGATTTTGTTGAAAATAGCTTTGCTTGTAATTGATATGCAGAAGGGGTTTATACAGGGTAAGGAACTCGGTGAAAGAGCGACACAAGCTTCAGAATACATCAATGAAGTTGCAGGTTATTTACGAACAAATGGACATTATGTTTTTATTGTTCAAGATGTTGAAGTTGAAGGTGGTATAGAATCAAGCTCGTTTGAAGTTATACCAGAAATTCAACAAGCTGAATCAGATATAAGAATTACGAAAGAATGGTCGAATTCCTTCTGGAAAACTGATTTAGAACAACAGCTGCGTGATAAACAAGTAGAAGTGATTATTGTTGCGGGCTATGCAGCAGAGCATTGTGTACTGTTCACTTACAATGGTGCCATGGAACGTGGATTCACGACAGCAGTTCTGCAGAATGGCGTTCTTAGTCAACATGCTAGTGCCATTAAATCTATGTATCGTGATCGACATGTGATTTCTTACCCAATAATTGAGATTATGGCGAAGTATTAAGCTTAGATTTAGTTAACTGGGAGTGGATAGAATTATGGATCTGTACGCTGGTTATTTTGTTGGATGGTTCACACTCGCACTTATAAATGCAGGCTTAGCCGAGAATAAAAATAGAAGCAGATCCTTTTGGTTCTGTCTCTCGGTTTTAGTTGGACCTTTGGCTACCCTACTTATAGTCGTATGGGACAAAGAACCCGAACCACGGATTAAACCCAAGCAAAAACGATTGTACTAAACAACCAAGGAGTAAATTACATATGAAATTATTTCAACACGACAAGCTTACAGTACGATTACTGGAAAATAATGATGATGCATTGCTCGTTAAATGGCTAAGTGATCCTCAGGTTCTAGAATTCTACGAAGGTCGTGATCGTCCCCATGACATTGAATTAGTGCGCAAACATTTTTTTGAAAATAGAGAGGGTATAACTGCATGCATCATTCAATACGACAACGTCGACATTGGGTATATTCAATATTATGTAATTGATGTAGAAGAGCGCTTAGAGTACGGATATAGTGACTTTCAAGGTCTTATTTATGGCTTAGATCAGTTTATTGGTGAAGCAGCATATTGGAACCGAGGCATTGGGACTCAGCTAATAAAAAATATGATTCAACACCTTGTAGAGCATGAGCATGCAGACAAAATCGTCATGGACCCTCAAGTAAGGAACAGCCGTGCCTTGCATGTATATGAGAAATGTGGGTTTAAGAAAATCAAACTTTTGGCTAACCATGAACGGCATGAGGGAGAACTTAGAGATTGTTGGCTTATCGAATACGATCATGATCTTTTGGCTAAATAGGGGGTCTTCACATAGACTCAGAAGGTCGGAATGCTCTATATGGAGTGGAAGTCCCGATGATTGTATCGGGACTTTTTGATTTTAAGTGCACAGCCAATAGACTCACCGTGATTGTGAGTTAAACCAAACGTTTATCAAATTTATCTAATCTCGGGATGTTGATTTTTCGTAGATGTTGATATATTATGTTTATATATAAGATAGATATATTGAAGGAGCGTTTAGTATGAGTGAAATTTCCGAGCTTTTTTGGAATGCATCTATAGCAGAAATGAAACAAGGCTATGTTTATGTAGCTTCAGAAGAAACGTATGTTTGTTTGGCTTGTGGTGAGCGTTATGAGAAAGGTATTGTGTACACGAAGGATGGAGTCTTATATGAAGCAGAAAAGTTCGTTCGATTGCACATCGTGGATCAACACATTTCCATGTTCGATTATCTAATCAGTATGGATAAGAAGCTTACAGGGTTAACAGAGCTTCAACGCAATTTAATCGCTTTTTTCTATGAGGGCTTAAATGATAATGAAATTGTGAAAGAATTGGATGGAGGCAGTGCATCAACCATTCGGAATCATCGTTTTACATTAAGAGAGAAAATGAAGCAAGCAAAGGTGTTTCTTTCTATCATGGAACTCGTCGAAGAGAGAACGAAGAGCCCGAATAAATTGATTCCGATTCATCGCAAGGCAACTATGATTGATCAGCGATATGATATTACAGAAGCTGAGAATGATAAAATTTTGCGAGATTATTTTAAAAGTGGTCTCGATGGTCCATTATCGGAGTTTCCAAAGAAAGAGAAACGTAAAATTGTGATTATGCGTCATCTCATTAAGAAATTTGATATAAATAAGCAATATACGGAAAAAGAAGTGAATGAAATCATCAAAACCGTATTTCCTGATTTTGTTACCATAAGGCGGTATTTTATTGATTATGGTTTCATGGATCGGCATGCGGATGGAAGTAAATACTGGGTTAAATTATAGGTACTTGTATATACAGAAGGAAGGTAATAATAATGGATCATCAGAAAAGAAAAGATATGGTAGCTGCATACATGGAGAAGACGAAGCCCATGGGTATTATGCAAATTCAAAATAAGCAGAATGGCAAAAGGCTTCTTATTAGTAGTGTGAATCTAGATGGAATGATGAATAGAGAAAAGTTTATGCTGGATATGGGTAATCATTCGAACAAAGAGCTACAACAGGATTGGAAAGAACTTGGATCAGATCAATTTTCATTTGAGATTTTGGATCAGCTAAAGCCCAAAGAAGATAGGGTCTTGGATCGTCAACAGCTGAAGCAAGTTAAAGAAGAATTAGCGCTTCTTGAACAAATGTGGCTAGATAAGTTGCAACCATATGGTGAACAGGGTTATCATACACATAAATAGAAAAGGTTAGAATAAGGATTCGGCTCAAACTATAGATACACCGTATTGATCAAAAAATCCGTTCAGGATGATGGAAACCCATCACCTGTTCGGATTTTTTGATATAATGAACATTATTGGTTAATGTATCCATAGAAAGGCTCTGTTAACTATTGGGTACGTATAGTATTTTGAACAGTTATTAAACAAGGAGACATGATTGATATGATGAATCGAATTGAAGAGTGGATCATAGAAGTGGATATTGCCATGATGCAATCTGCTATGGAACGTGGAGAACTGACGTCAGAACAGCTTGTTCAAGTATATTTGGATCGAATACATAAAGTAGACCCTATGATCAATGCAATCCTGGAATTAAATCCAGAAGCACTTGAGATTGCAAGGAAATTAGATGTTGAGCGTAAGAAGGAAGGGGTTCGTAGCCCTTTACACGGCATTCCTATTTTATTAAAAGATAATATCGATACGGCTGATCTCATGCATACAAGTGCTGGCTCAGTGGCACTGGCAAATTCGTATGCAGCGGAAGATTCGTTTGTTGCTGCACAGTTGCGTAAAGCAGGAGCCGTCCTGCTAGGCAAGACGAATATGACAGAATGGGCAAACTTCATGTCAACTACAATGAAATCGGGATACAGCTCTAGAGGTGGTCAAGTTCTTAATCCATATGGTAAAAGAAGCCTAGATGTAGGCGGATCAAGCTCAGGCTCTGGTGCAGCGATTGCAGCTAATCTAGCCGCCGCTGCGATTGGAACAGAAACTTCAGGTTCAATCATTAATCCCGCGATTCAGAATTCACTTGTCGGTTTGAAGCCAACAGTTGGTTTAGTTAGTCGTTCTGGCATTATTCCGATTAGCGCAAGTCAGGATTCACCTGGTCCTATGACTAGGACGGTAGCCGATACAGCTCTATTGCTTGGCTTATTAACCGGAGTTGATAACAAGGATGAAGTGACTCAATCAAGTGAGGGTCAGTCGCATACGGATTATACAAAGTTTTTAGATGCAAGCTTTCTGGAGAAGGCTAGAATTGGGATTCCAAGATTCTATTACAATCTAATAGATAAAGAGAGTTTAGTGATTGTCGAAGAAGCGATAGCGGTATTACGTAATAAGGGTGTAACGATTGTTGATTCGATCTCGATTCCACATGAAGGAGTCAAAATGGATGTTGAAGTCATGAGACATGAGTTCAAAGCGGGCTTAAATGCTTATTTATCCCAGTTAGCTACAGATGTACCTGTCCATTCTTTGCAGGAATTGATTGCATTTAATAAGAAGCATGAAAAGGTCGCTTTACAGGTTGGACAAGACATTCTTGAGTGGTGTGAAGAAACAAGCGGAACCTTAGCGGAACCCATCTATTTGGATGCCAGAAATCGGGATATTCAGTTTACACGTACTGAGGGTCTAGATTATGTCCTTGATCATTATGAGCTGGATGCCTTGCTGCTGCCACTTGATGAGGGAACGGATCTTGCTGCTCGAGCTGGATATCCTGTTCTAACAGTACCAGCAGGATACACAGCGAATGGACCGATAGGGATTACTTTCGCGGGTAGAGCATATAGCGAACCAACGCTAATTAAGCTTGCCTATGGCTTTGAACAAGCAACGAAGCATCGCAAACCACCTGAACTTTAATTTGATAGCTATGTGAATCAATTTCATAACTCATTGAAATCATTAAATTGATTCATGTATGCTTTAAACTCATAGGGAGTCCATATGAAATATTTGAAGCTGCTTTTTATTTTTGGATGGAATCAAGCACTGTGTTGTATTTTTCCAGTTGTAATATTTGCTTCACTAGCTTTATCGAAATTCATTCATTTACCTTTCTTAGATAGATACGATATCATACTACTCATATGCATAGTGGCTCAATTCTTACTTGTGTATTTTAAGCTCGAAACCGTGGATGAACTGAAGGTTATTACACTTTTTCATCTAATAGGGTTAGTACTAGAGATCTATAAGGTTAATATGGGTTCATGGTCTTATCCAGAGGAAGCGTGGACGAAGGTATGGGGAGTTCCCTTATACAGTGGTTTCATGTATGCAAGTGTAGCTAGCTATATATGTCAGGCTTGGAGAAGATTTCACCTAGAATTCACGAATTGGCCCAAACCTTATGTGACACTCATTGTGGCTTGTTTGATTTATGTGAATTTCTTTACACATCACTTTATGTATGATATTCGCTATTATCTTATCATTGGTTTATTTATCGTTTTCATAAAATCTAAAGTTCGGTTCATGGTATCGGATCAACGTATTGTGATGCCTGTTATGCTATCTTTTTTCTTAATTGGTTTCTTTATATGGGTTGCTGAGAATATCTCAACCTTCCTTGGAGCATGGAAGTATCCGAATCAGCAGGTGACATGGCAAGTTGTCCATCTAGGTAAAATCAGTTCTTGGTTTCTCTTGGTAATTATCAGCATTATTATTGTTGTGCAGCTCAAGCACTATAAATATCGAAGTTCATAGGATAACAGTTACATGGAACGTGCAATTGAGATGTTTAATGTATCTTGGACTAAAGTTAGCAAGACGGGAGCATACGTGGTTATCCGTACAATAAGAAAGGAAGAAACATATGAGAGCAGATAAATTACGAGTAGGGGACGAAATACGGATTATATCGCCATCGAGAAGTATGTCCTTAATTGCAGTTGACCAGAGAGAGTTAGCCACACAAAGACTCGAGGCTCTTGGGTTCAAGGTATCTTATAGTAAAAATGCACTTGAATCTGATGATTTCATATCATCCTCAGTTGCTTCTAGAGTAGAGGATTTACATGCAGCATTCCTTGATCCGAACGTCAAAGGAATTCTAACGACCATTGGTGGATTCAATTGTAACCAAATGTTAAGTTATATTGATTATTCGGTTATAGCTGCTAATCCCAAACGCTTATGCGGATACTCTGATATTACAGCCTTGAATAATGCGATCTATGCGCAGACAGGCTTAATTAGTTACTCTGGCCCCCATTACTCTACCTTCGGTATGCAGTATGGACTCGAGTACACACTTGAATATTTCGAGAAAATGATGATGAATAAAGGGGTTGTTACCATAGAGCCTCCGACTCATTGGAGTGACGACACTTGGTATATCGACCAAGATAATCGAGTTTATATACCGAATGAAGGGCCTTATGTGATCAACGAGGGTGAAGCTCAGGGCACAATTATCGGTGGGAATCAGTGTACCTTTAACCTATTGCATGGCACTGAATACATGCCTAGTTTGACAAATGCCATCCTGTTCCTTGAAGATGATAGTGAGGCGCTGCCTCATACCTTTGATCGAGATCTGCAATCCATCATTCATCAACCAGGATTTGAACAAGTGAAAGGTATTGTTATCGGGAGATTCCAGCAAGCATCTCAAATGTCACCAAGCTTACTTAAGCAAATCATTAAATCTAAGAAAGAACTAGACCATCTTCCAGTCATTGCTGATGTGGATTTTGGACATACTTCGCCTCGTATTACCTTGCCAATAGGCGGACATGCTGTTCTTGAAGCGTATTATCAGAAGACTAGACTTACATTAAGTGAATAAGTAGGGTTGCGAATTTATGTAAATCAAGAAGTGAAGAGGGATTAGAGGATGACAGCTAAAGAATTATTAGATGTTTTTAGCCCAGCAATGGAGCTTATTGGTGTTAAACCCCGTGATGAGGTACATCGTGAGGGATTATGGCACCAAACATTTCATTGTTGGTTGCTATACAGGGCTCAGAATACAAACTATATTTTGTTTCAAAAAAGACATGCAGACAAACAAGACTTTCCTAGTCAATTGGATATTACAGCAGCAGGTCATTTAGAGGCAGGGGAAGGACCAGATGATGGTGTTCGTGAACTGAAAGAAGAACTAGGCATTGATGTCCCAATAGGTGATCTTACATCACTTGGTATATTTCCGAATGTGATTATAACGGATAAGATCGTAGATAAAGAATTTAGTCATGTTTACTTGTATGAATTTAAAGGTCAAATTGCGGATCTCGTTCTACAAGGAGATGAGGTTGAATCCATTATTCAAATCGAGGTGGATCAATTCCGTTCGTTTATTCGGGAACATCTAGATTACATAACTGGACAAGAGTATATGCTGGATCAGATAACGATGAGGGAAGTTGAACTTAGTCGATCGGATTTTGTTCCGCATGAGCAGGCCTACTATGGGTTTATTATAAGTCAAATTGATGCATTGATTTAGGGGGATTATCTTGGCAAACACGATACGGATTGGAATAGATGCGGGCGGAACGTTAATTAAAATTGCATACATGTTGAATGGGAAGCTTGAATTACTTAAGCTACCTAGCAATCAACTAGCACAAGCGGTAACATGGGTGCAGGAAACACTTGAGAAGCCAGAGATTTGCATAACGGGTGGCAAGGCGGAGCAGTTACAGAAGTTACTCGCAATGGAAGTGAAGCACATGGTAGAATTTGAAGCTACATGTAAAGGTGTTCAATATTTATTGCACAAAGTTGATCATACTCCAGGTCCTTTTGTGCTTGTAAATGTCGGTACAGGAACTTCTATCCATTATGTAGATGGTGATCAACATTCACGTATTAGTGGAACGGGAGTTGGCGGTGGGACTATGCTTGGACTATCTCGACTGCTAACGGGAGTAGATAATTATAGGGAATTCATACTGTCCGAAGTAGGCGGGGAGCGGGAAGAGCTCGACCTTAAGGTAAAGCATATTTATGAAGGTTCTGAACCACCGATATCAGGGGATTTAACAGCAAGTAATTTCGGTAATATGAATACGATTCCAGCGAATGTCCCTGTGGCTGATTATTTAGCTTCTGTAATTGGATTAGTGGGTGAGACTGTAGCGACGACTAGTGTTCTAGCTGCAGCACAATATGGGGTTTCATCAATCGTGTATATCGGATCATCGTTCAGTGGCAATCAATCACTAAAGAAAGTGATAACTGATTATACAATTCTTCGAGAAGGTCATCCAACAATTGTCGACGATGGTGAATATAGTGGGGCAATCGGTGCCTTATTGAGCCTAGACTCATAGTAGTGACGAAACGAATGAACTGAACTGGAGCACTCAATTTGATTGATCAGAAATAATGGAGGAAATAGACATGCATCCGAATCCAATTCCTGTTCATCCTAGAATCCACCAAATCATCAGTGAATATATGAAGTTATTGAATGAACGAAGACCTGGTCTTATCGAAGGACTCTATATTTATGGTTCTATCGCATATGGTGACTACTCTTTATCGTTGAGTGATATCGATTTCATAGCTGTATCCAAGCATAGGTTAGAGCACTCAGACTTTGCAGAGATAGTGGAAATCCACCGATTGATGCAAAAGAGTTATCCTAAACCTCCATTAGAAGGAATTTATTTGACATGGGAAGATATCGGTAGGCTTGAGAACATCAAGCCTTACCCTTATTATCATGCAGGGAAGATGCATGAATCGGGATACTTTGAATTAAATCGGGTGACTTGGTACGAGCTTCGAACCTGCGGGATCACGATACTCGGACCTGAAGTTAGTGAACTGGCTATTGACATGGAATGGGAATTGCTCATTCGAGATATGGAACAGAACTTGAATTCTTATTGGCGCAATTGGATTGAACAATCAGGCCAACCACTATCGCTTAAATCATTAAGTTTATTATGTCATAGAGGTGTGGCTGAGTGGGGAGTTCTAGGGATTACTCGCCTATTCTATACATTCCGTGAGAATCAGATTACGACGAAATTCAGAGCGGGTGAATACGCACTTGGAGTCGTACCTGAGAAATGGCATCGCATTATTACGGAATGTATGAATTATCGGAATGGCATATCACAATCCCTGTATCGTTCAATCTGGCAAAGGAAAAAAGATGCTTTAGGCTATATGAATTACATTCTGAATGAATGTAACAGCAGGTAATAGGATCAGCTATCTTAATTATTAGAAATGATTGTTAGTAACAATTATTAGAGGGGGACGATTTTGCAGCTAATGGGGATTAATCATATATGTTTCTCTGTTTCAAATCTAGGGAAATCAATTCGTTTTTATGAGCAAGTTTTCGACGCCAAGTTACTAGTTACCGGCAGAAAGCTTGCTTATTTTGATTTGAATGGGCTATGGCTGGCATTAAACGAAGAGGATATTCCAAGGGATCAGCTGAACCAATCTTATTCACATATAGCATTCACTGTACCAGAGGAGGATTTTGAGCGGAGGAAGCATGACCTGATTGAGCTTGGTGTGAATATACTACCAGGAAGAGATCGAGATGAGAGAGACCGAAGATCAGTTTATTTTACAGATCCGGATGGTCATAAATTTGAATTTCACACAGGAAATTTAGAAGATAGGATGGAATATTATAAAAGTCAAAAAAATCATATGACATTTTATGACTGAATAAAAACATTTTTTGTTTACTAAGTTAAGGGACAATTCAGTTTAATATTATCGAAACATTCCAAACTTTTTAAGTTGATACAACTAAGGTGGTGTTAAGGTTGAAGATAAGACATCTTTCTATGTTATTTATTTCATTACTATTATTAACTTCTTGTGGTAGTAGTAATGAAATAAACTCGAAAGAACATATAGGAGAAATTTACAGCATTGCGCTGGATTCCATAATGGAAAAAGATGAAGCATTAAGTAGTGATATAGAGTTCATTGCTATTGATATGAGTAATTTTGATGAGTTGAATGAACAAGAGTTAAATGAACAAGATAAAGAAAAAATTTTAAGTTATTTTGAAGAGAAATATAAAGTCAAAGTAATGGACGCTTCGTATGAATATCTGAAAGAAAAAGGCTTATATAACCCTGATACAATGGTTTTAAATGGTGTTCTTCTTTGGATTGAGAAAGTTGATTTTGTATCTAATGATACTAAAGATTTTATTTTTCAAGGCTCTAAATACAGAGCAGGGGATGGTGCTGTTACAGTGAAGGGCATTGTATATTTCAAAAATGGCAAATGGATAATCAAAGATTCGAAAGTAACTCAGAAAAGTTAAGTAAGGAAAGCTTTCAGTCATTCAAATTGAAAAGTGGACGCAAGCCATTGGAGACCTACCAACGAAGCTTAGAGAAGCCGTGAATGGATTAAGTGAAAGCCAACTTGATATTCCTTATCGCGAAGGTGGATGGACAATAAGACAGGTTGTTCATCATCTTGCAGATAGTCATATGAATTGTTTTATTCGCTTTAAGCTTGCGCTGACAGAAGATAATCCGACGATCAAACCATATCTCGAGGAACGTTGGGCAGAGCTTGCGGATTCCCAAACCGATGTCAGTCTATCGATTGCACTATTTGAGGCTTTGCATACCAAATGGGTCGTTTTATTAAAATCCATGAGTAGTGAGGACTACGCGCGCGTATTCTATCATCCGGGGTATAACATAACATTGAATCTGGCATATGCGCTCGGGATGTATGCATGGCATGGTCAACATCATGTTGCTCATATTACAGCATTCAGGGATCGATCAGGGATATGAAATGATAGGTAATAATCAAATTGCTGAAATAAAATATCCGTATGTGGAAAAAATCTACAATTTCCATTCTGAGAAGTAGGTGAGTTAATAAAATATGATAAGGAATAATTCTTATTTGTATTATTTGGGCTGGCTGGTTGGAGCAATCGTTGTATTATATTTAGGAAATATGGTGCTTGATTATGTCAAAGAAGAAGCTAACAGGACATTTATCATAACATATCAATTGTGGGGAACTTTCGTTATCTATTTTATTTATGGGGTCTATTTAGGATTATTAAATGGACTTCCTAAGAGATTTAGCTTGAATAGACCTTTGTTTATTTTTGTATGTATTCCATGTCTGATCCTGCTTTTCTATTCGATTGCAATTTTTTATTTTCGCTTACCATTTTTTGAGATGTATCGAAGTCTTGTTAAAGACAACAACAGTCAATTATTATTTACTATTGTTGCCGGAATGACCCTAATACTGAGCTTGTTCAGTCCAACTAAACATAGTGAATGAACCAGGAGATGAGTTTGGATCTGCAAGGGTTATGGAGAAGTGCGGAATGACTTATGAAGGCATGTTACATAAACATTTATTTGCCAAAGGTATTTATGAAAATGTAAAGATGTATTCGATAATTAATGAAGAATTGCTTAATAGATTGAAGTGAAGATAGATTTTAATTAAATGTTTTGGAGTGGAATAAGAGATGACTAAACAACAATGTATCGACTATTGTCTGACGAAGCGTGGAACAAGCTTAACATATCCTTTTGGGCCGGAAACGATTGTAATGAAAGTTGGGACGAAGATGTTCGCCATCCTTCAAGTTGATGGACCTTCACAGGTAAGTTTGAAGTGCGACCCAGAACGTGCCGAAAGACTTCGCGAGCAATTTCCCGAGATTAAACCAGGGTATCATTTGAATAAGCAGCATTGGAACACGGTTGACCTAGATGGTAACCTCGCTATTGAGGAGATCAAGGGTTTAATTGATCACTCGTATGAGCTTGTCGTGAAAAAAATGACCAAAGCTGAGCGGGAAAGTATCCTTACTTGAATTGAAGTAAGATTTGATTCAGGAGAATTAGCTCGCAATCACGAATTAAAGGTGATGACGGAATGAATCAAACAATCATTTTCACAGGCGGTGGATCGGCTGGTCATGTGACTGTCAATTTAGCTTTAATCCCTCATTTTCTTAATGAGAATTGGGAAGTCCACTATATAGGCTCTCACAACGGTATTGAAAATCAACTTATTTCAAGATTGAACGGAGTTCAATATCACGCGATATCAACAGGTAAGCTAAGAAGATACTTGGATTGGAACCATTTGACGGACCCTTTGAAGGTAGTTAAGGGCTGCTTTCAAGCATACCGGTTGATGAAGAAAATAAAGCCACAAGTGATTTTTTCCAAAGGTGGATTTGTTTCAGTACCAGTCGTTATTGCAGGGTGGTTGAACAAAATCCCTGTTATTATCCATGAATCGGATCTTACACCAGGATTAGCTAATCGAATTGCGATTCCCCTGGCTACAAAGCTCTGTGTCACATTCCCGGAAACCAAACAACAACTTGAGAGTGATAAGGTTGAATATGTTGGCGCAATTGTACGGGAGGAAATAGGACTCGGTAATCGACTCAATGGGTATCGCTTCAGTCAATTACTACCTGGTAAACCAGTAGTACTGATTATGGGAGGAAGTCTAGGATCTCAAAGCATAAATCATGCCATCAGATCGAATTTGGATGTATTGCTTGAACGGTTCCAAATCATTCATATTTGTGGTAAAGGACAGATTGATAATACCATTGTTTCAAATGGTTATCGGCAATATGAGTATGTAAATCAAGAACTAGCGGATCTTATTGCGATTACGGATATTGTCGTTTCTCGTGCTGGATCAAATTCTATATTTGAGTTTGTATCTGTTCGGAAGCCGATGCTATTAATCCCACTCTCTAAAGAGGTCAGTCGGGGTGAGCAGATTCTAAATGCTGAATCCTTCGTTCAGGCAGGCTATTGCGAAGTTCTCTCTGATAACAATCTAGATAAAGATATTCTCTTAGCTTCACTTGATAAACTCTATAACAACAGACATACCTACATAGAAGCAATGACTACATACAATTCACAGGGGAATTTAAACAAAGTTATTTCGTTAATTAGGGCACACACCCTTTAAGGGACGATTGAACTGATTACCAATTCCATTAAATAGATGAAGGGGGGGTATCATGCCTACAACATACGATGTTATCGTCGTTGGAGCAGGTGCAATGGGAATGAGTGCAGGTGCACAATTAGCAGCGCAAGGTATTCGTACGCTTATGATTGATGCTTATGATCCACCTCATACAAATGGCAGCCATCATGGAGATACAAGATTAATTAGACATGCTTATGGTGAAAGTCGAACATATGTTCCGCTAGCGCTACGAGCACATGAATTATGTCGTGAGCTAGAAGATGCGACAGGAGCAAATCTATTTAGTCAGACAGGTGTGCTCAGTATTGGCCGAGTGGGTACAACTGCAGTTCAGAGAAAGCTTGATAGCGCACACGCTTACAACATCCCTATTCATTCATTAGCTGCTGAAGAGCTTCAGAAGCAGTGGCCTGGCTTATTGGTACCAGAAGATGCAATTGGATGCTTAGAGACTAGCGCAGGCATATTGTTTAGTGAAACATGTGTTGGTGCATATAAACAGCAAGCTTTAGCTAGGGGAGCAATACTTCTCAAGCATACTAGAGTGAAAGCAATCCATCCGACTCAGACTGGAGTAGTTGTTGAAACTGAGCAAGATACGTATCATGCGCACAAATGTATTGTGACAACAGGAGCTTCAATCCGTAAGCTACTTCCTTCACTGCAAATCCCTGTTACACCAACTCGTAAGACAGTAGCTTGGTTCAATGCAGATGAGCATTTGTTTGCAGCTGATCGATTCCCTGGCTTCGTTACTCACGAATCAGATGGAAGTGAATACTATGGTTTTCCTAGTATAAACGGTGAAGGCATTAAAGTTGGCAGACATGATACCGGGCAGACAATAGACCCAGATGAACCTCTAGCACCATTTGGTACCTATGAGGAAGACGACAATGACCTTAGAAACTTTGTTAGGCGCTATATGCCTTCAGCTTCTATTACGCTCAAGCGAGGGAGTGTATGTAAATATGAAACTACACAGGATGAAGACTTTATTATCCAGCAGCATCCTGAATTTGCTACCGTGATTATAGCAGGTGGTTTCTCGGGTCATGGGTTCAAATTCGCAAGTGTAGTGGGTGAAATATTACAGCAACTAACGGTTTCAGGACACACCTCACATGATATCTCTCGATTCTCTATGTCTCGATTTTGACCGATCATCAGTTGAGTATGTATAACGATTTTTGCTGTCTTAAGAATAGGAATCTGTTTAGCAGTAGTTACAGGAGCAAGTATCGCCTTAAGAAGAAGATGATTATTTAGGAGGATTTGTTATGGTAAATAAGGGGAATAAGCTGGATCTTATTGCGGATATGAAAGGAATTATTTCGTTTGCTGAAAGCCTGCGTCAATTGGATGCAAAGCAGTGGATACTGCCAATCAGTGAGGGTAAGTGGGCCATTCGGGATATTATTAGTCATATCGCATTATGGGATCAATATTTTTACAATGAAGCTGTACACCAAATAGCTATTAATGAGCCTTTGACATTAAAACATATGAATTTTGAAGCTTTTAATCAAGGAGCAATTGAGTATGCATCTACGAGAATGAAGGAACAACTAATCGATGAGTTAGTACAACATCGTAGTCATATCATTCATGATTTAGAACTAATTCCAGAAGAAGCTTATACTACTGTTTATCCAGACGGAGAAGGGCATCCGTTTCAAATTAATGAATACATACCCGATTTTGTAAGTCATGATCAGCATCACATCAAGCAAATAAATCATTTTCTTCAACAAAATGAGTAATTGAACCCTCTACAATACGAAAGACCGTCAAGCACCTTATAAGGTCATGACGGTCTTTGTTTCATACTGTCTTACTTCACATATTTAAAGGAGAAATTATCAAACCAAGTAGCTTGATCTTCTAGATCATCTGAAGCATTTTCATTTAAATATAATCCCATCTTAAGACCTGTTGGGGAATAGTTAGGATTACTATAAATATTCTGATCATTGATGAAGAGGTATAGAGCTTTATCTATGACGATTATTTTAAGTTTGTTCTCGGATTTTAAGTCGTAATCAATGCTCGTAATCTCATCTGTTGCAGACTTTGTTGCGCTTTTCATATGACGAATATGGATGGAATCATGATCTACATAGACAAGGTCTGCTCCGTTATTATCCCCGTTAAAGAACAGTCCTCCAAGTCCATCTGTTCCATCTGGCTGAACGCTGACTTCGAGCTCATATTGTTTGACATTTTTATTCTCTTCCCACTTAATTGGCAGAAGATAATGATCTAGATCGCTATCTTTAGAACTTGCTGTTACACGTTTACTATAGACTTTCCAATTGGCGAATGCTCCATCCAGATCCCACTTCTTAAGCTTGCTGTCGCTGAAGTCATCTGTGATGGTATATGACTTGGGATTAGTCGGTGGTGTTACCTTGTCTGGAGGAAATACAACTTTGGTTTCATCGTCGAATTTAGTTCGATAAATCAAGGATGCTGCTTCAGCACGAGTTAACTGAGCCTGAGGTCTGAAGGTACGGTCGTCATAGCCGCTAATCAGCTTGGTTGCAACAGCAGTAGCAATGAACTCGCGTAAGTTAGTTGAGATTTCATCACGGTCACGGAAGTTATTGAGAATGTTAAAATCAGCGGTTTTGGATGTATCGTATTTTAATAATCGAACAAGTGCTACTGCAATATCCTCACGAACAGCATTCTCATTTGGTTTGTAGCTGAAAGTTGAGCCGGATTGATAACCAGTCAGGTAAGGCTTCGCATGCTCTACATAAGTGAATGCCCAGTGGTTGCGACCTACGTCTTGAAAGGTCTGCTTCAGATTATTGTTATTCTCCATCTTAACACCAGCAGCTGCGATCATTATCTTAGCGAACTCAGCGCGTGTTACAGGATCATTCGGTCTAAAAGAGCCGTCGCTATACCCGGATATAATACCTCTTCTAGCCATTTCATTAATGGCTTCTGAGGCCCAGTGATTATCCTTGACATCCCAGAATGTAAGTGTTTTCGCCATAGCTGCTGGCATAATGCTAACGAACATCAGCACAGCAAGCAGCAAAATACTAATTTTCTTTTTCATAAAAACCTCCTATTAGTGAATTTGTATTGTCTGATTTCTTTGACGCAATGAATTCTAATAAGTTTCAATTATTACAAAAAATGGGTCTTTGGTAATAAATGAAAATAAGATAACGTCATTTACAGTCAAAAGCATACAAAAAAACCGTAAGGCACTGAACCAGACGGAATTTTTGTCAAAATATGAGATTAAAGAGGGAGGTTACACGATTAATGAGTTATGAGCAATTCGGGCAGTTTCAATTTGAATCGTTGTATGCTCAATCTTGAACTGTTGTTCAATCAAATGGATGGCTTGCTGTAAAATTTCCTGACTATCCGCGCTGTCTTCAATGAGTAAATGACAGCTAAGCGAATCGAGGCCTGAGGTTATCGTCCAAATATGTAAGTCATGAACATTAATTACACCTTTTATTTTGGATAAAACTTGTTTTACTTTGTCTTGGTCAATTGTAATCGGAGTTCCTTCCATAAGAACATGTATCGCATGCGTGATAACACCCCAAGCACTCTTAAGAATAAGCAATGCAACAAGCACGCTGATGATAGGATCTGCAACATACCAATTAAAGAAATACATCAAGAGTCCAGCGATAATTGCTCCAACAGATCCAAGCGCATCACCAATGACGTGTAAGTAAGCACTACGTAAGTTCACGTTTCCTTTAACATCACCTTTTCTCATCAAGGACCATGCACTAAGTATATTAGCTAACAATCCTACAAGAGCAATCAGCATCATGGAACCACTAGCTACAGTTGGTGGGTCTGAGAAGCGACCGATTGCTTCCCATACAATAAAACCAGCGATAATGAACAACGTAACCCCGTTAAATAATGCCGCTAGTATCTCAAACCGATAAAAACCATACGTTTTATTAGGTGATGCTGCCTTCGTTGCAAACCACATCGCAATTAAACTCAGAAGTAGTGAAACCGCATCACTTAACATATGTCCACTATCAGATAATAGGGCAAGACTCCCTGTGAATAACCCTCCAAAAAATTCTAAGAACATAATGCCAGATGTAATTATTAGCGCAAATAATAAACCTTTCTTGTTACCTTCCCGCGTATCATGGTGGTGATGATGTCCAAGATGACTATGTCCATGATCGTGTCCATGATGGTCGTGCGTATGATGATGTGCCATATCAATGATCTCCTTTCGTAATTAGTGTCACTCATAATCTATCGATTTAACATATGAGCATGTATTCATATGTTAATTATGTTCTTTTTTGATTATTTGTCAATCCCTATTTATCCATAGATAAAAATGTAATAAAACTAGTATAAGCCGTGGATCATTCCAAGGCTTTATCATATACATGATTGCTTATACGGTGAGATATACACAGCTGAGACTGCACAGGCTGCCTACACGAAACGTCGAGGATCCTGCAAACCAAAGGGTCACTTTACATCTTAGACATAATTAATCGGACGCCGCTCACGCGACGCCCTTCATGGGAGAGGAGAAACCGGACGAAGAGCTTATGGGGAAACGTAAGTCTTCTCCGCGGTTGTCTACGACATTATTGATGTCGATAATTACAGGATTAACCTGAACGGGGGGAAATATACTCCATTTTGCAAAAAAAATACTTGATGTGGTACGATGATAACGAGATTACTATGGAATAGGTGACATCTTACGTAATGAGAGTGATATCAGGTAAGGCAAAAGGTAGACCGCTCAAGGCTGTGCCAGGTATGAGCACACGTCCGACGACGGATAAAGTGAAGGAAGCTATTTTCTCTATGATTGGCCCGTACTATGAGGGTGGAAATGCACTTGATTTATTTGCTGGTACAGGTGGGCTTGGAATTGAAGCGCTTAGTCGGGGTATGGATAAGTGTATTTTTATCGATATCGAAAAAAAGAGCTTAGATACGGTGCTACATAATTTAGAGGCAACTCGATTACGTGAGCAAGCAGAGGTATATCGGAACGATGCTGCTAGAGCGCTCAAAGTACTGAGTAAACGTGGAGACGTGAAATTTCAACTTGTATTTCTTGATCCTCCGTACCGGATGAAGTTGATTGGAGAACTAATCAATAAGTTAGAGGATTATGATTTACTCGAACCAATGGCAACTATTTTAGTCGAACATGATGCAAAGGATCGGCTTGATGATCTGCTAGGTCATTGTATTTGTGATCGAAGGGTTGACTATGGCGATACTGCAGTGACAATCTATACTTATAAGGGAAATGTTGAGGAGTGAATCAATATGACACAAGCCGAATTCAACATGCGAACCGCAGTATATCCTGGAAGCTTTGACCCAGTAACGAATGGGCATTTGGATCTTATTCAGCGCGCAGCGAAGGTTTTTGATAAGGTAATCGTAGTAGTGCTTAATAACACGAGTAAGAATCCACTATTTACACTTGAAGAACGGATGGAATTGCTCAGACAGACGACAAAGGATATGCCCAACGTAGAGGTTGACTGGTTCAGAGATTTACTTGTCAATTACATGCAGCAAAAGAAAGCGAATGTTGTTGTTCGTGGCTTGCGAGCGGTTTCTGATTTTGAATATGAGATGCAAATGGCTTTGACGAATCGTAAATTGAATAGTGAGGTGGAGACGTTCTTTATGACGTCAACACCCATGTACTCATACCTTAGTTCATCCATTGTACGAGATATTGCGAAGTTTCATGGACCTGTGGTTGATTTTGTTCCAATAGAGGTTGAGCGAGCATTAGCTCTTAAGTTTCCGAAGGAGTGATGTTGTCTCCTGCGAATTAGTGGTGCCGCGCGGCTTGAATGGCGCGGATGAGTAAGGCTATGCAGCCGAAGGCGGCGAGCAGCAGGGCGAGCCCTGCCAGCATGGGCTGCATGAGCGGCCACAGCCCGTAGGCTGTGGCATTTTGGTACGCGGCAGTGTCCGTGGCCGCGTGTAGAAAGCTGGGCTGGATAGCACCTAGGCCCAGCGCTATATACGGTCGCCATAGGACGACCGTAAGTAATGCCGCCAGCACGCTATGCAGCAGGCGAGCACGAACGAACGGACCGTATCGTAGGTCCGTCTCTTGCGTTAACGCACGTACTTGTGCGTGCGTGGACAGGCCGCCCCAGCCGAGCAGGGCGGCAATTCCTGCAGCCTGCCACATGACAGGCAGGCTAGTTTCGATGCTCCATGCGTAAGCTCCCAGATGCGGCTCTAAGAAGCCAATCAGCATGGGGCGGATAAGCCTGCTTATGGTATCGCCGGTGGCTCCTGGAACGATTGTAGACATCATGGTGCTTAATCCTTCAGTGATCCCTGTCATTGTAATGACGTTTAGAATAACGGAGAACATCACAATGTAACCACCAACGACCATAAGCCCTCCAACTGAATTACTTACTGCATCGCCTAGCAATTTACCGAATGTTCGCCCATCCTTAAGCTGTGCTGCTTTCATTACTTTCAATGGTTCAAGTGGCTGATAATCGCTTTTGGCTTGTAAGGCTTTTGTATGTGCAGCTTTTGTAGTTTTAGTAACTTGTGCAGCTTGTATGGCTTGTTGCTCCTGTGTGTCACTTGAATCTCTCTGGCGACTTCTTGGGCTACTGCGCCATAGTAACCCGATCGATAAGCCAGAAGCATAGTGAATGACTGCGAGATACATACCAAGTGCCGGATTACCAAGAAAAGCAGCAGCAATCACGGTCATGATTAGACCTGGTGATGCGAGCTGAGAGATGGCAAGGAGTTGCTCTCCTTGACGCCTTGTTAGAAGCTCTTGTTTACGGAGTTCAGCGGTTGCTTTAGCTCCCGTGGGGAATCCCCCAATGCTTCCAGAAGCAAGTGCCCAGCCACTAATACCAGGCAATCGGTAGCAGAGTCGCATTAACGGTTCAAGAATTGTACCAATTGCGTGGACGATACCGAATCCTATCGCTAATTCGGTTATAATAAAGAAAGGAAGGAGTGCTGGAAACACGAATTTCCACCACACCGTAATTCCTTGAAGTGATGAACGGAAAGATTGATCGGGGAACATGATCATTGTTATGACGAAACCGATTGCTGTAAGAGCAAGCACGAGTGTTGCATGACGTGCATAAGTCTTTTGTTTGACAGTTGGAGGGAACATAGGTAATCACTCCTATAGGACAAGGTCTGTATGTTAATGTCTACGCATCAATTCTTATGTTTAGTCATAAAGAATTTAGTTGTCAAAATGGATAAATTCTATATAACTAATAAAGAGGGTACAAGTTAGTTACAGTAGAGGAGTGACCGCAGATGGTTAAACGGGAGTATTCGGACGATCCGGATCAAGATAATAAGTTGCCTGGTTTGCGTACTGATAATCGTAATCGCCGAATTGCTACATCGGTACTAATTGGTCTTATTATCGCGTGTGTATTGTTTTTAGTGCCTTTGCCGTATTATATTTATAAGCCAGGCTCGGCTGAAGAAATCAAACCGATGGTTGTCCTTCATGAAGGAGCTGCAGGAGCGTCTGATGAGAAAGGAACCTTCATGCTAACGACAGTTCGTGCTGAGAATGCACGTATCGCAACTTATTTAATCGCGATGGTTCATCCTTATCATGAGGTTGGTTTGAAAGAAGCTGCTTATCAGCCAGGAGAATCTCAGAATGAATACACACAGCGCCAGGTCTATGTGATGAAATCATCTCAGAGCGACGCGATTCAAGCGGCATATCTTCATGCGAAGATTCCTTATAAGATTTCTGGCGATGGTGTAATGGTGCTTCGATTTGTTGAGGGAACATTAGCGGCAGATGTCTTGAAGTCTGGGGATACTATTGTTAAACTAGATGACACACCGATTACAAGTACAAGCGAATTACAGGAACGACTGTCAAAGAATAAACCAGGTGATACGGTCACAATAACGTATTTACGTGGAGACAAGACGCTCACATCTGAACTGAAATTATCTTCTCTCAAAGATAACGATGGTAAAGATACGGGCCGAGTTGGATTAGGGATACTAAACCCTGCTGATTTACAATCGATTAAACCTGAAGATCCGAATATGGAAGTTAATGTAAATGTTGGTGCGATTGGTGGACCATCTGCTGGCCTAATGTTCTCCTTAGAGATATTCAATCAACTGGTTCAAGAGGATATTACGAAGGGTTACCGAATTGCTGGTACAGGAACGATAACGCCTAAGGGTCAAGTCGGTGCAATTGGCGGTATACAGCACAAAATAGTTGCCGCAGACCGAGAGGGAGCTGAAATTTTCTTCGCTCCTGCAGATTATACGACAGAGAGTGGCGCCAGATACACAAACTACTCAGATGCGGTAAAGCGTGCTAAACAAATTGGCACCAAAATGAAAATTGTACCTGTTAGTACAATGGACGATGCATTAACGTATTTAGCGACTTTATCTGCTAAATAGTTGAACTAAATTACTTTTTTGGTGCTTGGCATGTTGACAAAAGGATGAAAGTATCGATATAATTATTTTTGTTTGTTTGGAGTGATCATCATGCAATTAAGTCTAAAAGAATTAGCTGCAGGAGGCGAAGCGATTCGTTTAACGAATCCATTCGAATTCTCCTCAGAAATCCGTAGTAATAGCGGTCAAGACGTTCTCTCGTTTGGTCCAGTCGATGTCGATCTACAAGCTCGGTTTTCGGCAGGTGTGGCAGAGGTGGAAGGCGTTCTGAAAGTACAGATTACCCAAAGCTGTTCCAGATGTCTTAAGCCAGTTCACGAAACGTTAGTGATTCCTATTCAGGAGTTTTTCACACAGTTACCTGAAACGATCCGTGATAACGAGGATGAAATGTTTCATCTAGTTACCTCGGAGAAAATCGATTTAAGGCCTTACTTGGAAGAGAATGTGTTAGTTGCTTTGCCTTACACGCCGCTTTGTGAAATAGACTGCAAAGGTATTTGCCCGTCATGTGGTGTGAACCGCAATGAAGAACAATGCGATTGCAATACTGACACAATTGATCCGCGGCTTGCGGGACTAGCTGACTTTTTTAAGTGAACACAGTTATGAAAGTGAATACTAGAAAATAGGATCGTTGAACTATAATTCTTATTCACTCAGAGTTTCTAACGAGACTCCTGTTAGATCAGCTCTGATTCATTTTAGGAAATACAGCCATCTGAACAAGGTTGTTGTGTAGTTTCCACATGAGAACTAGAACAATAAAGTAATGTGAATTTTGGTAAGGAGGTGGGAACATGGCAGTACCACAAAGAAGAACATCCAAAACTCGTCGCGATATGCGCCGTACTCACTTTAAACTAGCAGTACCAGGAATGGTTAAGTGCGAACAATGCGGAGAGTTGAAGATTTCTCATCGCGTATGCAAAAACTGCGGTTCATACAAAGGAAGAGAAATTATCAAGGCTTAATAAAAGAGAATGGCACATCATCATTTTGATGGTGTGCTATTTTTTATGGCATTTTCTATTAAAAACCTTTCTTTTTTGCTGGAAATTTAATATACTACACAAATAGTACCAGGTAATAAAAGTTCCTAATGAAAGTGAAAGCTTTAGGAGAAAGGTGTTGCAGATGAAAGAGCGCCTACCCAAACGTGAACGTCAACAAGAGCTTAATAAAGCGATAACCAATAATCCTTTTATGACGGATGAAGAATTGATGCAGAAATTTCATGTGAGCATTCAAACGATTCGTCTTGATCGTCTAGAGCTTGGTATTCCTGAGCTAAGAGAACGTATTAAGCAGATGGCTGAATTATCATATGATGATCAGGTTCGAACCTTGTCCATTCATGAAGTAATTGGAGAGGTTATTGATCTACAACTTGATAATAGCGGCATATCTATTTTTGAAATGAAAGAAGAACATGTATTTTCACGGAACAAAATTGCACGTGGACATCATATATTCTCTCAAGCAAACTCGCTTGCTGTAGCTGTAATCGATGATGCGATTGCACTGACTGCTTCTGCAAATATTCGGTTTATCCGCCCGGTTAAACTAGGGGAGAAATGTGTGGCGAAAGCCTATGTCCGCTCTATTTCAAGAGGTAAAGCGAAGGTTGAAGTGTTTACATATATTGGTGAAGAAATTGTGTTTGAAGGACGATTTATTATTTTCCATTCTAAGAAGTCGATGCAGCAGTAGTTTGTAGCCGTTTCAGCACTTCTGTGAATTCCGCAAACCGTGATTCTGTCTTAGGTCAGATAACGGTTTTTCTTATAACCAAGATCGAAATGTCGTATATTGGTGGCTAATGCATACGACGTAGGATAGGAGAGGAATATGGAAGGGAATGAGTTTTATCGTATAACGTCTGAACCTCTATCCATGGACCAAATTACGAATAAGGTAATCCATCCTAATAGTGGAGCTGTACTTACCTTTATAGGAACAGTCCGAGAGCTTACATATGGTAGAAAGACGTTGTTTTTAGAGTATGAAGCTTATATCGAAATGGCTGAGCGATCGCTTAGACAGATTGGTGAGGAAATTAGTAAGCGCTGGCCTCATACAATCACAGCGATTCATCATCGAATTGGGAAATTGCAAATTAGTGATATAGCAGTTGTGATTGCAGTATCGACTCCTCACCGAGCAGATGCGTATGAAGCGAATCGCTATGCAATTGAACAAATTAAAGAGATCGTACCGATTTGGAAAAAAGAGCATTGGGAAGATGGGGACTCTTGGGTTGGAGATCAGCTTGAACGAAATCCATACCCAAATGGTAAACCGGAAATTGAGGGATCAAGATGATTAAAGTGATGTTCTTTGCACATGTAAAGGATAAAGCAGGTGTAAGTGACACGATAATAGAACAAGAAGTCATGTCGGTAGAACAAATACGATCCTATTTGAATGATAAATACGGTATCGATGAATCAGATCGTGTGATGATTGCTGTGAATGAAGCTTATGCAGAGGATGATCGTGAAGTTAGAAGAGGAGATATTGTTGCCGTCATTCCACCAGTTAGTGGTGGCTAATGAATAGGGTGTTTGATATGATTCTATTGATTGTATGGATATGAAGGGAGAATGTTGAATGCGGATTGCGATAGACGCGATGGGTGGAGATCACGCTCCAAAGGCAATTGTTGAAGGTGCAATTTCTGCTGCCCAGGAATGGCCAGATATGGAAATTATTTTAGTGGGTGATCAGTCAAGGCTTGAGAGTCTAGTAGGTTCCTTACCCTCTAATTTGCGGATTCATCACGCTTCAGAGGTTATTGGGTCAGATGATGAGCCAGTTAAGGCTGTACGCCGCAAGAAAGATTCGTCCATGGTTGTTGCAGGTAGGCTTGTTCGAGAAGGTCAAGCTGATGCTATGATCTCAGCTGGTAACAGTGGTGCATTACTTGCTACTGGTTTACTTGTAGTTGGACGTATTCCTGGCATTGAACGACCTGCACTTGCACCTATCATTCCAACTCTAGATGGCCGTGGTGTGCTTGCACTTGATCTTGGTGCTAACATGGATGCTACTCCAGATCAATTGATGCAATATGCGATTATGGGTAGCATTTATCGCAATAAGGTTCACGGCATCCAAAATCCCAAAATTGGACTACTCAATGTTGGAACAGAGAGCTCCAAAGGGAATGAACTAACGAAGCAAGCTTATCCCTTATTAGAACAAGCACCTGTTAATTTTGTCGGCAATGTCGAAGCAAGGGATATTTTGAAGACGGAATGTGATGTCATTGTATGTGATGGCTTCGCGGGTAATATTCTACTCAAAACATTAGAAGGTGCTGCGGGCACTCTGATAGGTATGCTGAAGACAGAATTTAAACGTTCGTTCATGACGAAGATGGCAGCCCTTATAATGAAACCGGGACTTTCCCAGTTCAAGAAATTTGATTATAAAGAACATGGTGCCGCTCCACTTCTAGGTACGAATGGACTTGTGCTTAAGAGTCATGGCTCTTCGGATGCGAAAGCGATTAAGAATGGAGTCCGTCAAGCTAGAACTGCACTTCAGAATAATTTACTCGAATCGATTGCCAAGGAATTCAACAACGGGAAGTGATTAATCTAAGATGAATAGCAGCTCGGTAGGTATTATCGGCACAGGTAAATACGTGCCTGAACGAATATTAACGAACCATGATCTTGAAGCAATGGTTGATACGAATGATGAATGGATCGTTTCGCGGACAGGAATTCGTGAACGTCGTATTGTGTCTTCCGAACAAGCGACATCCGATCTTGCTTACCATGCTGCACTGGAAGCTATAGAGAACGCGGGAATTACTGCTGATCTGATTGATCTCATAATCGTAGCAACGGTAACACCTGATATGGCATTCCCATCAACGGCTTGTATTTTGCAAGAAAAGTTAGGTGCATCAAGAGCTGCGGCATTTGATATTTCGGCAGCTTGTTCTGGATTTATTTTTGCTCTGAACACTGGTGTTAATTTTATCGCTTCTGGTGCATATCGTTATGTACTTGTCATTGGTGCGGATTGTTTATCCAAAATAACGGATTACACAGATCGTAATACCTGTATCTTATTCGGTGATGGCGCAGGAGCAGCTATACTTGGGCCTGTAGATCAACATCGTGGCTTTCGTTCATTTGTACTTGGTTCGGATGGTACAGGAGGACCCTTGCTTAAAGTTGCAGCTGGTGGCTCTAGAAATCCATCATCGGATGAGACTCTTGACGGCCGCCAACACTATATTTATATGGAGGGTAGCGAAGTATTCAAGTTTGCTGTCCGAATCATGGGTAATGCAGCAGAGGAAGCGCTTGATAAAGCTGGAATTTCCAAAGATGAGATCGATCTTCTGATTCCTCATCAAGCGAATCAACGGATTATTCAATCCTCACTCAATCGTCTTAATTTAACAATGGATAAGTGTATGTTAAACCTAGATAAATATGGTAATATGTCGGCTGCATCTATTCCTGTTGCACTTGCTGAAGCTGTAGAGCAGGGACGTGTTAAGGAAGGCAATTGTCTAGTTTTTGTTGGCTTTGGTGGCGGGTTAACATGGGCTGCGTCAACTTTAATTTGGTAATATAGCTGATCAAGGTCATACGATTAAATCAATTTGGCCTTAAACTTCATTTTATCTTTTAACTGTTTTTGATTATGATTTGCAGGAATATCACACCCTTGCGGTGAATTAAGGTAATCGCAGGAAGGAGAATGAACATAATATGGGTAAAATTGCTTTTGTATTTCCTGGACAAGGTTCGCAATCTGTGGGCATGGGTAAAGATTTATATGAGGCACATGCTGATGCGAAAATTTTGTTCGACAAGGCTGATGAAGCACTAGGCTTCAAGCTATCGGAACTTATGTTCCAAGGACCTGAAGAAGAATTGAAGATAACTTACAATACACAACCTGCACTACTTACGATGAGCGTTGCATGTCTTGAAGCTTTTAAGGCGCGTGGCATCAAACCAGATTATGTCGCTGGGCATAGCCTTGGCGAATATAGTGCGCTTGTCGCTTCGGGCGTTTTGGGCTTTGAAGATGCTGTTCGTACAGTACGGGCACGTGGTGAGTTCATGGAAGCTGCTGTGTCTGGTGGGCAGGGCGCAATGGCGGCAGTGCTTGGTGCTGAGCGTGAGGTGCTTGCAGAGCATTGTGCTGCTATTACTGCGAGTACAGGTCTTGTTGAGCTAGCTAACGTGAATTGTCCCGGTCAGATTGTTGTATCCGGCTCCAAGGAAGGTATTAGCGAAATCGCAGCACGTGCTAAGGAGATTGGCGCGAAGCGAGTGATTCCGCTCGAAGTCAGTGGACCATTCCATTCATCGCTGATGAAACCAGCAGCGGACAAGCTAGGTACCGTACTTGATACTGTGACTATGCATGAGGCAACAGTCCCCGTTATCGCTAATGTAACAGCAGGGCCTGTAACTGCACCTAACGAGATCAAAGACCTCTTAGTACAGCAGGTATATTCCCCAGTACTCTGGGAAGATACAGTGAATTATCTAGTAAGCCAAGGCGTTGACACATTCATTGAGTTAGGCTCTGGTTCCGTGCTTGCTGGACTAATCAAGAAAGTAGATCGTTCACTTAAAATTGTATCTATAGGCTCGCTTGAAGCTATCGCTAGCTTTGAGGTTCCAGCCGAGGTATAATACGAACGAAGTTATTGGGTTTTGGAGGTGATAAATATGCTTACAGGACAAGTTGCATTAGTGACAGGTGCTTCGCGAGGTATTGGTCGTGCGATTGCACTCCAATTAGCTGAAGCAGGTGCTGATGTTGTCGTCAACTATGCAGGTAATGAAACAGCTGCCACAGAAGTGGTAGAAGCAATTACAGCTATGGGACGCAAAGCAATCTCAATTCGTGCGAATGTTGCGTCAATGGCAGAAACAGAAGACATGATTAAGCAATCTTTGGAGTCATTTGGTAAAATAGATATTCTAGTGAATAATGCAGGTATCACTCGTGACAATCTAATTATGCGAATGAAAGAAGAAGAATTCGATGATGTTATTCAGACGAATCTCAAAGGTGTGTTCAATTGTGTGAAGGCTGTAACTCGTCCAATGATGAAACAACGCTACGGACGTATTATTAATATTTCTTCAGTGGTTGGTGTGCTTGGGAATCCAGGTCAGATCAACTATGTGGCTGCTAAGGCCGGCGTTATTGGTTTAACAAAAGCCGCTGCAAGAGAGCTTGCATCACGTAATATTACGGTCAATGCTGTTGCTCCAGGCTTTATTGAAACAGAAATGACGGACAAGCTTCCAGAGGATATTAAAGGCCAAATGTTAGGTCAAATTCCGCTTGCTAAACTGGGTAAACCTGAGGAAGTTGCTAAGGTTGTACGCTTTTTAGCATCCGCGGATTCATCTTATATGACGGGTCAAACGATCCATGTAGATGGTGGCATGTATATGTAATCCATGGCTTGCTATGGTAATTTGCTCAAAAGTTGATTATAATACCAAAGAGGAGGTGAACCGGATGTCCGACGTATTGGATCGTGTAAAACGTATAATTATCGATCGCCTAGGGGTTGACGAAGCAGAAGTTACCCTTGAAGCATCGTTTAAAGATGACTTAGGCGCTGATTCTCTCGATGTAGTAGAATTGGTGATGGAATTAGAAGATGAATTTGATTTAGAAATTTCCGATGAAGATGCGGAGAAAATTAATGCTGTAGGAGATGTAGTAAATTACATAAAATCTCATACCTAGTATTGAGAGTCCCGTTTATGACGGGACTTCTCCTCGTTTATTTTACGTAATACCTATTTAAACGCCGTTAATTGTATAGAGGTGGTAAATGAGTGAAAAGAGTCGTTATTACGGGTGTAGGCGTTGTCTCCGCATTGGGACAAGATATTGAAACCTTCTGGAGTCATTTGCTTTCTGGAAAATCCGGAGTCTCGAACATCGAGTCTTTTGACACCAGTGAATATCCAACGAAGATCGCGGCTTCCATTAAAGATTTTAATCCAGAAGAGTTTATTGAAAGACGTGAAGTTCGAAGGATGGACCGCTTTGTTCAATTCGCGGTTGTTGCATCTCTTAAGGCACTTCAAGATGCTAAGCTTGATATTAAGCAAGAACCTGACCCAGATCGTGTCGGCGTTATTGTCGGCTCTGGTATCGGTGGTTTGACAACATGGGAAGAGCAGCACCGGATTCTCCTTGAAAAAGGACCCAAGCGTGTCTCGCCATTTTTCATTCCAATGATGATCGCGAATATGGCTTCAGGCCAAATATCGATGATCACTGGAGCGAAAGGCCCTAATACAGCAGTAGTTACTGCTTGTGCAACGGGAACGCATTCAATCGGTGATTCTTACAAAATGATTCAACGTGGTGATGCTGATGTCATGATTTGTGGCGGAGCTGAAGCAACGATATCACCTGTAGGAGTTGCAGGATTTAATGCTTTACGTGCAATGTCAACACGCAATGATGAGCCAGAGAAAGCTAGCCGTCCATTCGATAAAGATCGTGATGGTTTTGTTATGGGTGAAGGCTCTGGAGTGCTCATTTTGGAATCACTAGAGCATGCTTTAGACCGTGGTGCACACATTTATGCAGAGGTAATCGGTTATGGACTCAGTAGTGATGCTCATCATATGACTGATCCAGATCCAGATGGAGCTGCACGGTGCATGGCTAAAGCAATTAAAGATGCTGGTATTGATGCGAGTGAAATCGACTATATCAATGCTCATGGTACATCGACACCTGTCGGTGATATTTCGGAGACAACAGCAGTCAAGAAAGCTTTAGGTGAACACGCTTATAAGGTCGCTATTAGCTCAACTAAGTCGATGACTGGTCATTTGCTTGGAGCAGCTGGTGGTGTAGAAGCGGTCATTTGCGGTTTAGCGATTAAGAATGGAATTATCCCACCAACCATTAATCTGGATAATCCTGATCCAGAATGTGATTTGGATTATGTACCGAACACGGCTCGTAAAGCAGATGTTCGGGTTGCAATGTCTAACTCATTTGGATTTGGTGGACATAATGCCACGATTATTATGAAGAAATACGAAGCATAACAGAATCATTCAATGACCAATAAAGCGTGTTCAAATTCATTTGAGCACGCTTTTACACAGGACGTAAAGGTCAGTCTCTTGAGGTGGTGAAATTGGCACATGAATCGAAATTTAAAAATATTACAAACAGAACTTGGCATCACATTTAAAAATGCGGATCTACTTAGACAGGCATTTACTCATTCATCTTATGTGAACGAACATCGTATTACTGGCCATGAAGATAATGAACGATTGGAGTTTCTCGGTGACGCTGTCTTGGAACTTGCAGTTTCTGAATATTTATACGACATGTTCCCAGATCGTTCAGAAGGAGAACTTACAAAGCTACGCGCATCGATTGTTTGTGAACCTTCGTTAGTCGCATTTGCGGTAGCACTCAATTTTGGAGCTTATGTCTTTCTTGGTAAAGGGGAGGAACTAACGGGTGGAAGAACACGTCCTTCTCTACTTGCCGACGTATTCGAGTCGTTCATAGGGGCCTTATATTTAGATCAAGGGTTACATGCAGCAAGCGCGTTCTTACGTAAATATGTATTTGGTAAAATTCCTTCTGCGGGTAAACATTTGGTTGTCGATTACAAAACATTTCTTCAAGAGCATATTCAACAGCACAACATGGGATCGCTGGAATACCGTATTATTGAAGAACGTGGACCTGCACATGAGAAAGAATTCATTGCACAAGTGTTCTTAAATACAACAATTCTTGGGCAAGGCTTCGGTCGGTCTAAGAAAGAAGCAGAACAAGGTGCAGCAGCTGAAGCTCTGAATAAAATGAATGTAAACGTTGAAGTGAAGCAGAAGTAAATCATCATATTATGCAATTGCAGTATGAGAGAAGAACAAAGAAATGCGATATGTTGTCGCTTTTCTTTGTTCTTTTGTTTTATAAGCGAGTGTAGGTCAGCATCTGTACAACATTATAGGTGTCGTTCATCTAGGCCATTTTTGGGGGTTCTAGCGATTATAGAAAATACTAATACAACATTTCGTTACAACCATAATGGTCTGGTTTAGCTTCAAAGTCCCTTCAAGGCGAAAGCTTTAGCAGTTTGGTTGCAATTCGTACATTCAAAATAACGATCAAGCACAATTATCAGTATTTGCCTGTATTTCATACATTCAAAAAGCTTGAAAACTGCAATATCATGCAAGCATTTCGGATTTGATTGCACATATTGCATTCAAACATCTACAAACAGACTATTATGTAAGATTTGGATGTATGGAATGCAGCCAAACAAATGAAATGCCCACAAAGGTAGTTTGGCCCTGAAAGTTGTAATGGTCCTGATCGGAATGACTAGACGGATTTCCCAAAAGCGAGTTTTACCAATTAGGGATTTAGTTTGTTATTACTAGAATGTATTGTTTATAAAGCTTCTACAGCATTTGGTCGTGATATGATACAATAGTATGAGCTAGTAATTCGGCTCGTAGACTATTTAGCATGATCAATAGCATCCTATCAGAATGCTAACATATATAAATTTTGAGAATGCTTCCGAAGCGAGTTTTGTTCGTGAATAAGAAAGTATACGTTTTACACCTATACTTTCTAGTATTCACCTTAAGAAACGCATCCGTCCTTATAGGACGGCGAAGCCGTTTCTTCTTGGCAAGGCTCGTAGTGTCATATATATGACGCAACCAAAACAAAAGCTTATGCTTCCGAAGCGAGTTTTGTTCGCAAGGCTCGTAGCGTCATATATATGACGCAACCAAAACTTTGAGGTGAAACCATGTTTTTGAAACGGATTGAATTGTCTGGCTTTAAATCGTTCGCGAATCGAACGGAGCTGGAATTTGTTAAAGGCATTACGGCTGTCGTCGGACCGAACGGGAGCGGCAAGAGTAACATTTCCGACGGAATACGCTGGGTGCTTGGTGAGACTAGTGCCAAAAGCCTTCGTGGCGGGAAGATGGAGGATGTTATTTTCTCGGGAAGTGATTCTAGGCGTGCTGTTAGCTTCGGTGAAGTGTCTCTCACTCTAGATAATGCATCACAGGCATTACCACTAGATTTTGCCGAGGTGACGGTAACACGTAGAGTCCATCGAAGCGGGGAAAGCGAGTATTTTATCAATAAACAGCAGTGCCGTTTACGTGATATTACGGAGCTCTTCATGGACACAGGGATTGGTAAGGAAGCTTATTCGATTATCGGACAAGGCCGAATTGAAGAGATACTGAGTACGAAGTCAGAGGAACGGCGGGGTATATTTGAGGAGGCGTCCGGTATCGTCAAATATAAGTCCCGTAAGAAAGAAGCGGAGAAGAAGCTCGCGGATACGGAGCAGAATTTGTTACGTATTCATGACCTTGTATCCGAACTGGAGGGACAGGTTGAACCTCTTAAAGAGCAGTCTGAGAAGGCAGTCCGTTATAAAACGCTAAAGGACACGCTCAAAAGCAGTGAAATCACCTTATATGTGCATCAAATTGATGGCATTCATTCCTCATGGAAATTGGAGAATGCCAAGCTTACTGAACTTCGTAATTCACAACTGGCATTATCAACAGAAGTGAGCTTGCATGACGCTGGGCTTGAGCAGCATCGATTAGATGCTCGTAAATTTGAAGAAGAATTAAATGTACTACAAAGTTCGTTGTTAGTACTTAGTGAAGAAGTTGAGAAATGTGAAGGATATGGCGAGGTTCTTAAGGAACGCAAGAAGAATTTAGAGGACAATCGCATTTCGAGCACCCAAAGTATTGCTTCACAAGAGGAACGCTTGACGAATAAAGAAACGGAGCTTGGTGAACAACGAGAGAAGCTAGAGAGAGTGACACTTCAGTTAACAGAACTCGAGCAGCAGCTTGCTGCGGAGGAAGTACGACTGCTTGGCGTAAGTGCTAGTGCTGCACTTGAGGCTGAAGAGGCTTGTAAAGCCGAAATGCTTGATGTGATGAATGAAATGGCACAAGTTCGTAATGAGATCCGTTACGCTGATTCTCAGGTTGAAAGTCTGATTAAACGACTTCTTAAATTAGAGGACGAGAGACAAAAGTGGACAGACCAACGTGCGGAGCTCGTGAGTCGCCGTGAGAGTTTGGATTTAAGAATTAAAGAAGCCGCACAAGGGATTGAACAAATTCAAGAACGTTATATAGAAGTAAGTAATCTCCTCAAAGAGAAGGAACAGCTAGCTCATGAGGCATCTCTAATGGTTCGTAAGTGGGAAGGTCGAAGAGATGCACTAACCTCTCGTCGTGATACCATGGTTGAGCTTCAGAACGATTATGATGGCTTTGTGCACGGTGTTAAAGAAGTGCTTAAAGCCAAGGATAGAGGACAAGCTCTACGCGGGATCCGTGGAGCTGTGGCTGAGCTTGTTAGTGTGCCTGCTGACGTTGAGGTAGCAATTGAGACTGCTCTCGGGGGAGCACTTCAAAATGTCGTCGTTGAGACGGAAAAAGATGGTCGTGAAGCAATTGCCTTCCTAAAGAGTAGACAGCTTGGACGAGCTACCTTCTTGCCGATGGATGTAATCAAAAGCCGGACGATTTCAGAAGGTGAACGTAAATCAATGCAGACCGCAGAAGGATTTGTCGGGATTGCGGTTGATTTAATTCGTTTTGATCAAGAATACAGTTCGATTTTTGGTAGTTTACTAGGTAATGTGATCATTGCTAAGACGCTTGAAGATGCCAACCGGATCGCAGCCAAGGTTCAATATCGCTTTCGTGTTGTAACATTAGATGGCGATGTTGTTAACGCTGGTGGTTCGATGACAGGTGGATCACAAGGAAAGAAAAATGCGAATTTGCTGGGTCGTCAGAGACAAGTCGAAGAGCTCGAGAAGGAAATTACAGAAACCGAGGTACAGGTTAAAGAATTGCTTGAACGGTTAGCAGTGGTCAAATCTGAAATTTCATCAGTTAACACTATGCTAGTGGATTTGCGGGAGCAGGGAGAAACTAAGCGAATAGAGGAGCAGGCTTTGCTTGCTGAACGAAACGCACATGAATCGGAATATAGAACGATTGAAGATGGACTAACGCTTGATACACAGGATCGTGATTCTTTAGAACTGGAGAAGACCGAGCATGAGCAAGTGAAGGAACAGAGTTTACAAGAGCTTAATCGGCTACAGTTAGAAGAAAATCGGCTGCGTGAAGAGCTTCGTGTAGCAGAGGTTGCTCGCAAGGCTAGTGATTCAGCTAAAGAAGAGCTACAGGAGCAATTGACTGGGCTTAAAGTGAAAGTAGCTTCGGTTACGCAAGAAAAGCAAGGACTGCTTGCTGAACAAAGACGATTAGAGCAAGATGTTACAACGATTCAGAATGAGCTTGTATCAAGCCGTGAACGACTACAACAATTCCATGCAAGCTTTGAGATGAATGAGCAGGAGTCGATTAAACAGATTGAACAATTGAATGATCTAAGAATTCGTCGTAATGCTTGCTCAGAGCAAATTGATTTTAAACGAGCAGATCGCACTGGTTTGCTAGATCTTATTCAGCAGGTCGAGAACGAAACACGTGAGCAGCGAAATCAACTGAAGGTCGTAGAAGAAGGCCTAAGGACAACCGAAGTGCGAGTCAATCGACTCGACGTTGAACTTGATAACTTACTTAAGAAGCTAGGCGAAGAGTACGAACTTAGTTACGAGCTAGCTAAGGAACGTTATCCTGCACCTGAGCAGATCGGACCGATCCAGCAAGAGGTCAGGGAGCTTAAACGGCAAATTTCTTATCTTGGTGATGTGAATTTAGGTGCGATCGAGGAATATGCTCGTGTCTCGGAGCGTTATGAATTCTTGTTCACGCAGAAGAATGATTTAATTGAAGCCAAAACAACTCTTTATGGGGTTATCCGCGAGATGGATGAAGAAATGTCGAGGCGATTTAAGGCGACATATGATGCAATTCGCTCTCATTTTGGAGTCGTTTTTGCCAAGCTATTTGGCGGTGGTCGTGCGGATCTGGTATTATCAGATCCAGATAATCTACTTGAAACTGGTATTGATATTTTGGCACAGCCTCCAGGCAAAAAGCTGCAGTATCTAAGCTTATTATCTGGTGGAGAGCGCGCACTTACTGCGATCGCGTTGCTTTTCTCTATTTTGCATGTGAAGCCTGTTCCATTCTGTGTCTTAGATGAGGTTGAAGCTGCACTTGATGAAGCCAATGTAACGAGATTTGCTGAATATTTACGTGAGTTCTCGCAGGTTACTCAGTTTATCGTAGTAACACACCGTAAGGGGACAATGGAAGAAGCAGATGTGCTTTATGGAGTCACAATGGAAGAAGCGGGTGTGTCGAAGCTAGTATCTGTTCGTTTAGAAGAGGATGAAAGTGCTATGCTCGCATAAATATGCGCAAAGGCAAATGCTACACACCGTAAAATACTGCAACACACTGTAGAACACTACAGCACTGCAGACAGGAGAGAACAATATGAGTTTTTTTCAAAAACTGAAACAAAGCATATCAAACAAAGCAGAACAGGTTACTAATAAGTTCAAAGAGGGCTTATCCAAAACACGGGATGTATTTGTTGAGCGTGTAGAGGATTTATTCTCTCGGACGAAGAAAATTGATGAAGATTTTTATGAAGAGCTTGAAGAAATTCTGATCGGAGCTGACGTAGGGGTTACGACAGTGATGAATCTAATCGGAGAGCTTCGTGCAGAAGTGAAGAAGCAGAAGATTGAAGATCCAAGCCAATTACAGCCTATTTTGACAGAGAAACTAGTCGAGTTACTGTCTGGTACTCAGAATGGTTCGCTTAACATGGCATCTTCGGGTCTAACTGTAATTCTGTTTGTCGGAGTTAACGGTGTTGGTAAAACAACTACAATTGGTAAAATGGCGCACATGTTCAAGTCCCAAGGCAAGAAGGTCATGATGGCAGCTGGGGATACCTTCCGTGCCGCTGCGATTGAGCAGCTTGAAACATGGGGAGAGCGTGTAGGTGTAGATGTTATTAAGCAGCAATCAGGCTCTGATCCAGCAGCGGTCATGTATGATGCGCTTCAAGCGGCTAAGAATCGTGGCGTCGATGTGTTGTTGTGCGACACTGCAGGAAGATTGCAGAACAAAGTTAACTTAATGGAGGAGCTTGGCAAAATTTATCGTGTCATTAAGCGCGAAATTCCAGATGCTCCGCATGAGACTTTACTTGTTCTTGATGCGACGACAGGTCAGAATGCTTTAAGTCAAGCCAAAATGTTCGGAGATAAAGCCGGTTTGTCAGGACTTGTTCTAACTAAGCTTGATGGTACAGCAAAGGGTGGAATCGTGGTTGCGATTCGTCAAGAGCTAGAAATTCCGGTTAAATTCGTAGGACTTGGTGAGAAAATGGATGATTTACAGCCGTTTGATTCCGAGCAGTTCGTACATGCGTTGTTTGGCAAATGGGCAGAAGAAGGCAAGGAGTAGGCATTTAGAACTGTATAAGAAACTAACAAATTCTATATGGAAGCTACTTCATATTGCTGTCAATGTAAAAGCCTTGACATTCAATTTGTGATCAAGTAAGATAGGTAATGTTGAAAGTGTTAAGGTATTTACCTTGACAACAGGTCAGATGTAGAGGCGGGGAGTTATGAAAGACGAAGCACTCGCAAAAACAAATCGAATTAATTTGTTGTTTGATTTCTACGAACCCCTGCTAACTGAGAAGCAAAGAACGTTTCTGAGTCATTATTTTCACGATGATTACACCTTGGGAGAGATTGCCGAGAACTTTGGAATCTCACGTCAAGCAGTTTATGAGCATATTAAACGAGCGGAAGTTATGCTCGATGATTATGAAGCTAAACTGAGTTTACTTGCTAAGCACGAACAAAGGCGGAAGCTGATTAGCGAGCTTGAATCGTTGCTAAGTGAAACCGAATGTCAAGAGAGAACGAACCATATACAGAAACAAGCTGGTATCCTATTACAAGCAATTGAACGGATCGATTAGAGAGTAGGAAGTAGGTGAGCGCCCATGGCATTTGAAGGATTGTCGAATCGTTTACAAGCCGTTTTTAGTAAGCTACGCACCAAGGGTAAGCTAACGGAGGAAGATGTCACCGAAGCACTACGTGAGGTTCGCCTAGCACTACTCGAAGCGGACGTTAACTTTAAAGTCGTTAAAGAGTTCGTTGCCAAAGTAAAAGAACGTGCTATTGGACAAGAAGTCATGAAAAGCTTCACGCCAGGCATGGTTGTTATTGATATAGTAAATAAAGAATTAACCGCATTGATGGGTGGAACGCAAAGTAAGCTTGCTCGTTCGAACAAGCCCCCAACGGTTATTATGATGGTCGGCTTGCAAGGTGCTGGTAAAACAACCACCTCAGGTAAGCTTGCCAAGCTGCTAACGAAGGATGGTCGTCGGCCGTTACTCGTAGCCGGCGATATTTATCGCCCTGCAGCTATTAAACAGCTTCAAGTGCTCGGTGAGCAATTGAAGGTGCCTGTATTCGCAATGGGCGATCAGGTGAGTCCGGTTGAGATTGCTAAAGCCGGACTGAAGCATGCAGAAGATCACGGTCATGACTACGTGATCATCGATACTGCGGGGCGTCTTCATATCGATGAGACGCTCATGCAAGAGTTGCGTGATATTCACGCAACTGTAGAGCCCGACGAGGTGCTGCTCGTAGTCGACGCTATGACGGGGCAAGATGCCGTCAATGTCGCGGAGAACTTCCATCAGCAGCTCTCGTTAACAGGCGTCGTGCTCACGAAGCTCGACGGGGATACACGCGGCGGTGCAGCATTATCGGTCAAAGCCGTAACCGGCTGTCCGATCAAATTCGCCGCAATGGGTGAGAAGCTTGACGCCTTGGAGCCGTTCCATCCGGAACGCATGGCGTCACGGATCCTCGGCATGGGCGATGTGCTTACGCTGATCGAGAAAGCTCAATCTGGCATCGATGCCGAGAAGGCCAAAGAAATGGAACGTAAAATGCGTACAGCTGAATTTACGTTCGAAGATTTCCTTGAGCAGATGGAGCAGGTTCGCAAGATGGGGCCGCTCGACCAGATTCTCGATATGCTTCCTGGTGCTAACAAGATGAAGGGACTTAAGGACATTAAGGTAGACGATAAGCAGCTTGCACGAGTTGAGTCGATCGTCAAATCCATGACCAAAGAAGAGAAACTTCATCCTGAGCTGCTTAACCATAGCAGACGCAAGCGTCTTGCAGCAGGTTCAGGTAATACCATCACAGAAGTAAATCGATTCATCAAGCAGTTCGAAGATATGAAGAAGATGATGAAGCAATTCTCTGGTATGATGGGCCCTAAGGGCAAAGGTATGAAAGGCCTTAAAGGGAAAATGGGCAAAGGCTTTAAATTCCCTTTCTAGCATATAGCAATCCTGTTATACCGGTTACCGGTGTGAACATATAAGGTTTAATTTTTTGGAGGAGGTGAAATTACATGGCAGTTCGTATTCGTTTAAAACGTATTGGTGCTCACAAAGCTCCTTTCTATCGCGTAGTCGTTTCTGATTCCCGTTCACCACGTGACGGTCGTTTCATCGAGGAAATCGGTACTTATAACCCGGTTACTCAACCAGCAGCGGTTAACATCGATGCAGAAAAAGCATTGCAGTGGTTACAAACAGGTGCACAACCATCTGATACTGTTCGCAATCTTTTCAGCAAAGCTGGTATTATGACTAAGTTTCATGAGCTAAAACAACAGAAATAAGGTTAGCGGCTATAATCTGCACCCTTGGAGGGTATTATGAAAGATGTAATCATCGTTATCGCGAAGGCGCTCGTTGATCATCCCGAGGATGTGCGCGTGAATGTGGTCGAAAGCGACAAGAGCCTTACCTATGAACTTTCTGTTCATCCTAGTGATGTTGGTAAAGTTATTGGCAAAGGTGGTCGTATCGCTAAATCGATCCGTACCGTCGTAACATCCGCAGCAGTTAAGCAAAGCAAACGTGTGACTGTAGAGATTGTCTCTTAAGAGAAGGGTTAGGAATACTCCTAACCTTTTTCTGTGTTACAGAATCTATATCACGTTGCTCATAAATTCTAAAAATAACTTAAGAAATGCATCTTGTTCGCAGTTTTTGCGAAAATTACTGTATATCTCGTCGTTTCTTCATGTATATAAGTAGATGGCAGAAGCGTAATTATCCATTAGGAGGTAAGTAATTAGCATATGAATGAACCCTTACATACAGTTGGAGAGATTGTAAACACACATGGTATTCGCGGTGAGCTCAAAGTTGTACCGCACACTGATTTTGCAGAGCAGCGTTTTGCACCAGGAAGTATACTTGTCATTGAGGCTGCTAATGGAGTGAAAACTACGGTAACCGTACAAACGTCACGTTTACATAAAAAAGTGTATATTATCTCCCTCAAAGATTTTCACAATATTAATGAAGTAGAGAAATTTAAGGGTAGCTTGCTCAAAATTGAAGAACGATATCAAAATGAGCTAGATGAAGAAGAATTTTATTACCATGAAATCATTGGCTGCATGGCAGTAACTGATGAGGGTGAAGAGCTTGGTGAAATCATTGAGATTCTAGCTCCTGGTGCAAATGACGTATGGGTAATTAAGCGTCCCAAAGGTAAACAATTGCTGATTCCTGTAATTGATGATGTTGTATTAGAGGTTGACGTTGAGAATAAGAAAGTCATCGTGTCCTTAATGGAGGGTTTACTCGACGAATGAGAATAGATGTATTAACGTTATTTCCCGCAATGTTCGAAGGTGTGTTCTCATCCTCTATTCTTGGTAAAGCCAAAGATCGAGGACTTGTAGAATTAAATACGATCAACTTTCGTGATTTTACGAAAGATAAGCATAATTCAGTTGATGATTACCCTTATGGCGGCGGAGGGGGAATGGTGCTTAAACCAGAACCTTTATTTGAAGCCGTGGAATCTCTGACAGGTGTAGAAGTTCAGAATCAGTCCACATCAAAGCCTCGTGTTATCCTTATGTGCCCGCAAGGTGAGACGTTTACTCAGAAGAAAGCAGAAGAACTCTCACAGGAAAGCCATTTGATATTTGTATGTGGTCACTATGAAGGCTACGACGAACGGATCCGTGAGTATCTTGTAACGGACGAGCTTTCGATAGGTGATTATGTACTAACAGGCGGTGAGTTACCTGCAATGGTAGTCATTGATTCTGTTGCTCGCTTGCTACCAGGTGTGCTTGGTAATGAGAATTCTGCTGTCACCGATTCCTTCTCAACGGGTTTACTCGAATATCCTCAATATACGCGTCCGGTAAGCTTTCGCGATATGCATGTTCCCGATATTCTACTGTCAGGTCATCACTTAAATATCGAGACTTGGCGCCGTAAGCAATCATTTCTCCGCACACTTGAACGTCGCCCAGACATGCTGGAAGGTCTTGAATTAACCAAGGAACAATTAAAGTGGAAGCAAGAATGGTTGCAAGACAAGCGCTCTCAGAAAAAAGAATAACTGTGAATTGGTAAGAAACAGGGTGACGAAGAGAAAATAAAGCGTCACTCTTTTTTGTGTGTTTAAATGCTTATTCCTAACACAGACACGAATGGAGAAGGTGTGTGCAATCCTCGGAATTCCGATGTGAAGGTGTACCAAATTGCCATCTACTAGCTTATTTAATGAGATTCATCAGCTTTTGTCTTGTATTCACTCTCTGCATATGGTATACTATCAAATGTTGTATTGGTTTTAGTTCGGTGGTCCTCTACGTATCTTTTGGATCTATGATTCAAAGCAATGGCGGAATGAACACCTGAGTGGAAGGAGGAGTCATGAAATGAATCTAATTCAAGAACTTACAAAAGAACAACTTCGTACGGATCTTCCTAATTTCCGTCCAGGCGATACCCTTAAGGTACACGTAAAAGTTATCGAGGGATCCCGTGAGCGTATTCAGCTGTTTGAAGGCGTTGTAATCAAACGTCGCGGCGGTGGTATTTCCGAAACGTTTACAGTTCGTAAGATTTCTTATGGTGTTGGTGTGGAAAGAACTTTCCCATTAAATACACCGAAGATCGAGAAAATCGAAGTGGCTCGTCGTGGTAAAGTTCGTCGTGCGAAACTTTATTACCTGCGTAACCTTCGTGGTAAAGCAGCGAGAATTAAAGAAATTCGATAAGACAGATGGGGGCTTGTTTATCAAGCCCCTTTTTAGTTGTATAGAATGGACAAGTTTTGGTAACACAATTCTATATAACCTTAAAAAAGCTTTCGATGTGAAGCAAGAAGAGAGGGTTGGCTTATGGAATCTACTGGACGTGATCAGTTGATAAACGAAGAGACATCGGACAAGGAAATAACTAAACCCGGTGCTCCCCAAAAAAAGAATGAAGCGTGGGAATGGATTAAGGCATTACTAATTGCCGTTGCGATCGTTTTTGTTGTTCGCAGCTTTTTATTCCAGCCTTTTGAAGTAAAAGGTCCATCCATGGAGCCAAATTTTTATGATGCAGAACGATTGATTGTTAATAAACTTGCTTATAGATTCGGTGAACCAGGCTATGGAGATGTTGTTGTCTTCCATGCTAATGAGAGAGAAGATTATATTAAGCGTGTAATTGGCCTACCGGGCGATACTGTGAAGGTAGAGTTAGATAACGTGTATGTCAATGGCAAGCAAATTGATGAAGTGTACTTGAAGGAAGCGTTGGATGAAGCTAAGCAGAAGGGGAGACCTTATAACCTAACAAGCTACCCAGAGTCCAAAGTTCCTGAGGGTAAGTTATTCGTATTAGGTGATCACCGTCCGGTGTCCAAAGATAGTCGTGATCCAGACGTTGGTTTTATTGATGAGAAAAGCGTTATTGGGCGGGCAGATCTTATATTCTGGCCATTATCCGAAATTAAATTAGTTGATTAGGCAGGTAGTAATATGACCATACAGTGGTTCCCTGGTCATATGACCAGAGCGAGAAGAGAAATACAAGAAAAATTGAAGTTGATCGATGTTGTAATTGAATTGCTAGATGCGCGTATTCCTGTGGGCAGTCGCAATCCAATGATCGATGAGATTCTAAAAGGCAAACCGCGGCTCGTTGTATTGAATAAGAACGATTTAGCTGATCCGCAGGTTACAGCAGATTGGATTCGTTTTTTTGCTGAGACTAAAGGCCTTGATGCACTTCCACTTGACGCTTCTACAGGACAAGGGGTCAAAGAAATTATCCCTCGAGTCAAGAAGTTGAATAGTGCTAAAATTGAAGCTCAAATTCGTAAAGGCATTAAGCCTCGTCCGATACGTGCATTAATTGTTGGTATTCCGAACGTCGGTAAATCAACCCTTATTAATCATATGGCGGGTCGTAAAATTGCGGCAACTGGCGACAAGCCTGGTGTAACGAAAGGTCAACAGTGGATTAAAGTAGGTACAGAGATGGAACTTCTTGACACCCCAGGAATTCTGTGGCCTAAGTTCGAAGACCAAGCAGTAGGCTACCAATTAGCTGCAATTGGCTCTATTAATGAACAGATTCTACATCTGGATGAGGTTGCTTTTCATTTGATCCGATATTTAGCTGCTTGTTATCCGAATGCTCTTCGTGAACGATTTGACATTGATGACTTACCAGAAGCTGCGGAACTTGAGGATAATACAGTAGTGGTAAGTGTTATGGAAGCAATCGGTCGTAAACGTGGTGCACTCGTAAGTGGTGGCCGAGTAGATCTCGACAAAACCTCCTCGTTAATACTACGTGAATTTAGAAGTGGTAAGCTTGGTAGGATTTCATTAGAACAACCTAAATAATACTAATAGTGGCTGCCCTAATGTGGATTAACTAACAGGGACGCCACTTTTGGTATATGGAATAACTTGGATTGCTATGACTTTCATGTTGTGGTATCATTATTTATGTTTCATTTGGGCATGCGGGTGTAGTTTAATGGCAGAATAGCAGCTTCCCAAGCTTCAGGCGAGGGTTCGATTCCCTTCACCCGCTTAAAATCGTTGCTTCGTGTATAGAATGACCAAAGAGAAGAGGCATCCGTCTTTCATAGAGCGGATGCCTCTTCTTTGTGCTAACTAAACTTCACTTACAATGGTTCGTCTAAGAACAAGAAGATTCGATCATTCTCATACAAGTTCAAATCCAATCTGTTGTAGGCAACTAACTGCTGGAGTAATATGTAACGGTCACGTCTGCTAGATAACAGGAATAGTAGTACTATCATTACATGATAGATGGGGTTAAAGGCGTATTGTCACGCGCGTGTTAATGGGAACAAGTGAGCTAAGCTGTAGGACATCTTCGTTATACATACGAATACAGCCGTGTGAAACTTGTCTTCCAATAGAAGAGGGGTCATTCGTACCATGAATCCCATAATGTGGCTTAGATAATCCCATCCAGAGTACACCGAATGGGCCGCCCGGATTAAGTTCCTTATTGATTATAGTATATTCACCTCTTGGGGTCTGAGTAAGCATTTTACCAACACCAATCGGAAATTCCCTTACGACAATATTACCATCAAGTAAATATAGTTTGCGATCAGACAAGTCCACGATTATGCGGTATTTTGGCATATTCATCCACTCCTTAGACCATGATATGTGGACTGTATAGCCGAAGACTCCATAATTGCCTAGAGTCATAGGAATCATTGTATATCAATAAATGGGCGGGAAAAATGGGGCAAACAAATTTTAAAAACTCTCATTAAAAAGAGAACGTGTATTCTACTTTCAACTGGACAGATTTAAGTGAATTGTGGTACATTTGCAAAATCGTTTTTTAATATATGTAGTGTCAGCTGCATATTTATCGTGTAAAAAAGTCATAAGGAGATATCAGCGAAATGAAATTTAAACACATCTACAGATTGTTATTTATTGTTATTCTTATGCTTGGTCTTGTTGGTTGCTCTGTTTTAATCGGCGATGATAATGCCTCGAATGGGTCAGACACCAATAAAATCGATACCACAGGAAAATTGGCCGTACATTATCTGGATATTGGACAAGGGAGCTCCCAACTATTAATATCACCAACTGGCAAAGTGATGCTCATTGATACTGGTGATATCGATAAAGAATCAATCATGCTAGGACACTTAGAGGATTATGGGATCAATAAAATTGATATCTTGGTATTATCACATGCGCATGCAGACCATATTGGTACAGCAAGTACCATTATTAATAAAGTCGATGTTGGTAAAATATATATGCCCAAAGCCTCTAATACGACGAAAACATATGAGACTCTGCTGAAGACAATTAAAAATAAAGGGCTTAAGGTAACGACAGCCAAAGCAGGAATTACACTTGATTGGGACGAACAAATACAAGTAAAGATGCTTGCTCCAGTTAAAGCAGCTTACGAAGATTTGAACGACACAAGCGCGGTGGTTAAAGTGACCTATGGACAACATAGCTACATATTCACTGGAGATGCGGAACGAGAAAGTGAAAAGGATATGTTGAATTCTAATGCAGATTTGAGTTCTACCGTTCTGTCTGTTGGACACCATGGTTCAAATTCATCGTCTACAAGTTCATTTCTGAATAAAGTTAAACCTACATATGCAGTCATTCAAGTAGGTAAGGACAATAAATATGGTCATCCAACAGAAGGAGCATTGAATCGCTTAAGCAAAAAAGGAATTCAGATCTATCGCAACGATTTAAATGGTACCGTTAGTAGTGTTACGGATGGAAAGAAAATCGAATTTATTACCGAAAGGTAGGTCATTTCCATGGTAGGAATCGTGGACCGTAAAGAAGGAGATTATTACGTTATTGAAATGAATGGCAGTACGACAGATATACCGAAGGAACAAGTTGCTAGCGGCGTACAAGAGGGCGACGTAGTTGAACTTAAAAATGGAAAGTGGATCAAGAATCAAGCCATGACGCAGGAAAGAACCAAGTCAATCTCTAAGTTAATAGATGATGTTTGGGAAGATTAAATGAGTTTAAGGGGTCAATCGATTACTTCGATTGGCTCTTTTTATTCGGGATATTAAATTATATATGATACTGGAATAGGTGATAAACAGATATGAGTTAATCGCTGAATTCTATACAACTTAACCGTTTTTATGGTTCTAATCGCATGATTTCGGTATAATGGGACAAGGAATATTGAACTGGAGAACAGAGGAGCGGTTTCAAGTTGCTAGAACATGAATCAGAACTATGGGCGCAAGGTTTATCTTATATTGCAGGGGTTGATGAAGTCGGGCGAGGATGTTTATTCGGTGATGTCGTCGCTGCGGCTGTCATTCTACCTCAAGGATTAATAATAGATGGTGTAAATGATTCTAAGAAACTGAGTGAGAAAAAGAGAGAGTCGCTCTATAAAATCATTATGGATAATGCGATTTCAATTGGTATAGGGATCGTCGATGTAGTAACGATTGAGCGAATTAATATTAAAGCTGCTTCTAGATTAGCAATGAAAGAAGCGGTCGAACAGCTAGATCCGCAGCCAGACTATATGTTAGTAGATGCAGAGAAAATTGATCTACCTATACCTCAGTTAGGAATCATACATGGAGATGCGTTAAGCCAATCTATAGCTGCTGCTTCCATAATTGCAAAAGTTACGCGTGATCGCATGTGTGTACAATGGGATATGCAATTTCCCGAATACGGGATTGCTTCGCACAAAGGATATGGAACTAAGCTACATCGTGAAAAAATAATCGAGAATGGGTCTACTGAACTGCATCGGACATCATTTCTATCCAAGATTTTGGTTCAGCAAGGTGAATTATTTTAGAACAATGAATGTTCTAGATCAATGAAATGTTTTCGATCATTATGGATTGTTTTTTATAAAAGAGGATGCAACGTTCCTTCTTGATTATCGAACGAAAAATACCGATATAACATACATAGACCTTCCTTGTGATTATCACAATCAGAAGGCTAATGAACCGGGGTGATCGTATTGAATATTAATTCGATGTTTCGTTCTGTAATTGGTGAGCCTCAAGTTTCAGAGGCGAAAGTCATGGAACTTAAGCCAGGCCAAGTCGTACGTGGAGTTGTGCAACAGGACCTTGGGAACCAAGAAGCTATTATTTCTATTAATGGCGTACAGGTTAGAGCTAAACTAGAAGCTCCACTTCAACAAGGAGAAGGTACGATGCTTCAGGTACAAGGTGAATCGACCTCAGGACAAATTATTCTTAAGCCAGTCGCTATAAGTGGGGGTGGCTCCTCTGATGTGGCGTTTGCAGATATGCTCAAATCATTCGGGTTAAAGGACTCATCTGTTAATCGAGAGTTAATTCTTCAGATGCAAAGTGCTGGTGTTCCTTTAACCAAAGAGAACGTAGATAAATTCGCCGAAATGTTAGCTGCTAAACCAGCGAATATAGAGGTTAAGCCTTGGATTCAAGCCATGGCTGTGGCCAATGCAAGAGGATTACCTATGAGTCCCGGCGTGCTTCAAGCTTTAACTGAGGTGATGGTGGATGGGAATCCATTAACGGATCGGTTAGCAGGATTAGAGAAGGAAATTAAAGCTGTGTTGCAGTCACAAGGGACTAATCTTACTGAACAGACACGTGCTGGACTTGGTAAGGTATTACAAATTTTGCAGCAACTAAGTCAGCTTGGTCCTGATCAAGGTAATCAGTCAGCTAATGACGGTAAACGACCACTAGCAGGAAATGGGAGTGCGGGATCTGTTACAGTGGATGGTTCAACACAAGCGACTGTAGGGAAGCCTGCAACGACGGTAGCAGGATCAGGTTTTCTCGGAGCACAAGGGCAACTAACTGCTCAATCTGCAGGAACAAGTACACAGCCTGCGGGAACAGTGGGGACACCAAATGGGACGACAGTAGGGGGAACTGCAGGAACAACAACTGGAGTGGCTGGAATGTCTGCTGGGACAACAGGAGGTGCCACAGGATCACAACCTACGGGTATAACAAGTGGTGCTGGAACAGTAACAATATCAGGTACAACGGCAGGATCAACGGCATCACAATCTGCGGGTACGACAACACAAGCAGCTGTATCCTCTGCGTCTTCTGCTGCAGGGAATGGAACGCCAGCTTCGCAGATCGCTGCGCAAGCATCATTATCAGCGGCAGATGCAGCCGCTGGTGGAAACAGCGGCCGCTCACCGCAGGTCGCTGCAGCTCCTGCGGGCGCTGCAAGCAGCGCGCCCGCGCAAGCCGCGACTGTGGCTACGCCAGTCGCGAGCTCTGCCGCCTCCGCTACGCCGGGCGGCGCAAGCACTGCAAGCGGTCCGCCAAGCGGGACCGCTGCGCAAGCAGCAGCGCAAGCTAACGCTGCTGCTACACCGCCTGCGCCTGCGGGGCAATCCGCTGCGCAGGCGGTCGCTTCTGCCAATCCAGCCGCCATTTCTGAGTCTAATGGCGGCTGGATTGGCAGTGCGTTTAAGCTGCTCGGTGTTGATCACGAGCAACTGCTGGCTAAGAGCACGCATACTAATCCCAATATGCAAGCTATAGCTAATACGCTTATGAAAGCCGATGCAGCTGCGATTGATTTTGTTCGTCAAGGTAGAGAGTTTCTACAAAATCCGAATCCAGTAGAAGTAGCACAACAGTTACCAGGTGACTCCCTTAAGAGCTTACTGCTCGCCTTATCCAAATCGGATGATTTACCACCAGTACTCAAAGATGCTATGGCGAATACGGCTCAGCAAATTACAGGACAACAATTGCTTTTAAGTGCAGAACGGAATTCACCGTTAACCCATTTAACGCTATTTATACCATTCACGAATGGAGATGGACAGCAGACAGCATCTGTACATATCCAATCTCGAAAGAAGGGCCGTGAATCATTAGACCCAAGTAACTGTAGATTGTTGTTTGATTTACAATTACAAGCTATGGGTGATACCTTAGTTGACGTGCAAGTGATTAATTCTATTGTTTCCTTGCAAGTACATAATGACCATCCTATTATTCCACAACTACTAGAAGCATCTCGTGAGGAAATTGCCACTGGGCTGCAAGCCATGGGCTATCAATTTATGTCAATGCAGTGCAAGCCATTCCCGGATCATTCCAAGCAGAAGGAAATGAAGTCCTCCAATTTACTTGATGGGAGTAAGGACCCGCAATCATTTTATCAACCGAAGCCGTACAAGGGGGTTGACCTGCGGGCATGAAGCAGTCTAAGTCTACAATCAAGAAAGCGGTAGCACTTCGATACGCACCAGAGCAACCGAATGCAGCACCGACTATTATAGCTAAGGGTAACGGTGCTATTGCGGATGCTATATTGGAGAAAGCGCGCGAGCATGGTGTTCCGATTCAAGAGGATAAGTCGCTTGTTGAAGTGCTTTCTAAGCTTGACTTAAATCAGGAAATTCCGTCAGAACTATATCAGTTAGTTGCTGAAGTGCTCAGTTTTATTTATCGTTCCGATGCACGACTAAAGGATCATCCAGACCGATGAACAGTGGACCTAAAAATGATCATAGAAAAGCGACAGGTAGGCTGGGAGAAGAGCTTGCGGCTTCGGCACTTATGAATAACGGGTACCAAATAATCGTCCGGAATTGGCGATGTAGAACTGGTGAAATTGACATTGTTGCCGAGCAGGACGGGAAACTAATTTTTATAGAGGTCCGCACACGCAAGACGTCAGGGCGATTTGGGACGGCTAAGGAATCGATAGACTATCGTAAACAAAAGCAGGTGCGAGATACCGCGCAAGTATACTTACATCAGCACCATCAACATGCTAGGGCAATTCGATTTGATGTTATTACGGTTGAGCTGAAATACAATCTGGAACTGATGCATCTAGAACATATGATTGCAGCTTTCTAACTGAATTTATGAGCGAAGAGATATGAAAAATTTGATACTAGAGAAGTGCTTAGCTAGTCAGCAAAGCACTTCTTTTATCTAAGCTTAGATATTGCAACGTTTCAGCAAGCTATAGGGGGCGGAATTGTCCTGGAGAAGCGAAGCGTTCGCCTACAAGTTTTCCGAAGGAAAACTACTTCGTAAGCGTATGCTTTGACACCGGATTTCTACCGCTATAAGCGGTATATGATCAAGAAATCTGGGGGTGGGCAGCGATCGTAAGGACAATCCGTCCTCGCAGCGGTCATCTATATCAAGCACTGATTTTGGTGTTGAGCCATAATACTGGTAGTAAATTAGTTGAAACAAGAAAAAGGCAATGAAGGTTCACTTCGAGTTATAAAAGGAGGGAGAACGCAATGAAAGAAATCATAATCGAAAAACTTAAAGAGATTGAACAAATACATAATGTAAAGGTTTTATTTGCGGTTGAATCAGGCAGTCGTGCATGGGGATTCCCGTCCCAAGATAGTGACTACGATGTGAGATTTGTATATATCAGACATCCTGATTGGTATCTCTCTATTGATGACAAGAGGGATGTGATTGAAGTACCTATAAATGACCTGCTTGATATTAATGGTTGGGATATTCGAAAAGCATTAAAACTTTTCCGGAAATCTAATCCACCGTTACTTGAGTGGTTGGTATCTGAAATAGTGTATTACGAATCATATGGATTTAAAGATGAAATGTTGAAATTAAGACAAGAGGTGTTCTCACCTAGAGCATCACTTCATCATTACTTAAGTATGGCTAAAGGTAATTTCCGAGAATACTTACAGGGTGAACAAGTTAAGATCAAGAAATATTTTTATGTGCTACGCCCAATTCTAGCGTGTAAATGGATAGAGAAATACAATACAAATCCTCCGATTCTTTTTCAAGATTTAGTGTCAGATCTAATAACAGATGTTCAGTTGAAAAAAGAGATTGATGAACTATTACGTAGGAAAATCTCTGGAGATGAATTAAATCTTGAAAGACAAGTTGTTGTTATTAATGATTTTATCGATAAAGAAATTCAACATCTTATAGAGTTTGCAAGTTCATGTGCGAGTGACTTAGAAGATCCTACAGAAAGACTTGACGAACTATACAGAAGGTATTTAAAGATAGTTTGGAACTTTGGTTAAAAAGCTAAAGAATTCTACTTATAAACTGAAGAAATATGAATTCTTTAACTCTAAAGTAGTGCTTAGCTACCAGCTAAGCACTTTTCTTATCTTGCAGGCTAAGCACTTTTCTTAGTAAGTAAGCTAAGCACTTCACTTATCTAACAAGCTATGCAATTTGTTTATCTAAACTCCGATATTGCAAAGCTTCTGCAAGCTGAGATAGCTGAATATCAGGGCTTCCTTCTAGATCCGCAATTGTACGAGCTATACGTAATACGCGATCATGCGCGCGTGCGCTTAATCCAAGTGCATCAAACGCAGACTCGAGTACTTTGCGAGCTGATGCTTCAAGCTTACAATATGAGCGAAGATGTTTACCATTAAGCTCACCGTTAAACCGAATGTTTAATTTCTGATACCGCTCTTGCTGGGCATAAATTGCTCGATTCACAGCTTCCCGCATATCATTTGAAGATAGAGGCTTCTCATTACTAGTTAATGTAGCAAAATCAGGTTTAGTCACCTCGACATGAAGATCAATTCGGTCAAGTAGAGGCCCAGATAGCTTCGACCGATAATGATGAACCTTTAATGGTGAACAGATACAAGGATGAGCCGCACTATCCGCACCGAGATAACCACAAGGACAGGGGTTCATTGAAGCTGCAAGAATGAAGTTGGCTGGATACGTATATACAGCTCTAGCACGACCGATTGTTACCATTCGATCTTCGAGTGGTTGACGCAGCACTTCAAGTACACTGCGAGCAAATTCAGGTAATTCATCTAGGAATAGAACACCTCTGTGGGCTAGACTGACCTCACCGGGCTTAGGTATGGAACCTCCTCCAACGAGGCCGCCTGAAGTTACGGTATGGTGCGGTGATCTAAAGGGACGCTGCTCAATTAATCGAGATTGATCGCTAAGCATACCTGCAGCAGAATATATTTTGGTAACCTCTAATGCTTCATCTTCAGCCATGCAAGACATGATAGTGGGCAGTCTACGAATTAACATCGTTTTTCCAGTTCCAGGAGGTCCTATTAAGATAATATTATGCATGCCAGCAGCTGCAATCATTAAGGCTCGTTTGGCTTGCTGTTGTCCACTTACATCTACAAAATCCTCGTGAACATCAGTTGTGATCGATGTAGAATCCAAGTCTCCATTAGAAGTCAATCGAGTTAATTGCTCTGGCCCTATTCTTGTTTGATCTAATTGCCTCAAGTCATGCAAACTAGTGATTCCTAACACATCAATTCCATGAATGAGTATAGCTTCGCGAATATTACCGATAGGTACAACGATACGCGTTATCCCATTTTGTTTAGCTGTATGCACCATGGATAGGACACCAGGTACACTTCTTACTGTTCCATCTAGTGCAAGCTCACCAACAAGTAGTGTATGCTCGATGTCTTCAAGCTTTATTTGACCGCTCGTAATGAGAATTCCTGTAGCAATAGCCAAATCAAACGAGGTTCCTTCCTTACGTAAATCAGCAGGTGCAAGATTGATCGTGATGCGTTCTAGTGGAAAGGTGAATCCGCAATTTTTCATAGCAGCTCTCACTCTTTCAATAGACTCTTTAATAGCCAAATCTCCAAGGCCGACTAAATTGATTTGAGGTAGACCATTTGAAATATCAATCTCAACTTCGATTTCTTTGCCATCAATTCCACTTAAACAAGCGCTTCGAACCTTACCGTACATAATGCAAAAACACCTTCCTCCATATGATTTGTTCATAGGTGAAAGGTGCTTCCTTATCGACCGAATATTTATTGTATATGTTATGATCATCTAGTTATTCTATTTCGTCATTCAACTTGAATTTCCTTCCAAAAAGATTAAAATTTAATTATATAAAATTCCACAAGTTTCAACATTATACAGATTTGCTAAAAGGTATGAAGTCTATATTCATTTAATATAATTAATAATTTTATAAAATAAGAATTTTTAAAAAAAATGAGGTAAATTACTGTGAAAAATGATACAATAATTTAGGTTTGTAGCTAGGTTAACCTTACTACTATTTTTTAGAAGAGTAGAATGTCAAAACCGCTATTCTTTGGTAATAAAGGGTTTATAAGTTAATAACTTATAAGCTATGATAAGTTGCAAGATATACAAAACATGTAGGAGGATTGGAAGCAGATGAATATCCATGAGTACCAAGGCAAGGAAGTTCTGCGTCAGTACGGCGTTAAAGTACCGCAGGGTAAAGTTGCGTTCACAGTGGATGAAGCTGTTGAAGCGGCAAAAGAGCTAGGGACAGCAGTTGTTGTCGTAAAAGCTCAAATTCACGCGGGTGGTCGCGGTAAAGCTGGTGGCGTTAAAATCGCCAAAAACTTAGACGAAGTTCGTACTTACGCAGGCGAAATTTTAGGTAAAGTGCTTGTCACTCATCAGACAGGTCCAGAAGGTAAAGAGGTTAAGCGTTTACTAATCGAACAAGGCTGTGACATCAAGAAAGAGTATTATGTTGGTGTAGTAGTTGATCGCGCAACTGGATGTGTCGTAATGATGGCATCTGAAGAAGGCGGTACTGAAATTGAAGAAGTAGCTGAACACTCTCCTGAGAAAATTTTCAAGGAAGTGGTCGATCCTGCAATTGGTTTGCAACCTTTCCAAGCCCGCAAATTAGCTTTTGCTATTAATATTCCGGATGCACTTGTAGGTAAAGCTGTTCAATTTATGACTGCTCTATATACAGCATTTGTGGATAAAGATTGCTCTATCGCTGAAATTAACCCACTTGTTGTTACAGGTGATGGTGATATTATGGCACTTGATGCGAAGCTTAACTTCGATTCTGGTGCACTATATCGTCATGAAGATATTCTTGAACTTCGTGACTTTACTGAAGAAGATGAGAAGGAAATTGAAGCTTCCAAGTTCGACCTTAGCTATGTCGCATTAGATGGCAACATCGGCTGTATGGTTAACGGTGCAGGTCTTGCGATGGCAACAATGGATATTATTAAATATTATGGCGGCGACCCCGCTAACTTCCTTGACGTAGGGGGCGGTGCTACAGCTGAGAAAGTAACAGAAGCATTCAAAATCATTCTGTCTGATAAGAATGTAAAAGGAATCTTCGTTAACATTTTCGGTGGTATCATGCGTTGTGACGTTATTGCGGATGGTGTTGTTGAAGCAGCTAAGCAAGTTAGCTTAGATCGTCCACTTGTCGTACGTCTAGAAGGTACGAACGTTGATCTAGGTAAGAAAATTCTTAATGAGTCTGGCTTGAACATTGTTTCCGCGGATTCAATGGCCGATGGTGCACAAAAAATCGTAGCGCTTGTTAGCTAATTCTATAGGTCTAAGGAGGGTGACAATAAAATCATGAGTATTTTAGTGAACAAACATACTAAAGTTATCACACAAAACATGACTGGTAAAACAGGCATGTTCCACACTAAAGGCGGTCTTGATTATGGGACTCAGATGGTAGCTGGCGTTACACCAGGTAAAGGCGGAACAGTTGTTGATTTCACATTAGAGAATGGCTCTACAGTGCAACTTCCTGTTTACAATACGGTAGTTCAAGCCAAAGAAGCAACAGGGGCAACAGCATCTGTTATTTATGTTCCACCGGCTTTTGCAGCAGATTCCATTATGGAAGCTGTTGATGCTGATCTTGATCTAGTAATCTGTATTACTGAAGGTATTCCAACACTTGATATGGTTAAAGTGAAACGTTATATGGAAGGCAAGAAGACGGTTCTAATCGGACCGAACTGCCCAGGCGTTATCACACCAGGCGAATGCAAGATTGGTATTATGCCAGGATACATTCATACACCAGGACATGTTGGTGTTATTTCTCGCTCCGGTACATTGACCTATGAAGCGGTTCACCAGCTTACAGCTCGTGGAATTGGCCAGTCCTCCGCAGTTGGTATCGGTGGAGATCCAGTTAAGGGTTCTGAATTTATTGATATTCTTCGGATGTTCAATGATGATCCAGATACCTATGCTGTTATCATGATTGGTGAAATTGGTGGTACAGCAGAAGAAGAAGCAGCTGAGTGGATTGCAGCGAATATGACGAAGCCGGTTGTTGGCTTTATCGGTGGTCAAACTGCGCCTCCAGGAAAGCGTATGGGACATGCAGGAGCGATCATTTCAGGTGGTAAAGGAACAGCTGCTGAGAAAGTAGCAGTTATGGAGCGTTGCGGTATCCGTGTAGCTCCAACTCCTTCAGAAATGGGTTCAACTCTTGTAGCTGTTCTTGAAGAAAAAGGTATGTTAGAGCAGTGCAAAACGGTTAAATAATAGTTTCATACGATTATATAAAGGTAAGCAACCTTTCATTTCCCATGCGTGGGATTTGAAAGGTTTTTTTATTATGCTAGAGGATGGTGAATGTAATGGAAGATCGTGAGCTGTTGATAACCCTACATGAGACAGAAGGTATTGGTTGGACGACGATTAATCGTTTACTCATGGGTTTAAATCAATTGAATGATGTAAATAGAATGAATAAAGCCGAATTTGCTGCTCTCGGAATAGGCTATAAGCAAGTGGATGCGATTCTTGCAAACCGAAATTCGGAACGTATCCTGCAAAAACTTCGTATATATGAACAAGCAACGATAACAATTACAACTATCTTGGATGAAACATACCCGGAACTACTGCGGACAATTGCAGAGCCTCCTATGGTTTTGTATTCAAAAGGAGATTTGTCCTTGTTTCAATTGCCGAATATTGGTATTGTAGGAACACGTACACCAACGGTTTATGGAAAGAAGGTTGCTGATGAGCTAGCTTATGAGCTTGCAAGCCGAGGATTTGGTGTTGTTAGCGGATTAGCTAGGGGAATCGATACCTGTGCACATCGTGGTGCTCTTCGTGCTGAACAAGGGAAGACAATTGCTGTTTTAGGCAATGCAATAGATCAGGTTTACCCGCCAGAAAACACAGGGTGTTACCAAGAAATTGCACAAAGGGGTCTCGTTGTGTCAGAATATTCAATAGGGACCAAGCAACATCCGGGGATGTTTCCACAGCGAAATCGTATTATTGCAGGTTTATCGCTTGGTACGGTTGTTGTTGAAGCAGCTGAAAGAAGCGGGTCTCTCATAACGGCTGACTTAGCTTTAGAGGCTTCACGTGATGTCTTTGCCGTTCCTGGACCGATCAACTCACCTAAGAGTAGAGGTTGTAATGAATTGCTTAAACAAGGAGCTAAAGTTATTAGTAGTGCTGAAGATATAATAGAAGAGTATAAGCATCTGTCTTTTGTCTCACAATTGAAACAAAAAGAACTATCTAAGCATCCGACTTTCGATTCAGAAATGAATGAAGAAGAAAGACGAATTTATGAACTTCTCATTGGTGAAGCGAAATCGTTTGATGTTCTATTAAACTTAAGTCATTATAATTTTGGACTTTTGCATTCAGTTCTGTTATCCTTGCTTATGAAATAAAACAAACCCCTATAAATCGTTGATTTATAAGGGTTTTTATTAACTTTGAAGATCCTCGTTCACGGATTTGACCACATTTTCAAAGTTATCCACAGATTTATTGGTATATATTCGATTCAAACTAACAGCGACGTCGTCCTGCATACTCGGTAAAACGTGAGCGTATGTTCTCATTACCATCTCTACTGAATCACCTAATCGCTCTGATACAACTTTAGCATTATATCCCCATTGAAGCAACAGAGTAGCGTGCGTGTGCCGCAGATCATGTAATGTGATTCTCGGCATGTTTAGTTTTGATGAATCATCTACAAATTTTCGCAATGCTTCAGTAGGGTATGTGTATTTACATTTTTGATCAAAAATAATTGGGACATCTGGAAGCTGCCTTGCTTTATGATCTAATAAAGTATCTATGGTTGATTGCGGCAGTTTAATGGTTCTTCTTGAGTTGTCTGTTTTTGGAGATAGCTTAATATGCAAACCTTTTTCTTTTGTGAACTTTAATGTTTTAGTAATTGATACGGTGCATTTATTGAAATCAATGTCAGTCCAATGGAGTGCTAGCATCTCACCGTTTCTCATACCTGAAGTTGAAGCTAAAACGTATAGAGCATGACGGGCAAACCCTCTGGATTCTTCTAAGAAGAAAGATAACTGTTCCTCAGTCCATACCTGTCTCTCGTCTGGCTTGTACTGAGGTGGAGATACTTCGCGTGCAACATTCTTAATTATGTAGTTCCAGATCGTAGCTTGCCTAAATGTCTTAGATAACACAAGGGAAATGTTTTTAATATAACCTCTCGATACTCCATTCTTTAATAAATCACTGTAGAAAATATCAAGATCCTCTGAAGTTATTTTGTCTATCTTCTTCCAGCCTAAACGAGGAATAATATACTTCTCCACTATAATCCATTGCGAAATATACGTTGTCTCTTCGACATTATTTACTACTTTTGTCTCGAAGTACATTTTAATAAAATCCACTAATGTAATACTCTCAATTCTCTTTCCATCTTCTAGATCAAGTTGAAGCCTGTTGCATGCTTTAATTGCTTCTTTCTCCGAAGTAAAGCCAGATACCGTTTTCTGTTTTCTCTTTCCAGTCTTTTGATCGCGGCCCACATCTACCGTAAAAGACCAGGTATCACCACGTTGCCGAAAGTATGCCAAAGTAATTACCTCCAATCATAATATCTTCGTACATCCACTTCTAAGACTTCTGCTATGTCACAAATTCTGATTACCAGCTTATTTATCTCAGATGGATCAGCACCAAGAGAGAGTATTCGCTTATTCAATGCAACTATGTTTATTCCAAACTTATTGGGAGCTTCCAGATTCACTGTGAGTTCACTTAGTAATACTGAAGCTACCATTTCTTCATTGTTAAAGTCTTCGGCTCTGTGCCGCTTAAATGGGGCTTCTAGTGACATCCAGAGAATGGACCTCTCCCAAATTCTATCATTATCATTTACCTCTAGAATCATCCAAACAGGGGTTAAAATACCTTCTAAATCACGATCATAATATACTGATAACTTAGCCATATATTACACAGCTCCTTTCTGAGCGAGCTGTCGTTGTAGCTGGGCAAGTATTCTTTTTGTTTCAGAAGAGTATTCTGGATCTAGCCTAAGATCAGGTACCATTGCTTCGTGATCCATACGAGCTTGGTTAATTCGACCTTTGACCTGTCTTATTCTCCTTTCAACTAAGGTTGGTGATAAACAAAAATCGACACTGAGGATTTTGACAAGTGTTGAATGAAGTGGAATCTTCATATATTCTTCAAGCATGTAAATGGGCATAGCTGCGTACATTTGAAAATTATTAGCCTGGCTTTCCATGAGGTTTTTTAATGATTCATAAACTTTGCGTTGATCTCCGTGTAAAAGTGGGTGAGCCAATTCATGAAAAAATTGTTCGCGCTGCTTATATATCGGACTATAAGAGTCGATAAGAATTATCGAAACAATATTATCATCGTAGTCAACAGTTGGTTTCCCACCATGATAATAGATCTCGGCATTAAATATACTAGCAATAAAATCAATGTCCATTAGATCAAATGGTTTCAGTAATCCATTATCTAAGTACTTCTTATTGATCATTTTTTCTAGGTCGGTTTGCTTGTACAATGAGAGCTGCATATAGTGCCTCCGATATTATGACGAATGTATGTTCGTATTTTAGTGTAAAAGAAATACCAATCCGAAATTAGCAAACTTTGAATTGGCAGTTATTAATCAAATAGTAATATCCATTTACGTATACTGTATCATCTGTGCGCTTTTCGATTGGTTTACCATCCTCAAGGATTTCTCCGTTAAGCCAGACAGTAATCGGCACCGCGAAGAGCATGGCATTATCGAAGTCGACAGGGTGGGAGAGAAGTTGTCCAGGTTTCAGCATTGGATCACCTAGCTTTTTTAATTGATTGAAACTAATAGTTTTATAAAACAAATGTGTTTTTGATTCTTTTGGATCTTAATAAATATAGAGTCCAAAGGCTTGAGTGAATACATGTGTGTAGTATATAGGCAGCACTACCAATTGTTTCGTAATCAAGATCAATTGGAATCTGATACGCAAGGAAAGTCAAAATATCAAAAGCAATGATTAATATAAAATAGGACTTTAGTACATTAACAAAAATTCGTTTTTGTTTATAGCATAAAAAACCTGCTGCTACTATTACACAAAGAATTATTATGTTTGTATAGATTTCTACAATAAAGATTGCTAGTAGTGTAGGATCATAATATTGTGAGGTTGGGTCATAAAATGATCCGAATGTATTGTTAACTATTACAGGATAAACAATGTCAACAAAATAATAAGCACTTTGTCCAAATGACAGTATGAGTGCAATAGATAAAAAATACATCCATCCACCAAAACCAGTAAGTTGGTTTGAACTTAATTTATCCGTTGTAGATACCTCAGTATCAATATTCTTATTATCCAAAATTTCAATTCCATTACATTCCTCATCGGTTGAGGGATTTGCTTAGAAAATATATTTTTGTGAGGTAATAACTAATCATTCTTATGTAAAGATATGTTTCTGTAATCCATCGGATCAACAGGCTTCCTCTTAATTGAATGATTTTCAGCATTATTAGCCAAATCTGTTACCTCATCAAGTATTGGTTGTAGTTGATCCATTCTTGAATTAAATCGTTTTCCCTTCTTAGCATGTGTCAAATTTAAAACTCCGACCAAGTAAGCTCCCATTAGCCAAAAAGAAATAAAACCAGTCCACGTTAGATCAAGATCAAATCTAATATATAGATCTCTTATTATCATAATAGGAACAGCCAATATAAATATAAACATTGATATTGTTAAGGTTTGCAACCATATTGGTTCAATGCTTTTATCAAACATAGGTGTTTGTAGATGCGCATATTTGACATTAATTTTTTTTAGCATATAGATCATCAAAAAAACGATTGGAATCATTAAATAAATCATTGCATCACCTTATGAAGCCTCATTGGTTGAGGGATTTGCTATATTACAGGCGTTATAAATATCTGTAAAATATGCATTCAGTAAACTATAATTTGATTTCATTATACGAGTAAATTCACGATTAGCATGATACTTATTGTTTATTTCCTCATATCTCATTCTTATCAATTGTATATCAGTAGTGGCTATTGGTAGTCCGAATAATATTAAACCTTCAATAATTTCTTTTGGATGAATTAACTCTGAATTTTCTGCATTTTTTTCATTTTGCAAAGGTTGATTCATTTCTAAGTCACAAAAATAACATATACCCCTGTTTCCATGATTACATTTCTTTTCTTTAAGATGTTCAATAAGAACCTTAACTACGATATAAGCAATGAATCCCAAAAACATAAGGGCGAATAAATAAATTACTAGTTCAAAAGGAGTACCATCTAAAAAAGAAAATAAATATCTACCCATAAGACACCATTAGTATCATCCCCATCGGCTGGGTACTTGCTTTAGTCGCCCTGTTTCTTTAATTTCTCGGCTTTCTTTCTCTCGCGTATTGTCTTAATGAAAGCATCAGCCATTTCTATTTCTTCTTCAGTCCAATCATCGCCGCCACCATAATAACCACGGCTACTTGTATCTATTTCTTGATTTGTATTGTTTGTTGGTAAATCGATGTACCCGGCCTTTTCTAACAGCTCATTTGGAGTAATGTCACGTAGATACTTTGCTAATATCTTTAAATTTTCACTACTTGTTTTATTCGTGCCTGACTCAAGTCTATTAATAGTTGAATGACTTACTCCTGATGCTTCTGCTAATTGTCGCTGGCTTTCATAACCACTCCGTTCACGAAGCTTGATAAAGTAAATTCCAAATTCTTTTATATTCATAATATCATCACCTATTTTTATTGTATCACCCTCTGTTTCAAGCGTGAAACAAAATTTTGTATCAAGCGTGAAATATTTTTGTTGCACACGTGTTACACATATGTTATGTTGTATTTGTAACAAGCGTGAGACAAATGGAAGGAGGCTAAATAAAATGAAAGTATTACTGAAGCCTGGAATATTAAATGATTTAAAGAAACAAGCAAACATGTCAGAACAGGAGTTTGCAATATATATAGGTGTATCACGTAGTCAATTATGGCGTGTAAAACTACCTCCAAGTGATAAGCGATTCTCTTTAGGTCAAGATTTTATAGCTAAAATCCTAAAGAAATTCCCTAAACTATCATTTGAAGATATATTTTTTTTAGAAAAAATGTCTCACGAGTGTGACAGTAAAAGATCAGCAACAGCATAACACCAATATGAAAGGAGAATAGGACTATGGAAAGTTACTTCGCGGCATACCCGTTATATCTCAAAGCTACTGACATCATGGATGCGCTCCAAGTATCAAAGACAAAAGCTTACGAAATTTTGAAAGACCCAGAATGTCCGACAGTTAAGATTGGTGGATCAGTAAGGGTACATAGAGATAAATTCTTTGATTATCTGATAAAGAAAGAAGGTCAGCAAGTTCAGCAAGTTCCTGCCTAATAAGAGAGGGGTTGGAGATCCAATGTTTTTATGGAAGAAAAGAACGTCATCATCAGCGGTTGTATGCTTAATGGTCGCTCGTATAAAGCTTAAGCAAATTAGTTTGGATACCGCTATTAAAGAAACTCTACTAACTGGATACCACTGTAACAATCCTGAATTAGTGTCAGAGGAAACGATTCAAAGGATAAAAAAGCGTGTGAAGGAAAAGTTGGGAAAGCAGTTTAATGGGGAATATCCACCGAAACGGTACCGAGTCAGCGGATAAGGGGAATGGGCTTTCTATCTGATTTAATTATAACTTGTATGCTGCTCACGTTGAAAGATAACAAAAGTGAACATCACTCACAGAAAGGGGGTGTAACAACAATGGAGCGCAATGAGGTTGCAGAGTTACTTAAGAGTATGCGACTACGTGCCGGGATGACGCAACAACAGGTAGCAGATCGGATTTATCTTGATCGTACAACAGTAGTCAAGATTGAGTCAGGGGATATAAAAGCGCCTAGCTATGTAATCGTTAAAGAGTGGGCAAGAATCACTGAATCACTTGATTTGCTAACAATTCACTCAACAGGCAATCGAGACAGTTGGAAAAAGCATCTGGAATTGGAGTCCAAATTCAACAAGATCAAGGAACTCGTTAACTTTATGAAACGGAGGAAGGTAAATGCAAACAGTTAGTATTGATCGCTTTACAGACAAGCCTAGACCAAATGTAACGATTTTAGGAAAGTGTGCTTGTGGATGTGGGGAGTTAGTAACTGAGAATCATGTGTACTACGAGAATAGCGATGGAGATTATTGTGTGGACTTTGATCATGCTCTTAAAGCGAGTGAATGGAGGCAAGTTGGATGAACGTAAAAGTCGGAGAGTGGTTGTCACTTAGTAAAGGTGAAAGATTAGCGGTGTTGGAGCATGCAGCGTCTGAATCAGCAAAGAGAAACCGGAAATAAAAATAACCCTCGGCAAAGGGTTACGGACTTACAAATATCTTATTAGGTCCATCATACCATCTAGGTGTGTGGTGGGCAAGAGGGAGGATAACATGAGCACTGAGATCAACATTGATGTAAGGCGCGAGAATACAGAAATTAAGCTTCATCCTCAAATGGCATATACACCAGCGATTCTTGAGATTCGCGGTGAGACAGTAAAGTTTGAAATTCTAGCAGAAAATGAGCAGTTAGCCGAACTTGAATATGCAATCAGGCAACACCTGGAGCGTGAAAGATATTACGAAACACCTGATCAGCAAACTATTTTGAACGAAGAACACAATCAATTAATTGAGGAGGAAGCGGCATGAAAATTATTAAGCTGATTTCTGAAAATGTTAAGGGTTTAAAAGCTGTTGAAATAGTGCCGGACGAGCATTTTCAATTGATAAGCGGTAAGAACGGACAAGGTAAGACTTCGGTACTTGATTCAATTTGGTTGGCTGTTGGTGGTAAGGATGCCGCTAAAGGAGTGGACAAGCCCATACGTGATGGGGAACAAACTGCCTTCGCTCAAGTCGATCTAGGTGACATAATTGTCACTCGTAAGTGGAAGGGAGATAAGACAAGCTTAGATGTCACTTCTAAGCAGGGTGCTAAGTTTCCAAGTCCACAGGGCATGCTTGATGATCTGATCGGAAAGCTTTCATTCGACCCTCTATCATTTGCGAACATGGATGAGAAGAAGCAAAAGGTTACGCTGCAGGAACTAGTTGGAATCAATTTCACAAAACTAGATGTTGAACGCAAGGGATGGTACGAAGAACGAACTTTCAACAACGTATCAGCTAAGAAGCTTGAAGGAGCTCTTGAAGAACTGCCATATCCTAAAGATGGCCTTCCAGATGAGGAACTAAGCGCAAGCGATATTCTAACTGAATTAAAGGTTGCACAAGATGTAACTAATCAAAACTCAGCCAAAAGAAGTGAGCTTGAGCGCAAACGATCGGATGTAGCCAAATTCAATGACGACATTGAATCTCTATCAGCTGAGTTAGAAGCTTTACAGAAGAGGTTAGAGAACAAACTTAATGCACATGAAGCATTATCTACAGAAGCAGACGCATTAGCTGAAATTGTAGAATCTCTAGTTGATCCAGACACAACAGAACTTAATGAGAAGCTTCAGAACGTAGAAGCTATTAATTTCAAGGTGAAGCAGAAGAAAGAACATATTCGGATTACTACTGAAATCGATAGTTACAAAGAAGCATCAGCATTTTTGACTAAGAAGATTGAGGAAATTGATCAACTTAAGCTAGATACACTTCAATCAGCAGCATTCCCGATAGCTGGACTTAGCTTCAATGAAGATGGCGTGATATTCAATGACATACCTTTTAAACAGTGTTCAGCAGCCGAACGATTGAAAATATCAATGGCAATGGCAATGTCATTAAATCCGAAATTACGAGTGATCCGCATCTTAGATGGTAGCTTGCTTGATTCAGATAACCTCACCTTGATTCATGATATGGCCATAGAAAAGGACTACCAAGTATGGATTGAGGTAGTTGATAACAGCGGTAAGCTCGGTATCCAGATTGAGGATGGACAAGTTAAGGAGGAAGCAATGGTATGAGTAATGTAAAAAATCTATTCCAGAAGATAAGCCAGGTCATGCAAGATGTGTCGTATCTATCAAAGGACGATAGTATCGCTTTTGGCACTACGAAATACAAGGCAATTTCAGAAGAGAAAGTTACTTCTACTCTTCGGACAAGCTTAATAAATAACGGATTGGTTATCATTCCAATTGAACAAGAAGCTTCAAAGGTAGGAAACATAAGCGCGGTAAATACCAAGTACAAAATAATTGATATCGACACTGGACAATTCGAAATTCTCGCATCCAGCGGTGAAGGAGCAGATACACAGGATAAGGGTGTCGGTAAGGCTATGACATACGCGTACAAATACATGCTACTTCGGACATTCGCAATTCCAACTGGTGAAGATCCTGACAAAATAAGCAGTGCTGAGTTGGACGATAAAGACAAAAATCGCAACTCACAACTAGAATCAAGAGCACCTAACACCACGGTAAAGGCTGACATTCCTCCTGCGACACTCAAAGCAAAATATCAATTGTTTAAAGGTAGCTTAGATGGATTTGAAGAGTGGGTTACTGATCAACAAGGCAAGGGACGATCGTTTAAACAGATGGAAGAGATTTTAGCTAAAGGCTTGCTAGATAAGAAGGGGGAAAAGCAAAGTGCTTAATAGAGCCATATTAATTGGTCGCCTTACTAAAGATCCTGAACTTAGATATACACCTGCAGGCGTGGCAGTAACGCAATTTACATTAGCTTGCGATAGACCTTTTACGAATCAGCAAACGAAAGAAAAAGAAGCCGATTTTATTCCCGTAGTAACTTGGAGGCAACTTGCAGAGAACTGCGCAAACTTCTTGAAGAAAGGTCGATTATGTGCAGTCGAAGGACGCATACAGGTCCGTAACTACGATAACAACGAAGGAAAAAAAGTATATGTCACTGAGGTAATCGCAGACAATGTAAGGTTCCTAGAATCCTCAAATAATAGCAATCGAGACAATAGTAATAATCAAAAGCAAGATCCATTCCATGATGACAGAAAGCCAATAGACATAAACGACGACGATCTTCCCTTTTAATGAGAGCAGGAAATGCAATGTAGAACGAATCTTCGGGGAGGATAAATCATGAATATTGATAAACACATAACGGAAATAACGAGGCTTCGGAGGGCGGCTGATCAGCTGCCCGAAGATGTTCCCCATGCAGTTATGGAAAAGATCGATCTACTTGCAAAGTGTCTTGTGTTCATAGGTAGGTTATCAAGTTTCCTTGACGGAGAATACAAAAGAATCTACGCAAGACGTAAGCATGATCAAGCGATTGCAGAGGTTCATTCAAAGCCACCTAAGAAAGCAAATGCAGAGATTGCAGTCGCTCCATTACGGTTAGAAGAGGCTAAGTCTTATGAAATGATGCATCGATGGCGTAATGCATTTGAAAGCACACAAGAGGAAATACACGCTCTTAAATTGAGAATGCGAATTGACTTTGCAGATGGAAACTTAAGTTCGAATATAAACACCACTCGGAATGTGGGGTGAAGTAGTGAATTACATAAAAGAGATAAACGCCTTCTATGATTGGCTCGAAACAAATTCTCTTTCTGATTCGGCTATTGTGCTATGGCACTCATTGATGCACATAAACAATCGGGCTGGATGGATCACGGAGTTTGCAGTAGCTGTATCAACTATACAAGTCAAAACAGGCTTGAAGAAGGATGCCATAGTAAGAGCTCGTCTTAAACTGCAACAAACTGGTCGAATTGATTTCAGGAGTAGAACGGGACAGCAATCAGCTATCTATACTCTAATACCATTTGAGTCAGATAAAAATGATGGTTGTGTCGTTTTAAACGACACAAACTGCATCACAAACCGTGCACAAAGTGCAACACAAACCACTACACAAACTGCGTCCATTATTAAACTAAATAAAACTAAACTAAATAATACTACTGCTACGCGTGATGATGGATATGAATCATTCTATAAAGCACATGAACGAGTCTTCGGATTTTCATGTAATCCATTTCAAGCTTCAACACTTGGTACTTACATAGACCAAGATGGGATCGAAGAGCCAGTCATAATACGAGCTATAGAACGTGCAGCCCTTAATGGTACAGGTTATAAATTTGGTTTAATAACAAAGATTCTGGACGACTATTTTAAATCAAATGTACGGACTTTGGGACAAGCAATTGCTTTTGATAATGCCTTTGAAACAAATAAATCAAGTCATTTAGTCCCGGGTAATTCTCGTAAATCTAAGCAGCAACAAGAACTCGAAAGACTTAAACGACTTGCAGAGGAGGGCAGAAGTCATGAACAGATCAGAAGTAGTTAGTTTGTTACTTGAAATCCTTGAAGAATACCCACAGTTTGATACGAGCGACAAAGAAATTGACCGTCACTTTAAATATCTTAAGGACTTTAAATTTGAGGATGCTCTGGCTAATATCGATCAACACATTAAGACTAAAGGATTCCCTCCAAAAATTTCTGAGATTAGAGGACAACTTGGTGAACAGATAGATCGGCAACGATCAAAGGATGCATCACAAGCGCACTTTGATCAATTGGATGAATGGGAAGCAAAATCAGCTCCACCACCACCGGGGTTAAGGGAGAAAATATATGACTTACTACGATGAGCAATTAGGCTTCGAAATGCCACAGGACTTTGAAGCAGAGCAAGCTGTATTAGGGGCAATCATCAAACAGGGTGATTTGATTGAACGTGTTAGGGAGTTAATGCAGGGTAATGAATTTATTGTTGACTCTCACAAACGGATTTTTCGGGCTATGGTCTTGATGAATGAAGCTGAACAGCCTGTAGCAATAGACCTGCTTACACTATCCAGCAGGTTTAAGGATACAGAGGAAATAGATATTATTGGCGGCGTTTCATATGTCTCTGGATTAGCTTCCAGCGTTCCCACAACAGCTAACATTGAGCACTATATTGCAAGGGTGTTAGACAAGTACACACGGCGCAAGATCATCGAAGAGAGCAGGTTACATATCGAGCAGGCGTTAGAGTCAAGGGACATTAACTCAGTTTTAGCTAACATGCAAACCTCTGTGATGACCATAGCGGATCAGGCGGCACCTACAAGAGAGTTTAAGGCTATGAAGGTCGTTCTGATGGACGTGTACGAAAACTTAGAACATAGGTACAACAATCGCGGTCTTAATGGTGGTGTCACTGGAATACCAAGTGGATTTGTTGATCTGGATAAAATGACATCAGGATTTCAGAAGTTTGACTTAATCATCGTGGCTGCTCGCCCTTCGGTTGGTAAGACCGCATTCGCGCTTAATATAGGGCAAAACGTAGCCCAAAAAATAGATGAAGCAGTCGCAATATTTAGCCTTGAAATGTCAGCAAGCCAGCTTGCACAACGGATGTTATGCGCAGAAGGCAATATTGATGCCAGTCGCGTTCGAACCGGTTATTTTGAAGGTGATGATTGGGAAAAGGTTTCTACAGCAATGGGCATCTTATCTGAATCAAATATTTACATCGACGACAGCCCATCGTTAACAGTACACGAAATCAGATCAAAGTGTCGCAGGCTTAAGAAAGAGAAAGGCTTAGGAATAGTGATCATCGACTATTTACAACTCATTGCTGGACGTGGCAAAGAGAACCGGCAGCAGGAAGTATCCGAAATATCTAGGATGCTAAAACAGATGGCAAGAGAACTGGAAGTGCCAGTAATCGCACTCTCACAGCTAAGCAGAGGTGTTGAGCAACGCCAAGACAAGCGTCCAATGTTATCGGACCTACGGGAATCAGGATCAATTGAGCAGGATGCGGATATCGTAGCTTTCCTATATCGGGATGACTACTATGACAAAGAGTCGGAGAAGAAAAATACCATAGAGATTATCTTAGCCAAACAACGAAATGGTCCTGTTGGAACAGTAGAACTTGCTTTCCTTAAAAATTATAACAAGTTCGTCAGCTTAAGTCGTTCTCCAGAGTCAACGGAACCTCCTTCAGGGAATGTATTCGATGGAGTGCCACAACATAAACCAAAGAATCCGAGAAACTATATAGATGTTGAAGCTGAGGTAGTCAGCTAATGAAACCAGATAAAGAGCAATTATATTTAATCGCTACTGACAATACCAAGAGTCTTGATTTAAGGTACGAAGCAGCTAGGGAGCTCCAACAACTACGTAAGGTGGTGTAAACATGAAATTGATTATTAAAGTTGATCCAATGGGTACGGTGCGCATGACTGCTGGCATGGTGAAACGTCTTAAATGGAATCTGTATGAACCAGGTGATAAAAGGGTTGAACGAGTGCAGCGTTACCTTGGATACAAGCAATACTTATCTACTATTGCAAAGCAACATGTCAAAGATGAATTACTTACTGGTCCCATATATCTAGACTTAATTTTCTACATGCCAATGCCAGTAACGTGGAGTATTAAAAAGAAAGTAATGATGGAAGGTAAGCCGCATACGAGCAAGCCCGATAGAGACAACTTAGAAAAAGGCGTATGTGATGCATTCAATAAAATCATTTGGAAAGATGATGGACAAGTCTGTGATGGGCGCACTCGTAAGTTTTACAGTAGAGAACCAAGAATCGAAGTTGAGATAAAGCGGCTGGATGTGGTTAGTGATGGCGTGGCCTAAGAAACAGAAGAAGGATAAAGCACCTTGGAGAGTTGATATTCTTAAGCACCACAAGCGTGTAAAGCTTACACAAAAGCAAAAGGGCGACATATCTGCAAAGGTAGATAAGGAATTAAAAGAACGATCAAACGGAGTATGTGAGCTATGTAGAGGGGCTAGGGCATCACAAAGAGCTCACATAACAGGGAGAAAGCAAATTGATCATAAAACAACTGCATTTGACCTATTACATGTTTGTGTAAGGTGCCATATCTGGATGGACGAGACGCCAGAAGGAATTAGGTTTAAGCGCGAATTGAAGGAAAGGATCGCGTGAATTGTGTGAGTGAAAGGAGATAGGAGAGTTGATACCTGACGAAAGAAAGAGACTTAGTCCTCTCCTATATAGGGGGATATAAATCTAAATCTCTTATACGGCTTGGGTAATTCGGTCGAATCGAAGCAAAGACGAAGGAGGAACAGACGTGCATCTAATCGAGTTTACAGATGGATCATCTACAACGGAATTCGTTGGAAAGAAAAGTGAGTTTAAAGATGCTAGCCACTTCTTAGGGGAATGCAGAGGGGAATTTGATTGGAAGTTTGATGATATAGATTTCGAAATTAAGCATGAACATGTGATTGATGGGATGTATTGCCGTTACTATCCTAAAATGCCTGAAGATATGTCTCATCTGGATTTGGAAAGCGGATATACATTTTGCGAAAAAGGACGAGGGGCATTTGAGGTTTACGTTTTACCGTGGCAAAAACTTTGTAAAGAATTAGCATTTGCTTAATAGGACATCGAATCATAGAGCAAGATCAAAACACCATAGACAAAAAATACGATGGAGAGAAGAGGAAATGGAAGTGAAAATGAAAAACCCCAAACATTTAAGTTTGAGGTTTTATCGGGGCAACGGGACTCGAACCCGCAAGGATTTCTCCGCTAGTTTAGAAGACCAGTGCGTCTGCCAGTTCCGCCATACCGTTTTCTATATTATCAGTATATTAAAACAAAATCTAGTGTTTTATATCTGGTAGAGAAAAATAAGCTAATGCACATTACGACGATATAGCGTAACACAATTGGCCGAGGGGCATCGATTCATAGCAAGATCAAAACACAAGGAGGACTGGATATGCCAGTATTAACATTCTCTTGCCCAAAATGCAGTGCAGCAATTGGGTTTGAATACGCAGATTATGAATTTAAAAATTGGGTTTCTGGTAATGATGATCATTTTGAAATATTGACATGCAATGGATGCGGAAAGCAATTAAAGACAGTACCGTGGATCGCTGTATTCGATGAAGAAACTGAGGAAGCGGTAACATTTGTATAATGCCGAAGGCCATCGTATCGACCGAATAGGCAAGAGCCGTAAAAGATCGGAGAAGCTTCTCCCCTATAAAGGTCGATCAAGTAAATAAGATATATATAACCATTAATAAACCAACAATAAAAGTAAACACGCCACCAAGCTTTGCGAGCGATATGTAGGTATCACTTGGTTCGGAGTCACCATCAACTTTCCAACCTTCTTTCATGTACCAAGCAAAATCAGGTTTTATTATGTTAATCAAACCAATAATTATCGCAAATATCCCTACAAGCAAGTACATCAAATCAACTCCTTTGAAGATATATACGGAATAATCTGGAAAAAGTTACTGATGGGAGAGTGAATTGATTGCACTAAAATTCTCCCTGACTTTATGGGGATAGATACACAAAGAAATACCCCTGCAAACTTGGTCGGGGCGCAGGGGCAAAGAACATACATTCCTATTAATTATACCATGGGGATGGTGATCAGGGAATGGGGAAGAACAAAGGGGAAAGAGTAGTACAATTATCAATGAGTATTTATCCGATCGATGAGGATGCGACAAAACGGGCAGTTGAGAAATACTTATTTCAAGCTAGGGAATACAAGGTAACTGAATTCATACCACTCGAACAAAAGGTAACAGCAGCTTATGAACCTCAGTTTAGAGATAAGTACGCTGTAAGCTCACCTGTACAAAATATAGCAATATATAATATAGACGAACCAGAACGCCGCAGGCGGCATCTGGAACGTGCTAATAGAGCGATAAACAGACTAGGGACTACACAAAAGCAATTGGTACAAGAGCGTTATATAGAGGACGACAACGTTAGCGACATGGAAGTAGCTTTAAGATTAGGTTATTCTGATCGTCACTATAGACGCATCAAGTCATTGGCAATATATCGATTAGCTGATGCCCTTGGATTAGTTGTACTGATGGATGAGGAAGCTAGTTAGTTAATCATTTGGGGTAGAAAAGGGAGTTACGATTATCATCGTACTCCCTCATATCATTTCAAAAGTACATTACTTTTTATCTCTTGCTTCTATTCCATCAAGTTTACTCTTAGGCAATCGAGAAAATAAAGTGCTAATTTTTTTCTTTCTCGTAATTTGATCTTCAACAATGAAATTAATTAATTCAAACATTTGTATCGCTGTGTCTTGGTCATCTTGAAGATCAAATTCACCTGGATGTACAGATTCATTTCCAATGACACGAACTATATCTAGTGCTTGTTGAACTTCTTGTGGAAGTCCTTTTTGAACTAATGAGCCTATATCTTTATTTATATCTTTACCGGTTTCGCCTAATTCAGCCATAAGTTTTTGTAAACATAATCTTAATAAGGCTGCAGCACCTCTAGGAGAAGCATTTACGATGTTTCTAGCTTCAAGATAATCATTACCTATGGATTCCGGTAGGTCACTGTGTGGCATTGGAGCGTTTGAGGATAAAGGAATAATCATCTTTTCTTTATACCAGTAAGCAATTTCACAACAATGTGTACATTTGCAAATTAATAAGTCATTGTTAACAGCGGAACCGCCTGTACCAGAGGGATAATAAGTTATCATCCAATCTTGTTTAGCTTTCACGTTACAGTGTGGACAATGAAATGATGTTTGATGAAAAGTTGGGGGGAAATATTCGGATTTCATGCAATCTTCCCTTTCATATTATTATTTATTAAGTTATTCGATTATTTTCGACTTAATCCTCTAGTTGTTCATTAATTGGGACTGTATTTTGTTTGTGAAAAGAAGGAAATATAAACCATATGTTGAAGTAGGCACAGGGAGGTTATACAGATGCATGAAGTATGGTTAATGACTCTTGGCTAAACGGATGAGAAAGTAATTATTTGGGACAAGAGGATAAGGTATACGAGTATAAGAAAGCTCATTTTAATAAGATAATTCAACCACATTCTAGGAAGGAAGAGCTAACATGAAATTGGTAAAGTCATTACTGCTAACTTTAATTTTAGCAACCTCATTAACATTGTCAGCACAAGTCTTTGCTGAACAACCTATTAAAGTGTTTATTGATAGTTATGAGGTCGATTTTCCAGTTCCACCTGTAATGCAAAATGATACGACTTTAGTACCTTTTAGAGCATTCTTTGAAAAGTTAGACTTGAAAGTTACATGGGATGAAAGAACACAAACAGTTACAGGTATAAAGGATGGCTTAAATATTCAGCTTAAGATTGGAGATATGAATGCACTTGTTAATGGTAAAGCTACATCACTTGATGTAGCGCCTACAATGATGAATGATTATACTTATGTACCATTGAGGTTTATTGGAGAGAGTGTAAATGGCGAGGTTTTATGGTTTGGAGAAACGAAAGAGATTTTAATTTCTACCATTTTGGATGAGAAGTTGTTAAGTGCTGTTCTATTAAATGATGCGGAAGGAGTGAAAAGTTTAATAAAACAAGGAGCAAATCCAAATTATGTTGTTCGTTCGATTAGTAGCGAACAAAATGTTAGTTTTCTGAAAGGTAATATAACTGGTAGAACGGTTCTGGAATTGTCTGTGGGTCATAATGACGCTTTAAAGGCACTACTAGATAGTGGTGCAGATCCAAACACAAAAAATGCTCTAAATAACACTCCTCTTCATTTTGCCGCCCATGGTTATGATCCTATAGCAGTTAAATATCTTATTGATGCGAAGGCAGATATAAATATAAAAAATCATGAAGGCAATACTGCTTTAATTTTTGCTTTGGATTCTTATAAGGTTGCAACAGAAAGTCAGAAAGCCAAATTGAACACGATTTTATCTTTATTAGGATATGATGTCTCTAAACTTTCAAATAAAAAAAACCCGACAAATAGTTCAATTAATGATATAAACTTAAATGTAACTTGGGGCACAAGTGAAGCAGATATAAAATTATCAAGAACAGATAAACCTTATATTAATGATATAGTGGACAATGGGAATAAAAGGTTAGTTTATAAACACGAATTCGATTTAGGTGAAACAGGCAGAATTATTTACATATTTGATTCAAAAGGTCTGACTGAAGTTATGCTACTGGTTGATGAAAACTCGGAATTTTACATTCCGTTTAGTGTATATGTTGGACAAACAATTAGTTTAAGTGATTACTATAATAATGGTGAAATACCAGCTAATCATATATGGAAGGCTGATAGTATCACAATCCAAGCTTATAAAAATGATTATGGTGATGATGTAACGGGAATGTGGGAAATGGCAATTAGAAGTGATGATATGACACTTGGAGCTAAATTTAATACCAAAGATACTATTATCGTAGCAACAATGTTTAATGCTGGTACTTTTGAGAAGCCAAATTACATGGCTGGTGTAGTCTATACAAGAAAAATAGAGTAGATCTTCAAGAAATAATTCATAATAGTGATAGTCACTCGTTTAAGAGTGGCTTTTTCTTTTGCTTTGAAAGGATAAAACTTATGTGGTGCTTTTTTTATTGCTCATTTCGTTAATATGTACATATTATTCAGTAAATTCAAGGTATCTGTTTGAATCGAAAATACTGTTAACACAACTTAACTTTAAGTATTACTGTTATCTTCGAAAAATAGAAAATACATGTCCGCTTTAAGTCCGCTACATGTCCGACAATGCTAAAAATACCGTGATATAGTTGTAGTATGAAGAGTTAAATACGTGAACCGAGTCGCCTAGTGCGGCTCTTTTTTTATTATATGGATCGGAGGGGAATAGATGAGATGGATACGCAGACTAATCCGTTTGATAAGAGGGTGGAACAAGCCAGAGCCAAGGAATCGAAAAGAGAAGCGCCATGGCAGGAGATAGAATATCAGAAGCCAGCAAAGTGCATAGGATGCCCTTGGGGTACATGGCAGGGTACAGTGCACTATTGTCCTAAACCTGAAGGTCTCTGTGTGAAAGAGGAAAAAGCTTCCTGATGTCGAATTATGGCATATGATGGGAGGTGATAGCTTTGGGCAAAGATATGACTAAAACATATGAAAATCACATAAAAGATTTAGAAGAAAAAATATCCAGTATCTACACAGTAGAAACGTCAGATGAATTGAAAGGTGCCGGTTCAAAAGAGAAAATAAACATTCTGGATGAACTAGAGGCATGCAATGCATTGGAGCAGATATACTCAGTCATAGAGAAAGAAGGAGTAAGAGAAGGTGAAATATTCACCAATTACAATAAATACTTAACAAGTGTAAGAAAGCATTTAACGATTCTTAATAAGCTAAAAGAAGAGGTTGAACGGAATCATCTAAGTGATTTAACCAATTCTAAACTACTTTTGCATGAGTTTAAAGAATACTTGAATGTTATTAAGTTGAATAATGATCGGAAATAGAGAGCTTTCGAGCTCTTTTTTTTATTGCTTATATCGTTAATCCTTAAATCAATACATCCTAACAATATCAAGACACCTATTTGAAGAGAAAATATCGTTAACACTACTTAACGTTAAACTATATCGTTAACGAAACAATTAATGTTACTCTAAGGCAGGTGATTGAATGGCAAGAAAATCGAAAATTGAACAGTTTGGACTCGAGTCGTTTATTGATGACTTGCTATTCGAGACTCCTGAAATGCCACATACAGAGATAGCACGGTTATGTTCCAATAAAGCTAATGAAGAAATATCGAACATGGCAGTTAAGCGATACCTTGAAGCTAAGAATGACCAGGAACAGCGAACCAAGAAAGAAGTAATCGTTCAGGATAGGCGCAGAGTGCTCAAAGTAGTCAATCAGGAACTGGATATCATCCAGCTGCAGTATCAGACGACAGAGCGATTGCTTAAACGATTCGAATTAGTGGATACGCTGCCTGAATACTTTGCTGAACAAATCGAGGAACTTGCAGAAGGATTAGAACGGCAAGGGATCGATACAGAACGTTTGATGGATTGGCAATTTAAGTTTGAGGGTGAACTTAAGCGAAAGATATATGAACTCACAACTCTTAACCGAGAGCTTCGAGAAAACAGTAAGTTCTTAGCTGATTTACGGGAGAAGGCATTCGAGTTTAGTTTGGTGCAAGAGTATATAGCAGTGTTTATGGATGAGTTCCGCAAAGAGTCGCAGTCTGCGTATGATACTGCTATTCAACGGATAGCTGCTAATCCAAGGATGCAGAGAATTGTCGAGCAACAACAGATAATGCGGAATAATTAGACTATATATCACCTTGTAGAATATAATAGCTATTAAAAACGGGGTGTATATATTTGGAACAGAAGCCGAAGTATGAATTAATGGATCAAGGACAAATTTTCTTAGCGGTCATGGGAATATCATTTGTAATTCTAGCTATTTTTAATATTTGGGGATATTTCGATATTGATGCAAATTTGATATCAATATATTCAATATCAGGTATGTGTTTTTCGGGTGCTGACTTATTCAAAGCAATGATGGATGATAATCGTAGTAAGATTTACAACATAAGAAACGCGATTATGTACTATGTTTGCATGATTTTTGCATCTTTTAGTTTTATTATATTGCCAATAATATATGTCAATAACAAAGAGGATCTCAGTTTATTAGGAAACGGGTCAACTTTGGGTAGTATTGGCATTATGATATTTTTAGTTTCCATGAGAAATATAATTGGGAGTAGTAAATATGTGAATAGGAAGAATATGAGCCTATCAAAAAATGAAGTAGATATAGATAGTTAAGAGGTGACAGTTAATGTGCTTGCGAAGATACATGAAGGTATCAAAGAACAAGTCAGATTAAGGAATGAATTAACTATTGTCAGTGATCCACGAGAATACATTGAGCAGAATCTATATATCAGAACAAAAAATAAAACAGTCGTTAACTTGCTATTCAATCCAATTCAGGTCATGTACTGGGGAGATAAAGCAAAGCGCGACATTATCCTTAAACCTCGTCAATTGGGCTTTTCTACGCTCACCATTGCGAGGTTTTTTGAACGTGTTATCAATGAGGACAACGTAACGGCTGTAATAGTAGCGCATGACTCTGATTCAACACAGAAGATGTTCCAGATGGTCCAGCTGATGTATGATCGGTTGACTGATGCTAAAAAGGATCAGCTTAATGGTGGTAAGAGTAAGCCGAAGTATGGTAACCGTAAAGAGTTCTTCTTTGCTGGCAACAACTCACGAATCTATGTTGGTACAGCTGGATCAGATAAGTTCGGTAGATCTCAGACAATCAACTATCTACTATGTTCCGAGGTTGCATTCTGGCCTAATCCTGAGGAACTAATGACTGGTATGCTGCAGGCGGTACCTTATGATGGTGAGATTGTCATTGAGTCTACAGCAAATGGTGTAGGTAATTACTACTATCAGACATACCAGGATTCGAAGAAAGGCACCAATAACTGGACAGCACACTTCTATGCATGGTTCCAACATCCTGAATATCAGCTACCTTTATCACCAAATGAAGTAATTGAATTTGATGAAGAAGAACAGGTATTAGTTGATAAATACAATCTAACTCCTGAGCAGATTAAGTGGCGGCGTTGGAAGATTGCTGAGATGCCGCAGACTCCAGATCGAAGTAAAGAGGATTTATTCCGTCAGGAGTTCCCGGCTAATGAGATGGAAGCATTCTTGATGTCTGGATTGCCTGTATTCGATAGCAAGAAGGTAATGGCGCGAATCGAACTATTAACCGAGATATACAAGGCCCAGAAGCCTGTACGTGGAAACTTCACTTATCAGTACAGGAATGAAAAGATAGTCGATAACACTATTAAGTTTGTTCCCGATCCAAATGGCGTTGTAACGATCTATGAGCATCCGCAACCGCGAACTCCATATGTAATGGGTGGAGATACAGCAGAGGGCGGCGTGGACAATAGCGCAGGGCAGATGTTGAATAACATCACAGGCAAGCAGGCTGCTGTATGGCATGGTCACATTGATACTGATCTTTATGCTAAACAGATGTATTGCTTCGGTAAATATTACAATTACGCTTTATTGTCCATTGAAATGAACTTCGACTTGCATCCAGTCAAGGAACTTGAGCGATTAGGTTATCGCAGACAGTACAAGCGCGAGGTCATTGACGAGATAAGCGGTAAGAAACAGCATAAATATGGTTTTCAAACTACAAGCGTCACACGTCCGGTTATCATCGCAGAGCTTGTGCAGATCGTACGTGAGACAATTAACCTCATTAATGACATTGCTACACTACAAGAAATGCTTGTGTTCGTTCGTAATAAGAATGGCAAGCCTGAAGCATTAGCAGGAAAACACGATGATCTTATCATGTCTCTAGCGATCGCATATCAGGCACGTGGGCAACAGTCTATGAAATTGCAAGAGCAATATGATGAAGCTGATGGTTATGAATCAGCATTTGGGCGTACTGGATACTAATTTGAGGTGGTGATGATTTGGCAAAGGAAAATGATGGTAAAGCTAATTTAGAACGATACATGAAGAAGATTGAATCAGCTGAGAAGCATCGGGATAGCGGATACCGTGAGAAGTGGACTAGGCTATATAAGCGATGGCGAAACCATGTTGATCAGCTTAAGGATCAGCAAGGCAAGCCGATTAAAGATCGTTCCAACATTTCTATACCATATTCGTTTACAATGCTTGAAACCGTGCTTCCAAGGCTTGTTGAGACATTATTTGCTGGCAGGCCATACGTGAGTGTGAAGGCAAGACCGCGTAGCAAAGAAGAGTTACAGCAAAGGGAACTTTGGGAATCGAATGCAAAGAAGATGGAGATGCTTCTTGATTATCAACACAATGAAGTCATGGACCTACAGGACATATTTCATGTCGGTCTAAAGATCATGGGGCTTTATGGTACAACAGTCGGTTATGTAGGATGGCTCTATGAAGAACAAAATGTAATTCGTAAGCAGCTAACACCTGTTATGGAAGATGACGGTTTAGGTAATGAAATTCCACTTACCGATGAGTCAGGTCAACCAATACAAGATTATCAACCAATGCAAATGACAGAAGTAAGTTACGATGATCCAGAAGTCAAATTCCTTGACTTGGGTCTTTTTTACGTGGATCCAAATGCAGAGGATATTGCAGATGCTCGTTACTGTGGTCATGTGTGTTATAAGTCGAAAGAAGAGTTACAGCGACTACATGATCAAGGATTTCTCAAGATTAATTGGAAAGACGTGCCGAAGGATAGTAAGCAGAACGAAGCGCGAAACTATCGTATGTCAGCTGTGGGACTTCCATCTAATCAGGACGAGAATACGCAGCATGAGGACGATAACTTATATGAGGTTCATTATTACTGGGAGAATGATAAGTGTGTAGTCATTTTGAATCGTTCATACGTTGCGAAGGAAGATGACAATCCGTTCTGGCATAAGAAGAAACCTTATGTGAAGGACGTTTACACTAAAGTACCTGGTGAGTTTTACGGTATTGGTATGATTGAAATGATTGAGGACTTGCAGGACGAGCTGAACACAGAGCGTAACCAGCGTATTGATTACCGATCGTATTCGATGCGTAGACCTTTCAAGGTGCGACGTGGCGCGAATATTGACCCTAATCAATTGGTTTGGAAGCAAGGGCAGAAGATTTATGTCGATGAAATGGACGACATAGAGGTAATGTCAGTCGCTGATAACAACCTCTCAGGATCATTTAATCAAGAACAGCTTATCAAGCAGGATATGCGTGATACTACTGGTGCACATGACGTTGTTATGGGAACACCTTCAAGTGGTGAAACTGCAACAGCTACCATGTCACGTGATAACAATGCATCAATGAGGTTCAAGCTTGTTATTTCAAGTGTTGAGAAGCGTTTACTAGTTGGCATAAGCCGTATGATGATCCAACTTAATCAGCAGTTCATGGAAGACATTCGTTTACTGCCTTTGTTTGATCAATCAGCAGACGAATGGCCTGAGGTTACACCAGAGGATATTCAAGGCGAGTTTCATCTAATCGCTGCCGGTTCATCAGTTGAACCAATGGCTAATAAAGAAGCATTCAAGCAGCGCATGGTGGAGCTTTACAATATCGTTGCACAAGATCCGTTCATGCAAGAATTTCCTAATAAACGTAGGAACTTTCTCAGAAAGATATTCGAAGCGTTTGATATTCAGGATACGGATGATCTTCTCCCAACTGATGAGGAATTAAGTGGATCGTTACAGGAAGAAGCAATGCAATCAATCATGAGTAGTCTTCCACCAGAGTTAGCACAAGTGGTTATGCAGTACCTTGGTGGAGGACAACAACAACCTCCTTCTGATCCAATGCCATTAGAACAACCGATGCAATCATCTGGAGCTAATACAGCTATGCAAGCAGAGCAAGGCATGCAGATGGTAGGTGGTATGTAATGAGTGAGCCATCAGAGCGAGCTATTGCTATTCTGTCACTTTTTGAACATGAAGGCTGGCGTTTGGTCGAACAGTATCTAAATGACCGAATGGCAGAGCATACAAGCCGCCTGTTAACGTGTCCGCTTGAAGATGTTGAGAAGCACCGTGCGAGGTATAACGCCTTGAATGGTGTTTTTATATTTATGCAGGAAATAATTTATCAGGAAAATGAATCAAATTTATAACTGGCCACTGGTGAGAATCCATTGGCCTATTTTTATGCGCGAATAGCGCGAAAGGAGCTTTACACATGCCTATTTTCGAACCAGCGATACCTGAAACTGAATCCCCGGATCTCGGACACGAGGAAGAATCAGCCGTTGAAAACGAAAACGAGTTTGAAGAGTCTGAACAAAACTTTGCAACAAAAGAACAAGATATTCAGGACGATGAGGAAGCAGATGATTCACCCTCCGAGCAGGAACGCGGTGAAGAACTGTTAGCAGGCAAATACAAATCAACTGACGATCTTGTCAAAGGTTATAAGGAGCTAGAAAAGCAATTCCATCAACAACGACAACAAGCTCAATCTAACCAGAGTGCTGCTCCTCAAACTCCAACCAATCAAGTTGACTACAACGAAATGTTTTGGGAGCAGTTTAGGGAAAATCCTTTAGGTACGATGCAAACTTTGCTAGATATGCGGATCAATAAGGAATTATCTCCGATTCATGAACAGCGACAAAGTGAAGTTCTGACACGAAACCTTGATGATGTTGCAAAGGAATATCCTCAAATGAGAACAGAGGAAGGATTCTCAGCACTTCATGGAAAGGTCAAAGAGATTGCAGCAGAACTCGGTAATCCTGACCTTGCAAGTAATCCTAGCCCTCGTGTGTTGCGTATGGCAGCATCAGAATTATTTGGTGATACCAAAGCGCAGTTATATCAGAAAGCAAAGAATGCAGGAAGGCAAGAAGCCGAGACAGCTCGTAGGTCAAAACAAGGGCTTAATGCTACAGGCGTTACAAAGCAAAAATCAGATACACCTAAATCAGAAGAAGAATTAATCCGTGAATCGATAGTTAATGCTGGTCGGCGCGGAGGTATTTTTGGTTAAAATCAAATTTAAATCAAAGGAAGTGTAAATATGCCACAAGTAACTGGTGTAAGAGGTACAGGTAATATTATGCAAGGTAAAATGGTCATTGATATGTCCAATGACATTGCACTACTGGAGCCATCAGCGGCCCCGTTAGTGACATTCTTGAAACGAGCTAAGGGCAAGACAGAAGGGGCAAGTAACCCTGAATTTAAGTGGTTAGAAGATGATTTGGGAGCTCGTTGGGATGCAGTTAATAGTGCTGCTGGACATGCTGCTGATGTCACAAGCCTTGTAGTGGATAATGGAGATTACTTCTCTCCAGGCGACATCGTAAAAGTTCCTCGAACTGGTGAAGTAATTCTTGTTAAATCTGTTGCTGCAAACACTCTGACTGTTGCACGTGGGTTCGGCGTAACCGGTGCGGCTGCCTTGGTTGATAATGATCCTCTTGTTATCATCGGTAATGTGAACGAGGAAGGCTCTGGTACACGTATCATCAAGTCAACACAGGAGATTGAACGGTTTAACTACACTCAAATCTTCAAAACTCCGTTTGGAGTAACAAACACCCAGAATGCTTCAAAAATGTATGGCGGTAGCGATCTATCTTATCAACAAATGAAGAAAGGTATCGAGCATACTGTCGATATGGCCCGATCATTCTACTTTGGTGAGAAGAAAAAAGATACGACTGGTGCTCATGCTAAGCGTTCTACCGGAGGGCTTATGTCCTTTTTATCTTCTAACAATTACGATGCTGGTGGGCAACTTACACAATCTGAATTTGATCAGAATGTTGCTGAAGTCATATTCCGTTATGGAGGCAAAGAGAAGTTAATGTATTCTTCCGCACGCCTGCTTTCGGTTGTTAATGGATGGGCAAATGGAAAACTTCAAATTGAACAAGGTGAAACTACATTCGGTTTAGCAGTTGTTAAATATGTAACACCTTTCGGTATTCTTAACTTAGTTCATGAACCTCTTTTTGAAGGTGCAGTATATGGTGGTTATGGAGTTGTTATTGACCCTGAAAACATCAAATATCGTCCACTTAAAGGACGCGATACAAAGCTTGAAACAAACATTCAAGCGAATGATGAAGACCAGCGAAAAGATCAATATGTAACTGAAGCAGGGCTAGAAGTTCGCTTACCAAAAACACATGCCGTTATCACTGGTGTAACGAGCTAAGGAGGGCTTAAACGATGGCTAAATTTATTTCTAAGTGTGATAATCTTGTGCTTTGCATGAAACCGAACCGCAATTCAATTATTGATGGGATTGTGGTTCCGGTACCCGGTGAGCATATTCGCTTTACAGCAGGTGAATATGAAACAACTGAAAAAGCAGAAATCAAATTCATTCAATCTCACCGATTATTCGGATCTCAAATTACTGAAGTGGAAAAAGTCGAAAAAGTTGGTAAAGGAACTGCTGCTGATAAAACTCCTGAACCGACTGATCCTTCTGAACCACCAGCGACTGAATAACTTGAATGGCAGGTCCTTTGTGTCCTGCCCTCTTTTTTTATTTAGAGAGTAGGTGATGAATTGAAGTTAAGCGAGATTATTAAACAGGTTAATCGTGATACTGACGAGGATTACGACAACGGAGATATTATTGATTGGGTAAATCGTGCATTAGATGATCTGACATCTGTTGCAAAGATGCAGGCGTATAAGTCATATCCTGATGACCAATTGAATTCTTATGACATTCCCGTTGATTTGCACGATGTAGGTTTCGTAATGGTTGGAGATAATGTATTAAGTCGTATTTCGGTAAGAGATAAGAATAGGCCTGGATATAAAATGTGGGCAGGAAAACTGTCTTTGCAAAATATATCTGGCACAATTGATCTTTATTATTATCGCAAGCTAAAGCATATGACTCCACTTGACATTGATAATGAGCCTGATCTAGAGCCTGAATATCATGATTTACTGATTTTGTACGCAATAGGTAAAATGCAATTTGCTGAGGAAGATTACGATGATCGTCCTAATTCACTGCAGGATTACGAAAGAAGAAAGAGGCAATATGAGCTATATCGGTCTAAGCTTCAAGAGACAAACGACACGATTGGGGTGGGATAGATGTCGCAGAAGATGCCACCTTACTCTATACGTGATTTTTCTCTTGGGCTTAATGACAATGATGATCCTGCTCTCATAGCTGATAATGCGGCTGCTGATGTACTTAATGCAGTTATAACTAAAGGTCCTGCTCCACTGCGTAATGGTTATGTTAAATACACTCCAACGGCATTATCTCAACCGATTACTAGGCTTTATCAGTTTTTCAAAAATAATGGCCTAAAAGAGATATTGGCTGTCTCTAATAAGACAGTATACAGGGATAATAATGGTGCTTTAACTGCTATTCCATTTAGCGTAATAACATCATTAACTACAAGCGAAACAGCACAGCTAACCTATAAAGACCGTAATCTAAAAGATGTTGTTCTAATTGCGGATGGTGGTAAGCTTAAAGTCTACGATTGTACTAATGTTAAAGAGGTTGTTCCTTACGCACCAACTACACAAGAACAAACTGATCCTGGATTAAACGACCTTTCTAATCTAACGAATTTTAGAGCAATTGCAGTTAAGCAGGATCGTATTTTTGCTCTAGCGCATCCGACAGTTAAGAACCGACTAAGCTTCTGTCATCATGATTTTAAACTTGGTTATGCTGCATTTGATTACTGGCCGGCAACATTTTTCTTTGATCTAGTTTCAGAAGAAAACGATGAGAGTATTACCTTACGAACATTTCGTGATGCAATAGTTGTATTTAATCGACGCACAATATGGATTCTGTATGGTGATGGTCGAACAATTAATGACTATAAACTGCATCGTGTAAACGTTCCTAGTGGATGCTGTGCGCCTGAATCGGTGTGTTATGTCGGTAATAATCTTTTTTACTTATCTGATGACAGAAAGGTATATTCGCTCTACTCAACTGACCAGAATTACATTAGTGCAGAAGTCGTATCTACTGATAAGGTAACTCGTTCGAGCGTAGAGAAAACACTTAGGAATATACCAATGGCTGATTTACAGAAGGCAGTAGGTACGTTTTATGATGGACGGTATTGGCTATCATTCCCAAGTGGACTAACTCTTGTTTATGACGTTGATCTTCGATGCTGGACGAAGTTCTCAAATATCAAAGCAAACTCCTTTCTTACATTGGATGGGGTTCTTTATTTTACATCTAATAACGGACTTATCTATCGATTCGACGAAAAAGTATTTACTGATGACGGTGAGATGATTCTGTATTTGCTTAAGACAAAGAATTTTGACTTTGGTTATCCGGTACAGATTAAGAAATACAAACGACTGTGGGCTGTTGCTAAACAGTATGAAGGTGAAAGCTCAAGTTTTAATGTACGAGCTCTCATTGATTCCATTGAAGTTAATTTAACAGATATTTCGACAGACTTATCTGGTGAGTGGGATGAAGGAGATTATGACAATGTGGATTGGGATTTCCAAGATGTGGTTCAGATCCGAAGGAAGATTAGAGAAAAAGGTTTTACCATTCAATTCGTTATTACAAATAATCTGATCGCAGAGCCATTGATTCTGTATCAAATTAATATCTTATACAAGCTCAAAAAGGCAAAGTAAGGAGATCGGACATGGGAAAAATTCAAAGATTATTTAATTTTAAACCCAGAACGAGAATTAAGTCAGATGACGTAAATGCCGAATTGAATCTTCTTATTAGTGCTCATAATGCTCATGATGACCGTTTACTAAGTACAGAAGGTGAGATTAGTGGTTTATCAAATTCTTTGCCTGGTTCTAGTGGTGCTGAGAAAATTGGATCAGCATTTTTATCGCAACTAAGTGGAACTACGGTATACCAACAGCTCAATTCAGCAAATACACAATTGAGTAATTTAGCTGTTCATAATCATGATAATCGTTATCATACCAAGGAAGAAATATCAGCTTATATGCGTACAGGAGATACGATAATTAAATACGAAGTGTTCACTATTATTAGCTCCAATAATGGTGATGGAACATTCACTTATCGTGATGCAGCTGGACAAACGCATCAAGGCACTTTGACTTTAGAGGGATATCAGAGATTTGAATTATTTTCTGGTAATTATGTTATTGGGGAAAATAGAATTGAAGCTATCGTAAATGATACATTACACCGTTCACAGAAAAGTGGAGGGCTTATTGAAAGCTCAACAACTAGCATAGTCCTCACAGTACCAGAAGGTAATGGAGCTGAGATTACATTCAAGTACTTTGAGCGTCTTGGACTTACGGGGGAACACGCAATAACGCATCAAAATGGTGGAGCTGATGAAATAAATGGTCTACTAAATATTTCTTCTCAAGAGCCTGTAAATAAAAAGGCAGGGAAGCTTTGGGGTAAGGTGTTGTTATGATAGGTGGAAGAAGGATCGATTTCAGTCTATTTGATGAAGAATTAAAACAGATGGTTAATGCGTCTGCAAAGATATTTCCCATTGCTACATTTGAGGATTTACCAGCTACTAAGGATAAAGAGTATTACCAAGTACTCACAGGATCTCATAAAGGGGAAATTTATTTTTGGGATAATGAAACATCGAGTTATATCTTAATTGGAGCAAATGATCTACGTGTTGATTGGGGCGAGGTAACTGGGAAACCAACTATGTATCCTGCAGCTGATCACTCACATCAAAAAGCAGATATTATTGACTTCGATCACGATCACAACTCAATATATGCATCGATAACTCATGATCACGATTTGGCTTATGCCCATCTAGATCACAATCATGATGGTAATTATGCAGCATTAAACCATTCTCACAATTTGATTTATGCGCCTTTCGATCATAATCATGATGGAGCATATTTAAAAAAGACGGATGCAAGCACGCAATTTGCAGGAAAGGCTGATAAAGATCATTCACATCCTGTCGAATTTACTCAAGTAACCGATCACGAAAGAAGGATAAATTCTATTGAGTCAGGATACTCAGATGGTCATTATCATAGTAATTTATCCATTCTAGAAAAGTTAGATTATACGGGTACATCCTTGAGCGTTGATTTAAAAGTGGTTGATGAGGTAGATATCCATATAGTTGATCCTAATATTCATGTGGATGAATTATCAAAGGCAAGATGGGATGCCAAGTCTGATTTTAGTGGACAGTACAGTGATTTACTAGGTAAACCAACTATTCCAAGTAAAGTTAGTCAGTTATCGAATGACATTGGTTTCATTACTACTTCTGCTATATCTGGAAAAGCAGATAAAATCTATGTTGATCAACAACTAACAAATAAAGCTGAATCATCAACGGTAAATGGGCATCTATCTAATGTAGATGTACATGTCACACAAACGGACAAAATTAATTGGAACAACAAGAAAAATATAAGCGTAGGTAATGAGCCTATAGTAAATAATCCAGGTGATTTCTGGTATAGAACATTGTGAGGTGAGAACATGACTCTTAAAAAAATCGAGATCAATGAACGTAACCCAGCTAATAATGAATGGGATCAAGTGTATATCAAAACATCAGCCGATATAGTGACGATTACTGATGCAGCTAATAAGTTTACAGCAACTGATGTTGAAGGTGCATTATCTGAGCTTTTTACGTTTGCCAATGACGGTAAAAATGGGACTATTTCCGTTGTTGGCTTACCTGCTACAAGTGGAAATACGTTTGCTCAAGTTAACGCGCATATCCAAAATGCTAAAAATAAAGGTGCAGCTAACCTAACTGCAAAAGGTACAGCAGCAAATGGATCTGAAAGCTTAGATGTTCTAATGGGTAAAATTGCAAATGTATCTACAGGGAAAAAGTTTGCAACAGGTACTGTTAAGAGCAGCTATTTTGAATCTAATTTTACAAGGAAAAGTGGTGTTGTAATAACAAATTACTCAATTAATGTTAAGGGATTAGCTTTTAAACCAAGTGTTATAATTGCCTATCTTGAATCTGATGATAGTTTTATACTTTACAAAGAAAATTTTGATCCAGATTTTTCAACAATCGTTGGAAGTGAGTTCTTTAAATCAATCTCTCCACTGAGGGTTAATGAAACAGAATTTTTTCTACCAGCAGGGTATGCAACATCTCAACGAGAAGCTCAGTATACATGGTGGGCATATGAATAAAGAAAGTGGTGATTTTTAAATATGGAATATGGAATGAGAATAATTTTTGATTCAGGAAATGGTGAACCTCTAAATGGTACATTAAATGAAATGCATGGCGATCTACAGGAAGGATTAAGACCTTTATCAATTGACTTTATGGATCTTCCCTTTGGATACAATGAGAACAATTTTAAGAGAGCTGTAATTTATCATATTGATGTTAGTAAACCTAAATCCGCACCTGTTTCTGAACGTATTGTCATTACTCAATGGATTGAAAGTGTTCCAACACCAGAGGAAACGATTAAAGCTTTAGAAGATCAATTGCTATTACAAGAAAATGAAAAAGTAGGAGGGTTACTATAATGGTAAATGAAGTAGTTGTGCGTATTTTGGCTGAGCGTATTATGAATGGTGGTATGAATCCATTGAAGCAAAGACCGTTTGAATTGGACGATGTGACGAATCCAGAGTACAAGCAAGCTGTGGAGGATTACATTATCATCAATAGCGGAGTAGTAGCTTAACGGATAAGGATGAATAAGCTTAACATCAAGAACACCTATTAAGGTGTATTTTTTATGCCCTCGAACCTCGGGGGTTATTTGTATTTGTCAGGAGGTGCATTATGGCAGTTGTTGGTTCAGCAACAAAAAAGCCTGCTTATGGGTCGAATATATCTAATTTCGATCCAACTAATGATAAACATAAACAGATAGCCGATTTAGGAATGCAATGGCAGGCTGCATCTGGAAATAAACAGTTACAAGGTCAATTGAATCAACAAGCAAATGCAATTCGTAATTCTATTGGCAATGGTGGTTCTTATGATTCAATCAAAGGTGTACACACAATGGGAATGGAAAAACAGCAACCTATGCCACCTTCACCTATCTCATATGGCGGAGGTGGAGGTGGAGGTGGAGGTGGGTCATCATGGTCTCCACCTGAAACACCTACAATCTCATTTGATGATGCATCAAAGCAGGTTAGCGGTCAGCTTGATCCATTATTCGCTAGAGCGCTCCAGAATCTTAAAAATAATCAGTATCAGAATGAAATGAATGCAGGCGAACGAGCTTCTAAGATAGGCGGCTCACACTCTGGATTGCAGCAGGATCAGCTTAATAAGATTGCATTAGCTTCACAAGGTCAAGCTGCTGATATGGAAGCTTCTAAGCAGGCAAAGATTGCAGAGATGGCACAGGCTCTTGTAAATCGTGATCAAGACCGCGCTGATCGTATTCGAGAACAATTATTCAGCGAGTATATGGGACAACAGAATCTTGGATTACAACAAGGACAGTTGACTGGGAATTACAATAACCAGAGAACTCTAGCGGGGCAACAGCAAGACTGGGGCCAAAATATGGATTGGGCAGATCGAACTGGATATATGCGTAATGGGATTCAGACTCTTGCAGGCAAGCAATTTAATGCTCAACAAGATCAAAGACAGCAAGACAATCAATTCCGAGAAAAACAATTTACCACCCAAGAAGCACAGCGTCAATGGGATAATACGTTTAAAACTCAGCAGTTTGATTTTACTAAGGCACAGCAGTTATGGGAAAACACATTTAAAGATAAATCCTTTGATCAAAGCGTTAAGCAGTTCTCTCAACAGATGGGACTTGATTGGTCGAAACTTAATCAACAACAATCTCAATTTGTATCTGAAATGGCATTTAAAAATAAGGCTCAGCAGCTGGATCAGAACAAGTTTGATTGGTCTAAAGATCCTAGTAATCCTTCTTACTATGGTAGCTCAAGCAAACCGAAGGAAACGCAAATACCTAGTAAAGATTCGTACGAAAACCTATCGGCAACAAAAAATGAAATGTCAAAGAGTTCAAATGTAACAAATCAAGAAGCTAAATCTTATGCAAATTCAGTAAGAGATCAGTTCAGTGATTCAGATTATCGGGACTTGATGAAGTGGATTGATGAGAAATTTATAAATTAGGAGTGATTAGAATTGGCTGGAATTAAGAATTTTGAGGACTTCCGCAAAGAACAGCAGAAACCACAATCTAAATCATTTCCTACTTTCAGTGAATTTCGAATTGATAACCATAAGAAAGAAATATCTGACTTTGTTTCAAAGACCAACATTCAGTCACCACTTGATACTATGATGAACATCAAAAATGGCAAAATGCCTGAGCATCTTAAGCCAATGGCTACCGATTCAAATGTTTCCGTAAATTCTAACACATCAAGTAATTACAATGATGATTTATTGGATCGTATGGAAGATGGTAATATAGCTCAAAAAATACTTGCTCCAGTTGGAAGAGGTATTGAATGGATACAAGATAAGGTAGGTTTAAGTGATGGGGTTATCGGGAGAACGGCACATTCGGCTGTATCTTCTGTAATGCCTACAACTGATCTTAAAGGTAACCCTGGTATGAAAGTGAAAATGCAGGAATGGCAGCCGAGAGGTTCTGAAAATGAAACTATTAATAAAATAGCAGATGTTACAGGTCATATGGGTGGATATTTATTTAATCCTAGCGGCGGCGGTGGTCCTACAGCGGTGTATAAGGGGATGGGATCATTACTGGCTACTAAGGCTGGATCAAGGGCAGAACAGGCCATTAGTAATGCAGGGCAGAAAGTTGCTCAGAAACTAAATCCTTTGCTTAATACACAGGGTATTCACATGTCTGAAAAACTTGCAGGGAAGATGGCTCAAGAATCCGTTAAAGAAGCTATAACTGGCGCGGCGTATGCTGCGCCTTATTCATTGCTACAGGGTGAAGATAGCACAGCGCAGATTGCTAAGAACATGGCAATGGATGGAGTTATGGGAGCTATTGCAGGTCCTTTAGTTGGTGCAGTTGGGCATGGTATTGGAAATATGGCAACGAAAATCCAAGATAAGAAAGCGTTCAAAGATGCGATTGATGAGTTTTTAAAGAAACCAGATTTAGTTGGCGAAGAAGCTTTATATAAGGCTGGAAGTTCACCTGCGAGAGAAATGCAAATGCCAAGTCAGCCTGAAATTACTTCATCGGGTAATGATCTTGCTGCTAATTATCGGCGTAGTGAGGGATACCAACAGCAACTAACTCAAGCAATCGAAGATCAATATCAGTATCTTAAAGAGTCTGTAACTAATCGTCGAAGTGCAGATAAAGCAGGGATTATTAAGGATGACTTAACTGGAAACGTTGTCGGCAGATATGGAAGTGTCTCTAACAATCCACCATGGCTTCAAGAGTTCTATTCCCAAAATAGACGAATGCCAACTGATAAGGATTTGCGTATTTTGGCTGATCAGCATGTGAAGAAAGGATTCCAGACGGAAACAGGAAAAATGCCTGCTTGGAAACCGAATGAACTACAAGAGATAGAAAACGAACTAAATGGGATACGTGAAAGCATGTCTCAGGTCGATAATGTAACCAAAGCTGAATTAGAGACAGCTGTTATGACTTTAGAAGGAGAGAAGAACAAATTAGGCAAGCTACTTCCAGATGGAATACAGGCTATGCAGAAACGTTCCGATACTGTTATCCCTGATAATGTTCAAACTTATTCTGGTAATCATATTCCATTCAGAAATGCAGCTGATCAGTCTGAAAGAACTATTTCTCGCATTCAGGTGGTCGAAAACATCAAAAAGAATCTTGGTGTTATTATTGATTCAGGTCACATGGCAACAAAGGATAAAGCTGTTCTTGGTCAATTTCATACTCAAAATAAAGTTGTCCGCACAAAGATGGCAGAGGATCTACAAACAATATCTCATGAAGTTGGTCATTTTCTAGATAATAAATACAAACTTAAAGATCAATTACACCAAGTAGAGCTTAATAATCTTCTTAAAGAGGTTGGAGAGGTCGATATTGCAGCCTACCATCCAAGCCAACTGCATGATGAAGGCATAGCTGAGTATTTTAGGTTGTATTTTACAGATCCAGAACGTGCTATGTTGCTTGCTCCTGAGTTTAGTAGACACATAGTAAAATCGTTACCTTCAAAGATAAAAAAAGGCTTACAAGCTACTCAAAAGGATATGGATACGTGGATTACTCAAGGTGATTTTAACCAGGCTGTAGGATTAATTGATTTCGATGGTGGAGCTCCAAAGAAAAAGTTTAACAAAAATGAATGGTATACAAGATCTTTTGATGAATTGAATCCTCTTCTGATAGCTGAAAAAGCACTTAAGGGATCTGTAGGTGTCGGTAAGGATTCAATTTATAAAATGGCTCGTCTTAGTCGTGGAGTTAACGAACGCGCAAAGATGGCTGTTACACGAGGAATAATTGATTCCAATGGTAATAAAGTTTCTGATGGATTAACTGAAATAGTAAAACCTCTACAGGAGTTAGGAATTACTGAAAAGGAATTCGCAACTTATTTGGCAGTTAAACATGCAGTAGACCTGAAAAAAATGGGGAAACGAGTTCCATTTGATGATAATCATATTGTTTCAGTTTTTAATAGGCTTGATAAAATCCCTGAAGTACTGCATGCTCAACAGAAGATTATAAAATATAATAATTCCTTACTTGATTTATTGGTAGATGCAGAAATTTATACTGCCAAAAGTGTTGAAGAAATGAAAAAGAAATATCCAAATTATGTTCCATTTTTTAGAGCCTTAAATGATGATGGAGTTGCTGGTTATAAAAAAGGAAGCAATGGTATATCAAGTGGTTTTGCTAATCTAACCAATCCTTTAAAACGAATGTCAGAGGAAGGTTCTACAAAATCTATCATTAACTCTTTTGAAGGTATGATAAATAATACTTTTTTGATTATGAACGCTGCCGCTAAGAATAAAGTAGGCTTACAATTAGCTGATTTAGCAAAGATCGAAGGAGCAGGTGCATGGGTTGAGCATCTTGGTACAGGCGGCCGCGATCTTCAAGACCACATTATTTCAGTATCTATAGATGGTGAGAAGAATCAATTTAAGATCAGAGATCCTGAATTGTACAATGCAATGCTGTCACTTGATAATGAGTCTACAAACTCACTTATTAAGTTCTTAGGTGGTATGGCAGGAGTTTTGAGAGCAGGAGCAACACTTACACCTGAGTTTATGATTCGTAACGCTTTTCGTGATGTTGTAGGGGCTACCATTAACAGTACAAAGTACGGGTTTAATCCAATTGATTTCTTTAAAGGTCTGGGGCATGTAATCGGAAAAACAGATACCTTTGACAAGTTTATTAACTCCGGTGGAGCAATGGGGACTATGATGTCTTTAGATCGCGACGCTAACCGTGAAGCATTGAAAGAAGTATTCAAGAATAGTTTGAAAGATAAAACGTTGAATGTCATTACTAGCCCTAAGGAATTAGCTAAACTAATCAGTCTGTATACACCGCTAAAATCAACTGTAAATGTACTTCGCAAGGGTGCTGAGATATCAGAGTTTGCAACGAAGGTTGGGTCTTTTAATAAAACACTTAAGAAAACAGGTAGCCTAGAAGAAGCTGCTTACACATCTAGAGATTTAATGGATTTTAATCGAGCCGGTAGTGCAACAAGACAGTGGAATAAAGCGACTGCTTTTCTTAATGCTTCACTGCAAGGAACAGACAAGATGGTACGATCGTTTAAAGACAACCCAGCATCGTTTGTAACACGTGCATTTACATCACTTGTACTTCCATCAATTGGATTGTACTATTGGGTTAATAGCCTTCCAGAAGACCAAAAGAAAGTGTACGACAACATTCCTCAATGGCAGAAAGACAGCTTTTTTATTGTTCCTGGTCCTGATGGTGAATTCTTTCGTATTCCTAAACCTTTTGAAGTAGGAATGTTATTTTCAACTGGTACAGAACGATCATTGCGCTGGTTGAATGAAAACGATCCTGAAGCATTTAAACGGTACGGAAGTACGGTTGCTGAGTCACTTACACCACCAGTATTGTTCACAGCACTAACTCCATTATTGGAAGCAATCACTAACCATTCTTTTTTTCGTAAAGCTCCTATAGTACCTCAAGCAGAACAAAGATTTGAGAAAAAGGACCAATATGGAACTTATACTAGTGAAGTCTCTAAAGGTCTTGGTCAAGCGGCCGCGGCATTGGGTCTTGGAGAAACAAACGCGGCTAGTCCTCGAATCATAGATAATACACTTAAAGGTTATACAGCTGGACTTGGACAATATGCTATAAGTGGCATTGACGCACTTATTAATGCAGGTAAGGGAGGGCGTGACATTCCTCTACCGGAGAAGAAATGGTCAGAGCAACCTCTTGTTAAAGCATTCACTGTTAACACTGCAGGTGGAGGTCAAGTTCGTGAAGACTTCTATGATAAGTGGGACAAACTCAGCAAAAAGAAAGCTTCAGCTGATCGTAATGATGAGGAGTTTAACGATCCTGACTACGGCGCACTTAAGAGTGCAAAGAAACAGATTGATGAGATGATGAAACAATATAAAGGAGCTAGAGACAGTGCAACTATGACTCCTGAGGAAAAACGCAAGAGATTAGATCAACTTGACGCGGCTATGAATGAAATGGCTGCTAGAGGCTTACGAAAGTGAGTGGTTTTATGAGCATGCGGACAGGCATAGTATTAACTGTACTTGCACTAATTATTGCAAACTTATTATTAATGTCAGGTGGTCCTAGTGGTCGTAGTTATGATTATGAGGAATCGGTTTATGACGATCCTTCATATTATGAGCATGATCCTGATTATGATTTTCCTGATGAAGCTTGCTCAGATCTGGCGTTTATTGAATTGCTTAAGAAATATGAAATTACAAATGCATGTGTTGAAGAGAGTCGCCCTTGATGGCGGCTCTTTGTATTTTATTTAACTAATTTATAGGGGGTATGGGAATGAACGTTGAAAAGGTAATGCAACCAGCATTTTTGGGGGCCTTCTTGGTTCCGTCGTTTGAGTTCTTGTATGGTCAAGGTAACATCGTGTTGTATTTAATGCTTGCTCTGATATTTTTTATTGCATTGGATTGGATATCAGGTAGCCGGGCATCGAAAAAAGATAATTCGTACGCTTCAGAGTATGGCATTGACGGAGTATTTCGCTCGTTCTTTATGTTAGCCCTACCAGCGGGTGGTCATTTACTGGATATGGCATTTAATTTGCCACCTGTCCTATTTGGACTGTTAGCAGCAGGATTGCTATACCACACCATTCAATCATCGACTGCAAATGCAATTCGAGCTGGGTGGGGAAGATGGATACCAGATTGGATTATGACTAAAATTGCAGACTGGGTAAAAAGTGAAATTGAATCTAAGCTTGATCGCGCACTTAAAAGAAAGGAAGCGAAGGATAGGGAGGGAACTGCATAATGAAACCAACAGATTTCATTGCTCGGATCGCGCCCATTGCGGTCAACCTTCGGCTTGATGGATCATTCATCTTTCCTTCACTTCGAATTGCTCAAGCTGCACATGAAACAGGCTGGACAATACACCCATGGAATAACATTGTGGGATATAAAGTAGGAAGCCTTGGAACAACAGCATACTGGGATGGACGCAGTGTATACACAAAAACTTGGGAAGTGTATGACGGCATACGCCATGATAACGTGTCTGCTAACTGGAGGGTGTATGACAGTGTTGAGGATTGCTTCCGTGATCAGGACATATTGTTTAAGTTCAAGCGTTATGATCGTGTACGGTCGGCACAGTCACCGTATCAACAAGCTGAGATGCTGCAGGCAAGTGGATATGCAACAGATCCAAAGTATGCCGCTAAGTTGATTAAAATTATCGATGATTATGGATTGAAGAAATATGACGAGGAGGTTTTACTAGTGTTAGAAAATATTGAGAAGTTAGAGAGAAGAGTAAAAGAGTTGGAGAATCAGACAAAGAAACTAACAGCTCCTATTTGGTTTGTGAAGGAGTTTGGCTCTGCTGATCTTGGTGGCATAATTAATAATCCGGTTGGCACTGATGAGTTTTGGCGTGGACTAGCTATATCGTTACGCATAAAAAACAAGTAATACATTAAGATAGGTTTTGGATATATTAAGAATACTTATAGAAGAAATATCGGTGATATGATAAGCTTTATTAACAGAACATATGATCTTGTGCTAGCGAATAAATAGACGTATTGCAGGAATTTTCGGTGAAATGTCGAACTTTCATGAATAATATCAAAACATGGAGGTTTGACATAATGCCAAGAGTTTATTTTGCTAAGTTTAATTTTAATGAAGAGATATACAATATCTATTCAGATGAGAAAAAGAGAGCTGAACTACTTTTTAAGCTTTATGATGGAATTAGTACTAATGTTAGTTTGCGTGATTCTGATGGTACATTTAAGTTTATTACTTTAGATAAGGATCCAGAAAAATTTGTAATAAATGGACGTGTAGTGTTATATGCTCCAGGTGTTCACGCAAGCTATAATCAAGTTGAAGATGATGTAACTGAAATTAAGGACGAAAAAATGGCTCAATATGTAACATTTAGTTTTAATATTGAAAAAGAGATAATTGGGTTCGTACCGAAAAGGCTATTTGGCAGGAACCAATTTATCGAAAAGTTTACACAACTGCTTGAGGCATGTTGTGACATCGGTGAGGTTAAAATATATGTAGAATCAGATTTAAAAAAATTACAGGAAAGACTTAAGGTATTTTCATTTGTAAAAGAAGTAAATGTGAAAGTAATACCACCAAATGGTGATAAAGAAGATTTTGCAGCTCTTATGGGATCAAATGCGGATCAAATTAAAGAGACAAACGCAACGAAGTTTCAAATGAACTTTGCTGGAACTGCAAAAAAAGGGCTAAATATTGCAGCAGCATATATACAAAAATGGATAGGAGCAGTAACCCGAGGGTATGGAGAAATGATAGTATCTGGAAAAAATCAATCTAAAGAAGACGTTACAGTCAATAGCAAGGATGATGCCCCTTTTACTAGACCTATTTCTGCAAATGCAAAAGATTCAATTCCTGAAATAATGGAAAAAACAAGGGCTGGGATATCAGAATTACTCATTTTAAAAGTTCTAAGTGAGGAAATGATGAAGAGTGAAAAAGAAACAAGCAGAGAAGAGCACAAAGACGGAGAATAATGAACACGATATCGATTATTACTTCAACAATAATCGATTTAAACATCTTTTGATCAAGACTAAAAAGTATTGTGATTTATGGAATAGTAAAGAAGCATTAGTATCGTTACTTTTAAGTTGCATACTAACTTTAGTATTATTAATTGTTGCAAGTAACTCAAGCAGTTGGTTGAATTTTAAATCAAATTTATCTAATAGTATTAGTAAAGAAGGTATTGATGAAGTTGTAAGTTTAGTTAGAACATTATTACTTGCTAATACTGGCGGATTATTCGGCCTTCTTGCTTTTGTTATTAGTGGATTATCTATTCTAAGTGCAACTCTTAGTACGAAAGTTATTAATTCCATTAATTCTGAAGGTAAAATTAATTATTTGATAAACATTATGTTTAGTTTTTATTATACTGGTGGATTAATTGGTTTAACTTTAATTTCTTCCCTATTTACATATGGAGTTACCTATATTCCATTTGAAATGAGTCTGACTTTGTTAGGAATCTGGTCTATGGTGTTATGTTATATTAGTTTCTTTACATTAATAACTAGTGTAATGTTATTGGGTACAAGTTTGAGATTTTTCTTGTTAAATTATTGGTACTATTTACAAGAAAATAAAAGTGAATAATTTAAGTGACATTAATGATTTTCTCAAATACCCACACAAACATACGTGGGTATTTTTTTCGCACAAACTGATAAATACATGTAAGGTGAGAACGAATATTTTTGTTTGAGGTGTGTAGTATGCTAAATGATGATGAACGAAAGATTTTACGTGTGCTTTTCAATCTATATAGACAAGATTGGGTTCAACTTAATTTAGATGATCTTTGCCGCTATACAGGTAGATCACCTGGACGTGTTAAAGCAGCTACCAGAAATCTGATTGAGAAAAAGTTTATTGAGGTTAAGGATAAAGAAATGCGAATTATTAAGGCGTGGGAGGATTTCAATTATAAAAAAGTAAAATAAAATGAAACCTTTATGTAGATAGAGTTTTTTTTAATTGCAAAACTGGCGATATTGTACATATACTAAGAACTTATTCTACATATATGGAATAGTTTAGCTTATCAGTTTTGTATTAGGACTTTATAACTAAATTATTTAAATATTCTAAAAATGATTAATTATGAATCATTATCTCATTGATTTTCGTAATGTATTTAGTTATATATAGAAGAGAAAATTTTTTCAAAACAATGTTAATAATGAGTAGCATGCTAAAATTCGCTTATGACCACAAATTTGACCACGGACTTATAAATAAAGTATGATAGCCGCAGGACAAAAAGGACATATGTCAGGATTTAACGGAAAGTATGTATACAAAATTCATGAGATTTATTTGCTTATGAAAAAAAGGATTGCATCGCTCCCAGGATCGACATACATTTCTTTCTAAAATATATATCTAAAATAAAAAGGGGGAGGGCGACCTATGGCGGATTCTTTAGTCATTGTGGAATCACCTGCCAAAGCGAAAACGATTGGCAAATATTTAGGCAGTAAATATATTGTTAAAGCATCAATGGGTCATATTAGAGACCTTCCTAAAAGTCAAATAGGTGTTGATGTTGAACATAATTTTGAGCCTAAGTACATAACGATCCGTGGAAAAGGGTCTGTACTTAAGGAACTTAAAGATGCTGCAAAAAAAGTGAAGAACGTGTATCTCGCAGCTGACCCGGATCGCGAAGGGGAAGCAATTGCGTGGCATCTTGCTTATTATCTAGATATAGATGATAAAGCACCATGTCGTGTTGTATTTAACGAGATTACGAAACAGGCAGTTAAAGATGCATTCAAAACGCCACGTACAATTAATACAGACCTTGTTAATGCTCAGCAAGCAAGGCGTATTCTAGATAGACTTGTAGGATACAAAATTTCACCTTTGCTTTGGAAAAAGGTTAAAAAGGGTTTGTCTGCGGGTAGAGTACAATCGGTTGCAGTCAAAATCGTAATCGACCGCGAGAATGAAATTAAAGCATTTATTCCTGAAGAATACTGGACAATTACTGCTGGTTTACTAGCTGGACAATCACCACTTGAAGCTAAGTTCTATGGTGTGAATGGACAGAAACAGGAGTTAAAAACAGAAGCAGATGTCGACACTATTCTAGCTTCTATTAAAGGAAAGCCCTACATCGTTCAGGATGTTAAGGAAAAAGAAAGACTTCGCAATCCAGCGCCTCCATTCATTACGTCGTCTTTACAACAAGAGGCTGCTCGTAAATTGAACTTTAGAGCATCCAAAACGATGTCCGTAGCTCAGCAATTATATGAGGGAATCGAGCTTGGTAAAGAAGGCACAGTTGGTTTAATCACATACATGCGTACAGATTCAACGCGAATTTCTCCAGTTGCTCAAGAGGAAACAAGAGATTTCATTAAGGGTAAATATGGCGAACAGTATCTGACAGAAACACCGCGAATTTATGCGAAGAAGAATACGAATGCTCAGGATGCGCATGAAGGTATTCGCCCTTCATCTGTACTTCGTGAACCAGAGACGCTCAAGTCGTTTTTAAGCCGTGATCAATTCCGCTTGTATAAGTTGATCTGGGAACGCTTTGTAGCCTCTCAAATGTCGTCTGCAATCCTTGATACGATGACTGTAGGTATCGGAGCTGGTGATGTTAATTTCCGAGCTACGGGCTCGAAGCTTAAATTCGCTGGTTTTATGAAGGTTTATGTTGAAGGTAATGACGATGGAACGACAGAGGAAGATAAACTACTTCCGCCACTTGCAGTAGGTGATGAGATTAAGATGCAAACTGTTGATCCTAAACAGCATTTTACTCAGCCACCACCACGTTATACTGAGGCACGTCTTGTACGAACTCTGGAAGAGCTAGGTATAGGAAGACCAAGTACATTTGCTCCAACACTCGAGACGATCCAAAAAAGAGGCTATGTTGCTATTGATGAGAAGAAATTCGTTCCTACAGAGCTTGGGGAACTGGTTATTCAATTAATGGTAGAATTTTTCCCTGAGATTCTCGATGTTGAGTTTACTGCCCATATGGAGGAAGAGCTCGATCACGTAGAGGATGGTCAAGAGGATTGGGTACGTGTTCTCGATACTTTCTATACTACTTTTGGTAAAAGACTTGCTTTTGCTGAAGAGGAAATGAAAGAAGTCGAAATACAAGATGAAGTTTCAGATGAAGTTTGTGAAAAATGCGGTAAACATCTCGTGTACAAAATGGGACGCTTCGGCAAGTTCCTTGCGTGCTCCGGATTCCCTGATTGCCGTAATGCGAAACCAATCGTCAAAGATGTCGGCGTTGGCTGTCCTAAATGCAAGCAAGGTGCTGTTGTAGAACGACGCTCTAAAAAGGGTCGTATTTTCTATGGCTGTGATCGCTATCCAGAATGTGATTTTATATCGTGGGATAAGCCAGTTTCTAAGCCTTGTCAGAATTGCAATGCATACATGGTTGAGAAGCGTAGTAAGAATGGTGTTCATCTTCATTGTTCCGAATGTTCATACAAGGAAGAAGTTCAAGATGAATCACAAGATGATGAGTGAATTGATGTTTATACAAACATATATTTACTAACATAAATACGAGGTGTTTTCTTTGTCCAATAATCAAGTTACCGTTATCGGAGCAGGTCTTGCAGGTAGTGAAGCGGCTTATCAAATCGCTTCACGCGGTGTTCCGGTTAAATTATATGAGATGCGTCCTGTTCGCAAAACGGCTGCACACATTACAGATAAGTTCGCAGAATTAGTTTGTTCGAATTCATTAAGAGCTGGTGGTCTTACGAATGCTGTAGGTGTTCTTAAAGAAGAAATGAGAAGATTAGATTCCCTTATCATGCGTGCTGCAGATAGTAACTCAGTACCAGCTGGCGGAGCACTTGCAGTGGATCGTGATAATTTCTCTGGGGAAATAACAGATACACTACGTAATCACCCGTTAATTGAAGTATGTAACGAAGAATTAGAAGCTTTGCCAGAAGGAATTGTTGTTGTGGCAACAGGTCCGTTAACATCGCCAGGTCTTTCTTCACATCTAAAAGAGTTAATGGGTGAAGAGTATCTATATTTCTATGATGCAGCAGCTCCAATTGTTGAGAAGGATTCAATTGATATGAGCAAGGTCTATTTAGCATCACGTTATGATAAGGGTGAAGCGGCTTACTTAAACTGCCCGATGACCGAAGAAGAGTTCGATGTGTTCTACAATGAGCTGATTAACGCTGAGGTTGCTCCTATCAAGGAATTTGAGAAGGAAATTTATTTTGAAGGCTGTATGCCAATTGAAGTCATGATGAAGCGGGGCAAACAAACAGCATTATTTGGGCCGATGAAGCCTGTTGGGCTTGTTAATCCACATACAGGTAAGCTACCATATGCTGTAGTTCAGCTTCGTCAAGATAATGCAGCGGGTACTTTATTTAATTTAGTTGGTTTTCAAACTCACCTTAAATGGGGTGAACAAAAGCGTGTTTTATCATTGATACCGGGACTTGAGAACGCCGAGTTTGTTCGATATGGTGTGATGCACCGAAACACATTTATCAATTCACCAAGGTTGCTGCAACCTACTTATCAGTTCCAAAATAGAGACACACTCTTTTTTGCAGGTCAAATGACTGGTGTAGAAGGGTATGTTGAATCCGCTGCTGCTGGTCTAATAGCTGGAATTAATGCTGCAAAGGTTGCGCAAGGTGAGACTCCAGTCATATTGCCTGAGGATACAGTTATAGGATCTATGGCACATTACATCACTTCAGCTGATCCTTCACATTTCCAGCCAATGAATGCGAATTTTGGTTTATTGCCAGTTCTTGAGACAAAAATTCGTAACAAAAAAGATAAGAATGAAGCACTGGCAAATAGGGCTTTAGCAAGTATCCAAAATTTTATGGAAAAAATGTAACGAAAAATTATGACATTAGATACAAGTTATGCTATAATGACTTGAGCTTTCTTAGTGCTTACGTTTGTGATTGTGAACTATTTAACAAACTTCACGTTATTATGTAGCAGCAAGGAGCGAAAAGCTTTTTGCTGTTATATTTTTTAACCAAAAAATCTAGGAATAGATCCTTGGTGGCCTGAATAAGCTTTGTATTTCACAGAGTATTTGGGATTGTGAAAAAAATTCTAGTTCTTATGATGAGGTGATTCGATGGATATGACGTTTCATGCAACTACCATTTTTGCCATTCACCATCAAGGTCAAGGAGCAATTGCTGGAGACGGACAAGTAACGTTCGGAAACTCGATGATTATGAAACAAACGGCTAAGAAAGTGAGACGTCTGTACCGAGGTAAGGTGATTGCTGGATTTGCTGGATCGGTAGCAGACGCAATTACATTGTTTGAAAAGTTTGAAGGCAAGCTGGAAGAGCACCACGGCAATCTACAGCGAGCAGCAGTTGAGCTAGCTAAAGATTGGCGTCAAGATAAAGTGCTGCGTAAACTGGAAGCGATGATGCTTGTTATGGACTCCACAGGGATATTACTTCTCTCAGGAAACGGTGAAATCATCGAGCCTGACGACGGTATTGCGGCAATTGGTTCCGGGGGGAGTTATGCTTTGGCTGCTGGCCGAGCACTTCACCGTTACGCGCCGCATATGTCAGTTAAAGAAATCGCTGAAGCCGCGTTGCAAATGGCTGCAGACATTTGCGTTTACACGAACCATCAGATCGTCGTAGAGGAACTCTAACATTTTCCGAAGCAAGATTATTGCAAATCAGAAGATCAATTGGAGAAAGAGGCGATTTGAATGAATAAAAATGCATTAACTCCGAGACAAATAGTAGAAGAGCTAGATCGGTACATTATCGGTCAGAAAAAAGCGAAAAAGTCAGTGGCGATTGCACTACGTAATCGATATCGTCGTTCTTTGCTTGATGAATCAATTCGTGATGAAATTGTGCCTAAAAACATATTAATGATCGGACCAACAGGCGTTGGTAAAACAGAAATCGCCAGAAGGCTTGCGAAGTTAGTCGGTGCTCCATTTGTTAAAGTGGAAGCGACTAAGTTCACAGAAGTCGGATATGTTGGCCGTGATGTCGAATCAATGATAAGAGATTTACTCGAAACATCAATTCGTATGGTAAAATCCGAGCGAATGGACAAAGTAAAGGAAAAGGCTGAAATTCTTGCGAATGAACGCATGGTTACTTTACTTGTACCGAGCCCCAAAAGTGGTAAGGCACAAAAAAATCCATTTGAAATGATGTTTGGTGGTAATCAAGAGCAGGAGAACGACGAGGAGAATATTCAAAAAGATCAGTCTCTCCTTGCGAGTAGGTCTGAGATGCAGCAGAAGCTAGCTAAAGGTGAGCTGGAAAACGTCATCGTCGAAGTTGAGGTTGAAGACGTTTCACCTAATATGCTTGATATGCTGGGTGCTCAGGGCAATGAAGGGATGGGGGCGAACATCCAAGAATTGTTTGGGTCCCTCATGCCGAAGCGTACGAAGAAGCGCAAGCTTCCTGTAAAAGAAGCGCGTAAGGTGCTGACTCAGGAAGAAGCGTATAAGTTGTTAGATATGGATGATGTAACCCAGGAAGGAATAACACGTGCGGAGCAATCCGGTATTATTTTTATCGATGAGATCGATAAAATTGCTTCGTCAGGCAGGGGCGGTGGACCTGATGTTTCACGAGAAGGCGTACAGCGAGATATATTGCCTGTCGTTGAAGGATCAACTGTTATAACCAAATACGGTCCCGTTAAAACTGACTATGTGTTATTTATTGCAGCGGGGGCTTTTCATATCGCTAAGCCTTCTGACTTGATTCCTGAGTTACAGGGAAGATTTCCAATTCGAGTTGAATTGAGTAATTTAACTTTAAACGAGTTTGTGCTTATTTTGACCGAACCAAAGAATGCTTTGACTAAGCAATATACCGAATTAATTAGGACTGAAGGCATTGAAGTAGAGTTTTCAGCAGAAGCAGTGCAAGAAATTGCAAGAATCGCTGTAGAAGTTAATCAGAATACTGAGAATATCGGCGCTAGAAGATTGCATACGATTCTAGAAAGGTTGCTTGAAGATTTATCGTTCGAAGCTCCTGAAATCACTCTAGAAAAAATTGTAATTACTCCTGAATATGTAAGAGAAAAGCTATCCGATATCGCGCAAAACCGCGACTTAAGTCAGTACATTCTGTAACGAACAAGAACTACAACATGAAGTGAACGTATTGAATGGAGGCAACCCAATGACATTATTGACAAAAACCCGCAAGTTGAACAGATTGCTACAACAAGAAGCCGATCGTACTGTATCCTTTATGGATATGGCTGAAATGCTTCGAGACGTGCTGAAGGCTAACATTTATGTGGTGAGCCGTAAGGGAAAAGTACTCGGATTCTCAATTATTAACCAACTGCCATTTACAGAATTAAGCAGATCAATCCTTGAAGATAAAAAAATTCCAGATGATTTTAATGATGCATTACTTCGCTATGGTGAGACAGCTTCGAATATAACACCGGATGAAGCAACGCATGCGATTGCAGCACACCTAAGTAATCAATCTGACTTCAAATATATGTCTATTGTTCCGATTGTTGGCGGAAGAGAAAGACTTGGTACGATTATCTTAAGCCGTGTAGATCAGCCATTTGTTGACGATGATTTCGTTCTTGCTGAGTACGGATCTACAATCGTAGGGATGGAAATTCTTCGTGAGCGTACAGAAGAAATAGAAGTTGAGTCAAGAAACCGTGCTGTAGTACAAGTGGCAATTAGTTCTTTGTCATTCAGTGAACTAGAAGCTGTTGAGAATATTTTCCAAGAACTTGAAGGTAAAGAAGGTTTGCTTGTCGCAAGTAAAATTGCTGATCGCGCTGGAATTACCCGTTCGGTGATTGTTAATGCTCTTCGTAAACTAGAAAGCGCTGGCGTGATTGAGACTCGTTCTCTAGGAATGAAAGGAACGTATATTCGTATCCTTAACAATAACTTGCTACCTGCAATCGAACAAATGAAAGTTAGGTCGTAAAATCAGGTAAAAAAACGTTCTAAAGCCTTATCTTTGTGAAAAGATAGGGCTTTTTTCTTATTGTGAAATTTTGTTGTTTTATGGATGATATATATAGGCAGAAAACGAGGTATTAATCCACCATTCGATCAATTTATTTATAAAACTATTTGATTCGACAAGAAGGATATCGAGAATTAGCGTTGAATACAACATAGTACTGTGAAATATAATTATTGAGTCGGATTTTTAGAATAAGGGGAGAAATATAGGATGTTTCCAATTAATAACTCATCGTTTCAATTGTTTCAGAAGGCTCTAGATTCTACCGCGCTGAGACAGAATGTAATTGCCAATAATATCGCTAATAATGATACCCCTCAATTTAAACGCTCCGATGTTGTGTTCGAGGAACTACTGCAGCAAGAACTTGACGTCATGTCAACTTCCCTTGAAGGAAGAAGGACTAATTCGCGGCATATTCCGATTGGTCGGCAAGCATTAACTGCGCCAGACCCCCAAATAAGAATTGATGAGAACACAACCGTGAATAACAACATGAACAATGTTGATATTGACTACGAGAATGCTCTGTTGGCCAAAAATCAGTTAAAGTATAACGTGCTAGTTACACAGCTTAATCACGAATTTCGAAGTATTAGAACAGCTCTGGATGGGAGAAGGTAGATGATGAGAATTTCAAATGCATTTGACATCAGTGCATCGGGGCTAACAGCTCAAAGATTGAGAATGGATTTAATTTCTTCTAATATAAGTAACGCGGAAACGACTCGTGCTCAATTCGTCAATGGGAAGTGGGAGCCGTATAAACGCAAACTAGTTACTTTTGAACCGAACAACCAGAATTCATTTGCACAAATGTTGCAGGGCGCTATGGCGGGTGGGGCTGCCCAAGGAGTTAAGGCTAGTAAAATTACTGAAGACAGTTCACCACTTAAGCCTGTGTATAATCCGACACATCCTGATGCAAATGCAGAAGGTTACGTGTATATGCCAAACGTTGATGTTCTAAAAGAAATGGTTGATATGATATCGGCTACACGCTCATACGAAGCGAATGTAACTGCACTCAATGCTTCTAAAGGAATGATTATGAAAGCACTAGAGATCGGTAAGTAATCAATACATACATATAAACACAAATTTAAGTTTTGAAACGGAGAGATAAGCTTGATAGATAAAATAATTATGAACCCAAGCGCTGCAACTGCAATTTCACCTTTGAAAAATAATGAAAAATTAGGTGCAGCAGATCTAGGTAAGCAGTTCGGGTCATTTTTAGATGATGCACTTACTTCACTTAGTGATAAGCAGAAGAAAGTAACTGAACTTGATGAAGCATTCATGAAAGGTAATCTCTCTATAACCGATGCTCACCAACTAACAATAGCTGCCGAGCAAGCGCAGATTGCACTAGAGACAACGATTCAGATTCGAAATAAAGCAATCGAGGCGTACCAAGAAATCATGCGGATGCAAATCTAAAACTTGGATTAATTGACTTGGATGAGGTGGCACAGTGAACGAGACCGTACTCCGATATTGGACTAATACGAAACAATATTGGAACAATTTCAGCTTAAAACAGAAATCGATATTTATTGCAACAGTAGTTATTGTAATTTTGGCGATCGTACTCCTTTCTTACAATATGTCCAGAACGGTATTTAAGCCAGCATTCACGGATTTACAGCCTGAAGCGGCATCTGAGATCAAAACTTATCTTGAAGAAGTGGGCATTCAATACGAAATAAGTGCCGATGGCAAAATGATATCTGTTCCTGAGAATAAAGCAGCATCTGTCATTGTGGATGTCGCTTCGAAGGGGCTTGTGAACGGTGGAACAGGTGGATTCGCTGTTTTCCGTGAAGGCGGTACTCTTGGATCAACTGACAAAGAATTTAATGTAAAGTATGTTGATGCTTTGCAAGGCGAACTGCGTAAATTGATTCTCAAAATAAATGCTGTATCTGACGCAACTGTACTAGTTAACTATCCGGAGCAATCGTTATTCATGCAGGATAGTCGTAATATGGCATCTGCTTCTGTTATTTTGACAGTAAAACCGGGCTCTAAATTTGATCAAGCTCAAATTGATACAGTTTACAACCTTGTCTCTCATAGTGTTAAGGATCTACCTCTTTCCAATATTACTGTTTCTGACCAATATGGCAAACCACTCGTCGCAACGAAAGATGGTGAACCTGGTAGTATCGGTCTTAGTGAGGTAGAGAATCATCTCGTGATTAAACGGGATTATGAGCTAGATATTAAGCAAAATGTGACATCGATATTAGGCGTATTATTTGGCCCTGATAAAGTTATCGTCAATGTGTCAGCAAATATGAACTTTGATCAAGTAAAAAAAGTTGAACAATTAGTGACAGCGCCAAATCAGGGCGAACAAAAAGGCTTAGAAATCTCACTCCAAGAAGCTGCTAAATCCTATACAACAGATGGTGGAGCAGCGGCAGGCGGGGTTCCTGGAACAGGACAGCAAGAAGTTCCTAATTATGTAGGACAATCAAGTTCAGGAAAATCTAATGGAGAAGAATCTTCAAAAACGATCAATTATGAAGTTAACCGTATAACGAACAATATTGTGCAATCGCCTTATGCTGTGAAAGATTTGAGTATCACTGTTGGAATTGAACCACAAATCCCTGAGGATCCTAATTCACTTTCGCAGGAAACCAAAGATTATGTTCAGAATGCGCTCGTGTCTATTGTAAGAATCGCACTTGCAGATTCAGGTCAAACATTAACTGATGAAGAATTGGCTAAGAGAGTAGTTGTTATTCCACAACCATTCGCTCGTTCGACTGCTGCCAAAAGTTCAGGTGTCAATACGAACTGGCTTTATGCAGGAATTGGTGGACTCGCAGCTCTTCTAATTGCGCTTGGTGCGTTTGCTCTTGTTCGTCGCAGAAGAAAAGTCAAAGAGCAAGAAGAAATCATGGATATGCCAATCAATGTGGAACACCCGAGTATTAATTTTGAATCTAATGAAAATCAAGTGCGCAAACAGCTAGAATCTTTAGCTCGCAAGAAGCCTGAGGACTTCGTTAATTTGCTCCGCACTTGGTTAGTAGAAGAATAGAGAGGTGCTTTTTTGGCTAGAATCGCTCAACAAGGGTTATCAGGACGTCAGAAAGCAGCAATTCTTCTGATCAGCTTAGGTCCTGAAGTATCGGCACAAGTTTTTAAGCATCTTCGTGAAGAAGAAATTGAGCAACTAACACTTGAAATTGCGAATGTACGTAAAGTTGACACGATTGATAAAGATTCTATCATGTCTGAGTTCTATGAAATTTGTTTGGCACAAGAATACTTAACACAAGGCGGTATTGCTTATGCTAAAGACATTTTGGAGAAAGCACTCGGATCACAGAAAGCGATCGATATTATTAATCGTTTAACTGCAACATTACAAGTTAGACCATTTGATTTTGCTCGGAAAGCAGATCCAGGTCAAATTTTGAACTTTATTCAGAATGAGAACTCTCAAACGATTGCATTAGTTCTTGCTTATTTACAGCCGGATCAAGCGTCAATCATTCTGTCTTCTTTACCTCAAGAAAAACAAGCAGACGTTGCTAAACGAATTGCTTTGATGGATTCTACTTCGCCTGAGGTTATCACACAAGTAGAGCGGATACTTGAACAGAAGCTTTCTTCTACAGTGACGCAGGACTACACTTCAGCAGGTGGTATAGCAGCGATTGTTCAAATCTTGAACGGAGTTGATCGAGGGACTGAACGTACAATTCTTGATTCTCTTGAAATCCAAGATCCTGAATTGGCAGAAGAAATCAAGAAACGCATGTTTGTCTTCGAAGATATTGTCAATGTCGACAATCGTTCTATTCAGCGCATTATTCGTGACGTGGAGAACAATGATCTTCAGCTTGCACTTAAAGTTGCTAGTGAAGAGGTACGTGAATCGATATTCAGTAATATGTCTAAGCGTATGTCGGATACATTCCGAGAAGATATGGAATTTATGGGTCCAGTACGTTTACGTGATGTCGAAGAAGCTCAGACAAGAATTGTGGCTACCATTCGTCGCTTAGAAGAAGCTGGGGAAATTATCATTGCCCGTGGTGGAGGAGATGATATTATTGTCTAATCTGATTAAACCTTCAGGTTATCAACCGTTAGATAATAAGAAAGTTATCCAATTCAAGGTGTTCGAAGCTCCAAGGGAGATGGATGTAGCTGAAGAGTCCATTGAGAATTTAGCCGGAGAACAATTGCTGAACGAAGCGAAGCAGCTCAAAAGTCAAATTCTTCAAGATGCAGAAGCAGTAGCTGAAGAAGAAATTCGCAAAGCCTTAGATGAAACTAAGACTTTGCGAGAACAAGCGGCTGCTGATATTGATTCTTGGTGGTCAGAGAGACGTTCAATGGACGAGGACATGCATGAACAGGCTAAACATGAGGGCTTTGAGCAAGGGTATGATGAAGGCAAATCCAAAGCTGAAGCGGAAGTGCTTGCAAGCTATGAGAGCTTATTGCAAGAGGCTAGGCAAATACTCAAAGATGCCCATGTAGTAAAAGATCAAATTATTCATGAATCGGAACCCTTCTTAATCGATCTGAGCTGTTCAATTGCTGAGAAAATCATTGCACATCAATTAACGATTGAACCATCATGGACACTTGATATGGTACAAAAAGTACTGTCTCGCAGAAAAGAAAAGGGTATAATTACGCTTTGCGTCTCGCCTAAGCATTTTGATTACATATTTAGTGCTCGAGAAGAGCTTGCAATTTCAATAGATTCACAAGCAGAACTACAAATACTGCCTGATAGTACGGTAACAGATGACGGATGTGTGGTACGTTCTGCATTTGGTTCCATTGATGCTCGAATCGATACACAATTAAATGAAATTAAATCCGCACTGCTGCACATGGCAGTTAGTGACGAGGGTGTTCAATCATGAGTAGTCATCCGTTGCCGAAAGCTGCTAAATATCAAGGAGCACTTAATGACCTTGATCCACTGCGTATGAATGGTAAAGTAACTCAGGTTATTGGTTTAACGGTCGAATCTGAAGGACCAGATGTGAATATTGGTGAACTGTGTTACATCTATCCTCATAAATCTGACAAACCCCTTAAAGCGGAGGTCGTTGGATTTAAGGGGAATAAAGTAATCCTAATGCCACTTGGCAATCTAGATTCCATTGGCCCCGGATGTGATGTTGTAGCAACTGGTAAACCACTTACTGTTCAGGTTGGACATGAATTGCTAGGTAAAGTACTTGACGGTCTTGGACAACCACTGGACGGTTCCTATCTACCTTCTAGAATGAGTTCTTACTCTACAAATAATTTACCTGGTAATCCACTACAAAGACCTCGTGTATTACAGCCAATTAGTGTTGGTATTCGTTGTATTGATGGATTGCTTACGATTGGTAAGGGTCAACGTGTTGGTATTTTCGCAGGTTCAGGTGTAGGTAAAAGTACGTTGATGGGGATGATTGCACGTAATACGGAAGCAGATGTTAACGTTATTGCTCTTATCGGTGAGCGTGGTCGTGAGGTTCTTGATTTTATAGAACGTGATCTCGGCCCAGAAGGTTTAGCTCGCTCGGTTGTTATCGTAGCAACTTCTGATCAGCCTGCACTTATCCGGATTAAAGGCGCAATGATCGCAACCTCAATAGCTGAATATTTCCGTGATCGCGGGCTTAATGTCATGATGATGATGGATTCAGTTACTCGTTTTGCAATGGCACAGCGTGAAGTTGGGCTAGCGATCGGTGAGCCACCTGCAACAAGAGGATATACTCCGTCCGTATTTGCGATGTTACCTCGATTGCTTGAGCGCTCAGGTACAGGTCCCAAGGGCTCCATTACAGCGTTCTACACAGTGCTGGTTGATGGGGATGATATGAACGAACCTATTGCAGATGCAGTCAGAGGGATTCTAGATGGACATATCGTTTTGAATCGAACGTTAGCTAACAAAGGTCATTACCCTGCAATAGATGTACTAGCTAGTGTTTCTCGCGTAATGAACGAAATCGTCTCGTCTGAGCATCAGGAAGCAGCAGAGCAACTTAAGCGTTTGCTGTCGATTTACAAGGGTTCTGAGGATTTAATTAATCTTGGAGCTTATCAAATAGGATCTAATCCTGATATCGATTTGTCTATTCAATATATTCAAGCCATCTGGGATTACACCAAGCAAAAAACCAATGATAAATTGAATTTTGCAGATGCAGCAGAACGCTTGTTGACTGAATTCACGATGAAATGAGTGAGTGAGTGAAAATGGCTTTTAATTATGCATTTCAGCAAATCGTAAATTTAAAAGGTTCTCAAAAAACACAAGCAGAGTGGCACTTAGTTGAATCACTTAGTAAGTTACGAGCTGAGGAGCATTCATTAAGTGATTTAATGAAGCTCAAGACAGAACTTGGGGATATGATCACTAACGCTTCCTTTGAGACAGTTACGATTTCTCATATTTTATTGCTACAGGAGTATTCTGAATACCTTGACATGCAAATTGCCAATAAACAGCAGGATGTACACGTAGCTCAGCGCATTGTGATACAGAAACAAGAGGTTCTAACTGAGAAAATGGTTGATGAAAAGGTATGGACTAAAGCAAAGGACAAAGCTTATCAGGAATTCGTATCAATTTCACTGAAGAACGAGCAGAACGTTCTGGACGAAATGGCAACGAATCGTTTTAAGCGCGCTTTGTGAAAAAAAGACAAGCATTTTGTCAGAAATGTAGGGGGAATGAAACGACATGTCGAATGTTAATACAACAGAAAATCCTTCTTATAACGGATTCGAACGATTTCTGATTTGGTTTCTCATTCCCGTTGTTTTTATAATCGTTTTATTGTTTGTATTGTACTTTGTACTTGGTGTCGATATAACCAAGAAAGTTCAGAGTTCATTACATAACATACCTGTAATTGGAGCGGTTATTCCAGCTCCTAAAGATGAAGCAGATGCTTCAGATCCAGGCAAAGAAGTTGAAACAGTAGAAAAAACAATTCAAACAAAAGATGAACAAATTGGGAAATTGAATGCTCAGATTGCTGATCTTGAAGTTAAAGTTCAGCAAACGGGTCAAACAACCTCTACAAAAGAGCAAGAAGCTCAAAATCTTAAAGCAAAAATAGCTGCGCTTGAAGAGCAACTAGAGCTCAAAACAAAAACAGAAGAAGAATACAATCAGCAAGTTCAAGAATTAGCTAATGTCTATGCCAAGATGAACCCTAGCAAGGCGGCGCCAATCTTAGAAAACTTAACTCTAAATGAAACTGTACTCGTCATGTCAATGATGAAGACAGATGATCGTGTGAAAGTATTAGAGAAAATGAATCCTAAGAAGGCAGCTGAAGCTTCAATTGCATTGAAGGATAAGACTCCACTTCGAGACTTAGAGATGGAAGCATTAAGAAAACGCCTTGAGTTGAATGAATCAGAGAAAAACTCCAAACAAGCTGAACCTCTTAGTCAGACGGACTTAGGTCAAACGTTTGGTAATATGACACCCAAAAGTGCTGCTGCTTTGCTTTTAGAAATGTACACCGTAACTCCATCAAAGGTAATCTCCATTATTACTGGGATGGACACAGCGTCACGCTCTAGAATCATGTCTGCACTAACTGATCAAGATAAAGATTTAACGGCTGAAATTGCGTTGAAATTAGGCAAGTAATTCTAAGGACATATGAAAGGGGGTGAAAAAGAAATGGATATACCAACAGTAACGAATTCTAGTACTAAAGCTTCTGTAAATGGTTCGACTTCATCTTCAGCAACTGCTATAGCTGGACAAGCTACTACGTCTACGAGTAAATCAGGCAATGGCACATTCGCTAATTTACTACAAACAGAGGCTAGTTCAGCAGATACACAGGAACAAGCAAGTTCAGTGAATAGTGAACTGCTTGTAGCGATGAGCTTGATGCCACAATCTATACAACAGCTTCTTGGAAACTTAGAGGCAGATGCTCCAAGTGATCAGTCATTAGTAGCAAGTATTCTTGAAGCGATGAATAATGATTCTGACCTTGCTAATATGCTGTTAAATGATTCAGACGTACAGAATTGGCTACAAGATGCGAATTCTTTATTAAATGCCTGGGCAGCACAAACAGCTGGTTTAGGTAATTCAATAATGAATTTACAAACCATAAGTAATCAAGGTGCGACTGAAATGAGTGGATCACAAGCAGATGTACTATCCATGCAACGCACGCTTATGACATTATCTACACTCAACCAACAGCAGCCTAATCATCCGATCTTGCAGCACTTACTAGCCCAGCTTCAGCAAGTAATGGAGCCCTACAATGCTTCTATCGCTAATCAAGCTAACAGTGCATTACAAGGGGCAGAACTTCTGGCTCAGAATCTAGCTGTAGCTACTGATAAAAATGCGATGCAAGAGAAACAATTGCCACGTATCAAAGGAGCGATTGTCAATGGACAAGCTTCAACAACAGGTAATGCTTTAAACGCAGATCAGCCTGTAGAGAAGATTGCCGTACAGTCATCGCTTTCGAAGTTGGAGATATTAGCAGCCAAAAGCATACATAGCTTTGCATCACTTACTAGTGATATTGAGAATACAGAAGTGCAGGCAGAAGTATCAACTGCATCAGACTTAAGCAGTAATCTGGAACTTGGTTCAGCTTTACAAACCGGACTCAAGAATCCACTCCAAATGGCGGACGCAACCAAAGCTATACAACCAACGGTGAATGCAGCGAATTTTGCTGAAGATATGAGTCAGTTTGTTGTAAAGACGATGAAGGTATCTTTATTGGGAGATGGACTTTCAGAAGCGAAACTGACATTACAACCACAAAACTTAGGTCATATTGATGTGAAGCTTACGATGCACAATGGTAATTTAATCGCACAGATTGCTACACACACATTGGGAGCCAAAGAAATGCTGGAAAGTCAGCTACCTCAATTAAGGATGATGCTTCAGAATCAAGGTTTCCAAGTGGAAAGATTAGAAGTAACTCAGAATAGTTCAGCTAGCTCCATGATGTTCCAGGATCAAGGACAACGACAACAGTCATTTAACCAAGATCAGTTTACAAGCTCGCAATCTAATTCTGACAGCTATGGAATAGAAGAAATGGAATTGATGCAAGAAATTGTAGACGCGAAGGAATCAATGCGTAATGCAGGGATTGAGAGTTCATCATTCCATGCATCAGCATAACGAATTTGTATAAAGGGTTATAACGAGGTGATAACAAATGGCAGACTCTATTTTTGTAAAAACATCTGATGTGATTGGGAGACCATCGACAGGTACTGAGAAGAAGGAAGCTAAATCTACACTAGGTAAAGATGACTTTCTCAAAATACTTATGACACAGATGCAGAATCAAGATCCAATGCAACCTATGCAAGATAAAGAGTTTATTGCTCAAATGGCTCAATTTACTTCTGTAGAGCAGTTAACGAATATGTCTGGAGAACTAAAGCTTCTTCGTCAGTCTTTAGGAATGGCATCCTCTCTAATTGGTAAAACCGTCAGCTGGATGGGTAAAAGTGAGACAGGTGAGCTTCATATGAAATCTGGCGTAGTAGATTCAATTATCGTTCGTGAGGGTACACAATTTGCAACAGTCAAAGGTGAAGAAATTCCACTAGAATCATTAACGAAGATTGAAAATAATCAAGAAGTAGTAGAACCTCAGCCCGATGAGAAACCGGAAGATCAACCAGAACAACAACCAGAGCCAAATCCTGAGGAACCTCCAAAATGAGTGACAAAATAACGATTGGACAATTGTATACGAATTCTGTTTCTCCAGCGCAGATCCGTAAACCAGCCATTAATGGAACAAAGCAACCGATTAATGGGAAGTCCGATTTTCAAACGATTTTGCAGCAACAATTTGTTAAATTTAGCCATCATGCAGAATTACGATTACAAGAGAGAGGCATACAGTTCAAACCGGAACAACTAGCTCAGCTTGAGAGTGCGATAGATCGTGCAGCTTCCAAAGGAGCTAAAGACACACTCATGATGCTTAATGGAACGGCATTGATCGTTAATGTGCCAAATCGAACAGTGATCACTGCAATGGACAGTATGTCAATGAGGGATAGTGTATTCACACAAATTGATAGCGCAGTAATCATATCGTAGTGGACTGGACCCTTTAGGGAAGTCAGAAGCCTGCTGACCGACTGATGCAGTGCTAAAAGAAATTGATTACTAGTTAAATTTGATATGGAGGTTTTACAATGTTGAGATCAATGTATTCCGGGGTATCCGGAATGAGAGGCTTTCAAGCGAAACTAGACGTAATTGGTAACAATATTGCGAACGTTAATACGTATGGCTTTAAAGGTAGCCGTATCGCGTTTAAAGATTTACTGAGTCAGACTACATCAGGTATTACTGCGGCTACTGACGAAAACGGTGGGGTTAATCCGAAACAAATAGGTTTAGGTGTTGCGATCGGTGGGATTGATGTCATCCATACTCCTGGTAGTGCAATGACTACAAACTATCCGTTAGATTTACGTATTGATGGAGACGGGTTTTTTGCAGTAAAAGGAACGGTTGATCAAGAAGTCCCTTACTTAACGCGCGCAGGTAATTTTTCTTTGGATGCGAAGGGACAATTGGTAAACGCTGATGGATTGTTTGTTTGCGATGATGGTGGCGGAATTATCAAGATTGAGAATGCTGAAGCCTTCACAATTGGTTCAAATGGACAGGTAATTGTGAAGACTAAGGATGGCGACACAACTGTTCCACATACAATCGCTGTGACGACTGTTGTCAATCCCGCAGGACTTGAAAAAATTGGTGGTAATTTATATCGTAATACCCTTAATGCGACTCCTGAAGGTGAAGAACTTGTGTTAGATACACCTCCAGGAACAGCGGGTGTCGGTTCCATTGTTTCAGGAGCACTTGAAATGTCCAACGTAGATCTAACTTCTGAATTTACCGAAATGATTGTTGCACAGCGTGGTTTCCAATCGAATGCCAGAATTATTACGACATCCGATGAAATTTTACAAGAAGTTGTAAACCTAAAACGTTAATTAAATGATCTAGTCAGTTAGAGGGGGAGAGAAACTCCCCCCTACTACCTACATATGGAGGAGAACATGATTTCTCTTACGCGCCTTAATGGCAAACCAATAATAGTGAATGCTCTATTAATCGAGATCGTAGAAGAGACTCCCGATACGATGATTACGCTGACAACTGGCAGGAAGATTACAGTGCTTGAGAAAGCGACTGTTGTTATCAGTCTGGTGCAGAAATATATGCAGGAAATAGGCTCTGTAAGAGCGGCGATTATGTCAAAGGATACGGAGGAGAGCTCTTAAATGAAAAATCGAATGCTTACTATGGTTATTATTGTACTTATTGCAATTACACTGATTTTAACTTCTGCTGTCGTGGTATGGTTCTCTCTGGACAAAAAAATTCAATCAGCAACAAATGGTGTCGAAAGTACAAGTACATCGAATCCAATTAGTTCTAAAGAAGTAAAAGAAAACACGGTTGTGGTCAAAGAAATTGTTACGAACCTAGATTCTACAAGTACGGTTGTTATTCGAACTTCTCTTGCTTTTCAACTAGAGAATGAGAAGACAAAGGTTGATTTTGAAAATTTACTTGATTCCTACATTAAGGGAACAATTATTAAAATTTTGAATGATACCAAGGTTGAACAAATCAAAGGTAAGCAAGGCTCCGATGATTTTACATCAGCTTTAATGGAACAATTAAACCCGCTTTTTCAAAATGGAAAAATCAAGCGTATTGATATCACTGATAAGGTGATAAATTAAACGCTTTTGATCACATATTAGTTTGGTTAAGAGGGGGTGACTTCCATGGTAGACGTGTTATCGCAAAATGAGATTGACGCCCTGCTGGCTGCTCTTTCATCCGGCGAAATGGACGCAGAAGAATTAAAGAAAGAAGAGTCTGAAAAACGGGTTAGAACCTATGATTTTAAAAGAGCAGTTCGCTTTTCAAAAGATCATATTCGGAGTTTAACTCGTATTCATGAGAACTTTGCACGGTATTTAACGACATTTTTTTCAGCTCAATTACGTACTTTTGTGCAAATAAACGTTGTGCAGGTCGAGCAACTGCCTTATGATGAGTTTATTCGTTCAATTCCCAAAATGACGATCCTAAACATATTTGAAGCGAGACCATTAGAAGGTAGAATGGTGATGGAGGTTCATCCGAACGTAGCATATGCTATGCTCGATCGAATGCTAGGAGGTCTTGGGACTTCTCCATCTAAAATAAACGCACTTACAGAGATCGAAACTCTTGTGATGGAGAAAGTCTTTGCTAAGGCATTCGATAGCTTACAAGAAGCTTGGAAGACGGTCGTAGATATTCAGCCGCGCCTTGAAGCGCTTGAAACAAACCCTCAATTTATGCAAATTGTATCGCCCAATGAAACGATTGCATTAATTTCTCTAAGTACCAAAATTGGAGATACAACGGGAATGATCAATTTATGTATTCCGCATGTTGTAATTGAGCCGATTATGCCAAGGTTATCCGTTCATCATTGGTTTGTTTCTCAGAAAAAGACTCGTGCACAAGAAGAAATTGATGCCTTGCAATCACGCCTTACGAAAGCTGAGCTACCAATAGTAGCAGAGTTAGGCAGTTCGCAAATTACGGTGCATGAGTTTTTAAATCTTGCAGCTGGTGATGTCATTAAACTTGACAGAGAGGCCGGACAATCGCTTCAATTGATGGTTGGAGATCGACTGAAATATTTGGGAAGTCCAGGTACTGTTAAAGGTAAAATTGCAGTACAAATTACGCAAATTGTAAATGAAGGAGCTGAGGACTATGACGAGTAAGGACTATCTTTCGCAGGAAGAAATCGATGCACTACTTAGACAAACGAACGATGATTCATCCGAACAATCCGCTATGGGTAAATCGGAAGTCGATGATTTCTTAACGCCTTTAGAGCAAGATGCACTTGGAGAAATTGGAAATATCACGTTCGGGTCTGCAGCAACTGCACTCTCGACACTCCTAGGCAAGAAGGTAGAGATCACGACTCCTCATGTTTCCATAGTTTTGAGGGAAGATCTGGTGAATGAATTTCCACAACCGCATGTAGCAGTGCATGTGAATTATGTGGAAGGCTTCAATGGAATGAATTTGCTTGTGATCAGAACTAAAGATGCTCAAGTGATTGCTGATCTAATGATGGGCGGGGATGGTCATCCGTCTGTGTCCGAGTTATCTGAGTTACATATTAGTGCTGTACAAGAAGCAATGAACCAAATGATGGGATCTTCGGCCACATCGATGTCGACGATCTTTAATCGATTCATTAATATATCGCCTCCTGGAATTGATATATTAGATTTATCAAATGGGGATACAAATCTACCTACAGATAATGTATTAATAAAAGTTTCTTTCCGCTTAATAATTGGCGATTTGATTGATTCTAATATTATGCAGTTATTGCCACTTGATTTTGCAAAAGAAATGATTTCTACCTTATTAGGTGATAGTATGAGCCAAACTGCAGCATCCGTAGATGCTCCAATAGCACAGATTACTGAAGAAGTGTCTGCGCCTTATGCACAAGAGCCGATTCCTCAAGTTCCTGATTATTCTCAAATGCGTCAGCAACCTGACTATAATCAGCCAGTATATCAGCAGCCAGTTCAAATTCCACCTCATATGCCAGCAGCTTACGGTGAGGGAACAAACCGGAATGTGAATGTACAACCTGTGCAATTCTCTGCATTACCACAAGGTGGTTATACAAACGTAGATGAAACAAATTTAAATCTATTGTTAGATATTCCGCTGAAGGTAACGGTTGAACTCGGAAGAACAAATAAAGAAATTAAAGAAATTTTGGAGCTATCCCAAGGATCGATTATCGAATTAGATAAATTAGCAGGTGAGCCCGTAGATATTTTGGTCAATAACAAGCTAATTGCCAAGGGTGAAGTTGTAGTAATTGATGAGAACTTTGGTGTACGTGTAACTGATATCGTAAGCCAATGGGATCGTATTCAAAAAATTAGATAATGCACTATTTTGAGGAGGACTTTACGTTATGGCTAATAGAATTTTGGTTGTAGATGATGCAGCGTTTATGAGAATGATGATCCGCGATATTTTAACGAAGAATGGATATGAAGTTTGCGGAGAAGCGAATGATGGAGCTCAAGCGATTGAAAAGTTTAAAGAATTACACCCAGATTTAGTTACAATGGATATTACAATGCCTGAAATGGATGGAATTGTTGCTTTGAAAGAAATTAAGAAAATTGATCCTAATTCCAAAGTGATTATGTGTTCTGCAATGGGTCAACAAGCAATGGTAATTGATGCGATTCAAGCCGGCGCTAAGGACTTCATCGTTAAACCATTCCAAGCAGATCGTGTAATCGAGGCAATTAAGAAAACTTTAGGGTAATCTGCATACATAAGTTAGTTGGAAGGATAGTGAATATAGATGAACGGACAAACGGGAAGCGTGTGGGAATCGTTTGTTATGATCGTTAAGGTTTGTTTGGTGCTTGCAGTCGTGATCGCCTTGTTCTATATGATCATGCGTGTACTTGCCAAAAAAAACCGGATGATCGGATCAGGCCAATCCATTCGTTCACTAGGCGGCGTTCCACTTGGACAAAACAAGTCGATCCAGATCGTTGAGATTGGTCATTGTCTATATTTAGTAGGTGTTGGAGAGAACATTCAGTTACTAGAAAAAATAGATGATCCTGATGAAGTTGCTTTTTTAACGGAGTTGCTAACAAATAAGACTTCTCCTGTGCAATTTCCATCAGTCAGTGATTGGGTCAAGAAATTCAGAAATAAACAAACGATAGAAGAGGAAGTAACACCTTCTTATCAGCAAGTGTTTTATGATAGAATGCAAAATTCGATGAATCGAAAAAAGAAGTTTGAAGAAATTTTGCAGGAAAAACAAACAGATCGGTTGAATGATGAATGAACCTAAAAAAGTTGATTTATATGCTAGCGTTTGTTTTCGTTCTGACTTTTGCTTTTCAAATGAATACAGCTGTTGCAAGTCCTATACCAGGCATAAATCTTAATATCGGATCATCGACAGGAACAGAAGGAGCTTCAACTACCATTACGCTCATTTTGATATTGACGATATTAAGTTTAGCACCAGCTATATTAATTATGATGACTAGTTTTACTCGAATCATTATCGTGCTTGGATTTGTTCGGAATTCATTAGGTACACAGTCAATGCCGCCTAACCAAGTGCTTGTGGGACTTGCCCTTTTTCTCACATTCTTCATTATGTCTCCGACACTTGGTGAGGTGAATCAAGTAGCTTTGCAACCCTATCTAAAAGGTGAAATTGCCCAAACAGAAGCGTTACAGAAAGCTGCTATTCCCATGAAGCAGTTCATGTGGAAACATACATATGAGAAAGATCTGAAATTGTTCCTGGATTACTCGAAAGCGGAATATCCAACGAAAGCGGAAGATGCTCCTTTAACGGCTCTTGTACCCGCATATGTGATCTCTGAACTTAAGAAAGCATTTATAATGGGCTTTATCATCTTTATTCCATTTCTAATCATTGACATGATTGTATCTTCTACACTGATGGCAATGGGTATGATGATGTTACCACCTGTTATGATTTCACTTCCTTTTAAAATCTTATTGTTTATATTAGTTGATGGATGGCATTTAGTCGTAAAGAATTTATTAATTGCTTTTAGTAAATAAGCAGTGATTTTACTTACTGGAGGGAGGACATCACCATGAGTCAGGAATTTGTTATCCGTCTAGCTGGCGAAGCGCTTTTTACCGTGCTTAAAGCCGCTGCTCCAATGCTCGTTGTTGCACTCGTTGTAGGACTTATTGTTAGTATTTTTCAAGCAACAACTCAAATTCAAGAACAGACGTTAGCATTCGTTCCTAAAATTGTTGCTGTACTTCTTTCGATACTTCTATTTGGACCTTGGATTATGACTACATTAGTCGATTTCACAACAAATTTATTTAATAACTTACCTAACTATATTGGCTAGGTTGTGAATGTCATGGAGCAATACTTACAGTTGTTGCCTAATTTTTTGTTAATTTTATGTCGAATAAGTGCTTTCTTTGTCGTAGTTCCTATCTTTTCTTCTCGAAATCTGCCGGCAATATTGAAAGTTGGTCTTGCAGCTCTCCTATCTTTTATTGCATTTGCTTCTGTAGGAATGCAAGTACAGGTTGAGTTAGATGGGATGTACATCATGTATGTCATCCGAGAGGTATTGGTTGGCATTACACTAGGATTTATAGCTTATATGTTTTTTACAACATTCCAAATTGCAGGTTCTTTGATTGATTTTCAAATTGGGTTTGGGATCGCGAATGTAATTGATCCAATGTCGGGAGCAGCAGCTCCGATTATTGGTAATTTTAAATTTATGATTGCTACCTTGTTATTTCTAGCTTTAGATGGTCATCACTTATTTATAAGAGGGATTTTAGAAAGCTATACCTGGATTCCATTAACGAATGAATTATTTGCTAAGATGTATGATGGACAAGTTTCAACGTTTATAACGCAATCCTTTGTAACTGTGTTTTCACTCGCTTTTCAGCTTGCAGCACCAGTCCTCGTTGCTTTGTTTTTAACAGATTTAGGACTTGGTCTACTAACACGTGTTGCTCCGCAGTTTAACGTGTTTGTTATTGGTATACCTTTAAAATTATTAGTAGGTTTAGTGATTCTAATTGTTATGATGTCCAGTATATCATCACTTTTCCAAAATTTATTCATCCAAATGCTTAGATCTATGGAGAAGTTCATGCAAATTATTGCAGGATAGCAAATTTTACTGAAGAAAGTTTTCTTCTAGAAAACTAAGCTAATGCTTACGAAGAGAGTTTTCTTCCAGAAAACTAAGTATATGCTTTCGAAGATAGTTTTCCTTAGGAAAACTAAGCTATTGCTTACGAAGTGAGTTTTCTTCCAGAAAACTTTGGGGTGGGGTGACCGTGTCTCGTTACATTGTGAAGCTTGATTTGCAGATGTTTTCTCAAGAGAAAACGGAAGAAGCCACGCCGAAGAAGAAAAGTGAATCGAGAGAAAAAGGCCAAGTAGCTAAGAGCATGGAGCTACCAGCTGCTTTCATATTGTTTTTTTCATTTTTATTATTTATTATGTTCGGCGGTTTCATGAAAGAGAGGTTTATGTCGTTAATTAATGACATATTCCAGAATCGTTTGCTAATGGATTTAACAGAAGGTAATGTTAGACCTTTTTTCACCTCTATATTTTTTCAAGCTATGATTGTCCTTGCTCCATTATTACTGACGGCAATGGTAATTGGTATTTTAGGTAATATTATGCAGTTCGGATTTTTGCTTACAGCTGAACCACTCAAAGTTAAATTTAGCAATATCAATCCTATTCAGGGATTTAAACGCATTTTCTCTATGCGATCGTTAGTGGAGTTTTTTAAATCGATCATTAAAATCATGATTATTGGCTTAGTCGTTTATTTTACCCTATGGGGTGAGAAGGATAGGATACTAGCACTTGGTAGAGTGCCTTTGGAACAAGTGTTATCTTATGTTGTATCCGTAACTTTATCGCTTGGTCTCAAGATAGGTGGACTTTTAGTTGTCATTGCTTTTCTCGATTACATGTACCAGCGATATGAATATAACAAGAATTTACGGATGTCTAAGCAAGATATCAAGGATGAGTATAAGAAGTCAGAAGGCGATCCGCTCATTAAGGGTAAAATTAAAGAAAAGCAACGCCGTATGGCAATGATGCGTATGATGCAGGACATTCCGAAGGCTGATGTTATTATTACAAATCCGACTCATTATGCGGTTGCACTAAAGTATGATGACAAGCAAATGGAGGCTCCAACAGTAATCGCTAAGGGCACCGACTATATAGCGCTTAAGATTAAGGAAAAGGGTAAGGAGCATGGGATCGCGGTAATGGAGAATAAACCTTTAGCACGTGCGCTCTATGCACAGGTTGATATAGGAAAATCAATTCCAGCTGATCTATTCCAAGCTGTCGCGGAAGTGTTAGCTTTTGTATACAAGACTAAAAGTAAAAAGAGATAAATGTGAAAGGAGGCAGGAATCATGAAATTAAAAGATGTAACTGTACTGTCTGGAATTATTGGCATCGTGCTCATGATGGTTATACCTGTCAATATTCACCTTCTCGATTTTTTATTAATTATCAATATTGCACTCGCACTTATGATTTTGTTAGTGGGAATGAATACGCGAGAAGCATTACAATTCTCCATTTTTCCTGCATTATTATTGATCACAACTTTATTTCGGCTAGCGCTTAACGTATCTACAACTAGAAATATTTTGGCCGAAGGTGAAGCAGGATCTGTTGTAAGTGCTTTCGGTAATTTCGTGGCTGGTGGTAATCTAGTTGTTGGATTCGTCATCTTTCTTATTCTTGTGCTTGTGAATTTTATTGTTATTACCAAAGGGTCAGAACGGGTAGCTGAAGTATCAGCGCGTTTTACACTCGACGCTATGCCCGGTAAACAAATGAGTATTGACGCTGATTTGAATGCGGGTCTCATCAATGAAGTTCAGGCAAGAGAACGCAGGCAGAAGATTGAGCGAGAAGCGGATTTTTACGGAGCAATGGATGGAGCATCCAAGTTTGTTAAAGGTGATGCGATTGCTGGGATCATCATGTTGCTAATTAACTTGATTGGTGGTTTAGCGATCGGAATGTGGATGGAAGGTCTTCCAATTATGGAGGCTCTACACAAATATTCACTCCTTACAATTGGTGATGGCTTAGTTTCACAAATTCCTGCTTTACTCATCTCTACATCTTCTGGTTTGATCGTAACTCGTGCGGCTTCCGAAGGGAATTTAAGCGAGGATATTATTAATCAACTTACTGCACAACCGAAAATGATGTATATCGTTGCAGCAACACTTGCATTTCTCGGGATATTTACGCCAATTACGTGGTACGTACCTATATCGCTTGCAGTGGTTCTTGTTATTGCTGGTTATCGCATGCAGAAAAATTTGGATCGAAAGCAGGTTCAGGACGAGCAGCTCGAAGAAGAACAGCAGATCGAAGAAGTACGGTCACCTGAAAGTGTTATTTCTCTATTACAAGTTGATCCTATTGAATTTGAGTTCGGATATGGCTTAATTCCACTTGCCGATACACAGCAGGGAGGCGATTTACTTGATCGGATTATCCTCATTAGACGACAATGTGCACTAGAATTAGGCATTGTTGTACCTGTAATCCGAATTCGCGACAATATTCAACTACGCCCGAATGAATATATTATCAAAATTAAAGGAAATATGGTGGCTCGTGGTGAATTATTACTAAATCACTATCTTGCTATGAGTCCAGGTATTGATGATGACTCAGTGGGTGGTATTGAGACTAAAGAACCTGCATTTGGTTTTCCTGCACTATGGATTGATGAAACGACTAAGGAACGTGCAGAATTGTCTGGTTATACAGTCGTAGATCCTCCATCCGTTGTAGCTACACACTTAACAGAAGTCATTAAGAAGCATGCGCATGAGTTGCTGGGTCGTCAAGAAACGAAGACGCTTATCGATAATACGAAGGAAGTCTATCCAGCACTTGTTGATGAATTAATTCCAAATGTGCTTACAATTGGTGAAGTTCAGAAAGTTCTAGCTAAGTTACTAAGAGAGAAAGTCTCTGTTCGTGATTTGGTTACGATACTCGAAACACTTGCTGACTATGGTACATACTCCAAAGATCCAGATATCTTAGCTGAATATGTTCGTCAATCCTTATCTAGACAAATTACGAATCAGTTTACATCTGGAAGTGAAGCGTTGAAAGTCATTACGGTTGGACCGTCACTTGAGAAGAAAATTGCTGAAAGTGTTCAACAATCGGATCAAGGTTCTTATTTGGCACTGGATCCATCTTCTTCGCAACTGATTTATCATAAATTAAGTGAACAAGTGGGCAAAATGGTTCAATCTGGTCAACAACCACTGATTCTGACTTCACCGACAATTCGGATGTATTTAAGACAGCTTCTAGAGCGTACCATGCAAGAAATTCCTGTCTTATCATACAGCGAGTTAGAGCCAAGCGTAGAAATTCAAAGCGTAGGGGTTGTTAACTTATGAGGGTTAAACGTTACTTAGTAGACTCCATGCCTGACGCTATTCAGAAGATCCGTAGTGACTTAGGTAATGACGCTGTCATTTTGAGCACAAAGGATGTCAAGCACGGAGGATTTCTTGGAATGTTTAGCAAGAAGAAAATTGAAGTAGTTGCTGCAATTGATACACTTACAGTTGCCAATAAACCGCCTGGACCAGTTACCCCGAGAACAGAGACTACTTTACCGTTAGATTTAATTAAACCGCTCATGAGTATGTCTGCTAAGCCTGATTTACAAGCTGAGATTCAGCCTAAACAGGTTAAAGCCGAAGTGTCAGAGTCATTAAGTAAATATAAAGAAGATGCAATAATAGCTGAAATGCGAAGCATGCGCGAGATGATGCAGAAAATGTCAGTTGCGCAGAGTATGCAACAAGCACAAGCTGTACTTCCGGAAGTGTTATCTGAATATGAGAGACGTTTAATTGAGCAAGAAGTTAGTCTTGAAATCACTCAGCAACTAATCGCTACTACTCTTGAGGAAATTGCTAGTGAAGGGGCAGAATACACTGAAGCTGCTGTGCGTGATTCATTACATAATCAGTTAGTGCAGTTTTTTGCTCCCGAACCGGATCGTACAATTAATAAGCAGACTCGTGTTGTTCACTTTGTTGGGCCGACCGGAGTTGGTAAGACAACGACTATTGCTAAGCTAGCTGCTGAACAGGTATTGAAGTATAGACGTAAGGTTGGCTTTATTACATCAGATACGTACCGAATTGCAGCAGTTGAACAGCTCAAAACGTATGCTAACATCTTAAATGTTCCTACTGAAGTTGTTTATTCACCCAAAGATTTGAACAAAGCATTTGAACAGCTGAGTGATGTCGACATTATATTTATGGACACCGCAGGACGGAATTACAGGAATGAGATGTACGTATCTGAATTACATACGCTTTTACAAGCACAAGGACAAAGCGAGACCTTCTTGGTTCTAAGTATGACAACGAAGTATCGCGATATGAAAGCTATTACGACTAATTTTCAAAAATTCAAGTTAGACAAGCTCATTTTAACAAAATGTGATGAAACAGATTCTTATGGCAGTATCATCAATTTATTACATGATTTTGGACTAACCGTTTCCTACATAACCAATGGTCAGAATGTACCAGACGATATTGTGTTATTCAAAGAAGATCGGATTATTGATCTCATCCTGGGGGATTACGTTGATGAATGACCAAGCTCAAGCATTACGTGATCTTGTACAAGGTGAGCACAATAAACACGACAGAACGACAAAAGTTATTACAGTATCAAGTGGTAAAGGCGGAGTAGGTAAATCCAATTTCACTCTTAATTTTGCACTGGCATTACAAGCTAAAGGATATAAGGTTTTAATATTTGATGCAGATATTGGAATGGCTAATATTGACGTTCTGATGGGAATCTCGCCTCAATTTAATTTATATCATTTGTTGAAGAAACAAAAAACGATCTGGGAAATTATGCAGCAAACGAAATATGGAATTAGTTTTATTGCAGGTGGATCGGGGTTTAATGATCTTATTTCCTTAACAAATGAAGATTTAAATTACTTCTATGAACAAGTGAATGAACTTTCCGGACATGTGGATTATATTATTTTTGATACCGGAGCAGGTTTATCGAAAGAAACGTTGAAGTTTATTTTAGCAGCAAATGAGACAATAGTCGTCACAACTCCCGAACCTACAGCAATAACCGACGCATATGCCTTGATTAAGATGATTCATTCTATGGGTCATGTCGTTTCTTTCCAGCTCGTGGTAAATCAAGTTACTGATGTGAAGGAAGGTAAACAAACTGCTAGTAAAATTCGTTTGGTTGCACAGCAGTTCTTAAATCTTGACATTTCGGTGTTAGGGTTCGTGGATTCTGACCTGAATGTGTCGAAAGCTGTCAAACGACAAGTTCCTTTCTATACGGCATTTCCCAATTCGATTGCTTCTAAAGGTATTCAAAAAATAGCTGATGATTATCTTTCGAATGAAGGGTCAGTGGATAAAGAAGTGACTTCGAATGGGGTTAAAGGCTTTTTGAGCAAGATGATTCGACTTATGCAAAAGTAAATTTAGCGTCAAGATCTACACAATCTAACTATATTAGGGTGAATAACATGGCATCATATCGGGTATTAGTTGTTGATGATTCCGTTTTTATGCGAAGGATTATTAGTGATCTTATTGCGGATAACTCACAATTTCAAGTCATTGATACTGCCAAAAATGGAAAAGAAGCAGTTGAGAAAGTAAAGCTTCTTAAACCTGATGTTGTGACGATGGATATTGAAATGCCGGAAATGAATGGCTTAGATGCATTGAAGCGGATCATGTCGGAAGAACCGACCCCTGTTGTAATGCTTAGTTCATTAACTCTCACAGGTACGAATGAAACGATTAAGGCGCTAGAGTATGGCGCGATTGATTTTATTCGAAAACCGTCTGGTTCTGTTTCTTTGGATTTATTTAAGGTTAAGAGACAGATTCATGAGAAATTGATGATTGCAATAAAATCTAGCATTAAACAGCCAAGTCCACCACCAGATATTACAGCAGCTGTGACAAGAGCGACTACAACACCTATAACAGCACCGAAACCACCTATAACAACAACTAGAGCTACACCAACAACACTTAAACCATTTACAAGAACAGGTAATAGCCAAGAAGTGGTTACAGCGGTTCATGGAAATCTGGATTCATTTAAGCACATTGTGTCTATTGGAACATCGACTGGTGGACCTAGAGCATTAAATGCAGTGTTAACTCAAATTCCAGCGTCATTCAGAGCACCAATACTTATTGTTCAGCATATGCCACCAAATTTCACGAAGTCGCTCGCAAATCGATTGAATGATGTTTGCCAGATTAAAGTGGTTGAAGCTGAACACAACATGAAGGTTCAAAGAGGAACTGCATATGTAGCGCCGGGAGGTTGGCATATGCAGATAGTTAAAGATGTGACGCAAGGATACCGTATTATATTATCTAAAGAAGATCCAGTATCTGGTCATCGACCATCAGTTGACGTTATGTTTAATTCGCTTATTCCATTAAAAGAATTAAAGCGGCATATCGTGCTTATGACTGGTATGGGCAGTGATGGTGCTAAAGGGATGCTCGCATTATTAGAAAGCGGTGCGGAGAATACGATCGCCGAAGCAGAAGAGACATGTGTTGTCTATGGGATGCCAAGATCGGCAGTATTACTGCAAGCAGCTACTCATGTATTACCGCAACATAAAATTTCAGAGCAACTTGTACAAGCGGTGCAGAGTGAATTATGACATCCTAGGGCGAAGAGCAAATAGTTATTATCGGAGGTGTACGTATTTTGGAATTAAACCAGTACTTATCCATTTTTATTGATGAATCGAGAGAGCATTTGCAGGCATTGAATGATAATTTGCTGAATCTCGAAAACAATCCAGAAGATATCTCGATTGTGCATCATATCTTCCGTTCTGCTCACACCTTAAAAGGGATGTCAGCTACTATGGGATTTGAAGATTTAGCTTCACTTACTCACGAAATGGAGAACGTTCTTGACTTAGTTCGAAACCTTAAGCTTAAAATGAATCCTTTTATTTTTGATTGTATTTTTAAGAGCCTAGATGCTCTAGAAACAATGGTAGAGGATATCATTCAAGGTGGAACTGGTAAGGCCGACGTTACCCAAATTGTTGCGGAATTGAAGTCTGTTGTTTCTGGTGATTATGAGACCAAACAACAGACAACAGCAGTACAAGCAAGCAGTACAAGCTCTATTCTGGATGAGGTCAATGTAGATCAAATTCTGGATGAATTCCAGTATTCTGTTCTTCTTCAGTCCATCGAATCGAAGTATCATGTATTTTTTGTTGAAGTGAAGTTGTCAAGCCAGTGCGTTCTGAAAGCTGCTAGAGCTTATATGGTATTTAACGTATTGGAAAATAGGGGCGAGGTTGTTAAATCAAATCCTTCTGTTCAAGATTTAGAACAGGAGAAATTTGAGTTTTCATTTTCTCTTTTCTATATTTCGCAAATTGACAATGAATCACTAACGAATGAACTCATGAATATTTCAGAGGTTGAATCCGTCAGAATTCTTCCTTTGGACCGTGAAACTTTAGATGAGATGTTATATCAAGAAGCTCTTGAACTTTCAACTTCCAATCTCGCAGTTCTAGAAACTGCAGCAGCTGAAGTCCCGATACTTACGAAACTACAAGATGAAGCTAGTTCTAACACAGAGGCCAAGACGGTTGCTTCACCTAATATGGCTGTTGCTAGTCGTACAATTCGGGTTGATATAGACCGACTCGACAAGTTAATTAATTTGTTCTCTGAGCTGTTAATTGACCGTGTGCGATTAGAACAACTTGCTTCAGAAATTCGCAAGAATGAGTTAACTGAAACGGTTGAACATTTAGCCAGGGTTAGTAGTGATTTACAGAACATGGTCATGAAATTACGAATGGTTCCAATTGATTCTGTATTTAATCGGTTCCCAAGAATGGTTCGAGATTTAGCCAAAAACCTGAACAAGAAAGTTGATTTTGTTATTACAGGTGCTGAAACTGAGCTAGATCGTACAGTTATTGAAGAGATAGGTGATCCACTGGTTCATTTATTGCGTAATTCTCTAGATCATGGTGTTGAAACAGTTGATGAACGGATTAAAGCTGGTAAAAGTGAGACGGGTACAGTTCATTTAAGTGCCTTCCATAGCGGTAATCATGTGTTCATTGAGATTGAGGATGACGGTAAGGGAATTAATCGTCAGAAAGTACTTCAATCCGCAATTAAGAAGGGTTCTATAACTGCTGACCAAGGCTCTAATATGAGTGATCAGGATGTTTACCAGCTATTATTTGAGTCTGGATTTTCAACAGCAGAGAAAATTTCTGATGTATCTGGACGTGGGGTTGGTCTTGATGTGGTTAAAACTAAAATCCAGTCACTTGGTGGTCTTGTACAGATCGAATCAACTCTTGGCAAAGGAACCAAGTTCTCGGTTCAATTGCCGTTAACCTTATCTATTATTTCAGCTATGCTCATTCGTCTGGGTGATGAGAAATATGCGTTGCCACTGTCTTCTATTGTGGAGACGGCTTCTATTGAAATTAGCAAGATTCGTCATGTGCATGGTAACGCGATGCTTGATTACCGAAATACCGTTATTCCTATTCTTACATTAGGTTCACTACTTCAAGTACCTAACTATAAGCTTAGTGACAAAACGGAAAGCGATCTTATCATTATTCGTAAAGGTGACAAATTAGCAGCTGTACTTGTAGATGAATTGATTGGACAGCAAGAGATCGTACTCAAGCCTCTAGGTAAATATTTGACTAACTTATTCGCTGTGTCAGGGGCTACGATACTTGGTGATGGAAATGTAGCTTTAATTATCGATACCAACGCTCTACTTAAATAATATCAAGGAGGTTTCCTCAAATGGCAGAAGAGAAAAAAATCATTGTTTTTTCGTTAGGTCATGAAGAATACGGTGTTGAAGTTGAGAAAGTGAAGACAATTGAAAGAATGCAGAAATTAACTCGCGTCCCTAAAACACCTGTTTTTATTAAAGGCGTAATTAATTTGCGTGGTGTCGTTATACCTGTAATCGATTTACGCTCTCGATTTGGGTTACCAGAGATGGAACTTACTGATAATTCCCGTATGATCATCGTATCAACAGGGGATATAGAGGTTGGTATGATTGTTGATTCAGCGAACGACGTAGCGGATCTTGATTCCGATTTAGTTGAGAATCCACCCGAAATTGTAGGCGGAATTCGTGCTAAATATTTAGACGGTATCGCGAAAATAGGAGATCGACTGCTTGTATTGTTGAATCTAGAACAAGTACTTAATAAGCAGGAACTTCTACAACTAGAAGAACTTGAGGTATAAATTGTGAAGCAACTAGCGGATATCCAGATGGACGTGCTTAAAGAAATCGGGAATATTGGTGCAGGTCACGCTGCGACTGCACTTTCCGTTCTTATTAATAAGCCCGTAGATATGCTTGTTCCGATTGTTAATATTCTTCCATTTGAAGAAATTGCTTCTGTAGTTGGCGGACCCGAAGAACTAGTCCTTGTTATCTATCTCCGTGTTGTAGGTGAAGCTCCAGGTAATCTATTTTTTATCATGAATCTGGAATCTGCTAAAAACATGCTTGAGGAAATGGTAGGAATTGAAATGGCAGATGAAGCTTGGTTCTCAGAAATGGAATTATCGGCTCTGAATGAAATCGGCAATATTCTTGCTGGTTCCTATCTTTCTTCGTTAGCTGATTTCACTAAACTGACTATGGTACCTTCTGTTCCAGCATTAGCCATTGATATGGCGGGTGCCATATTAAGTTTTGGTCTCATTCAATCCGGTCACATGGGAGATCAAGCATTGTTGATAGACACGAAATTTTTGGAAGGAACTCATGAGGTGAAAGGTCATTTTTTCTTTATTCCTGACCCGGATTCATTTTCAGAAATTTTTGCATCTCTGGGAGTAGAGCATGCATGAATCAAGATAATTTGATCAAGGTAGGCATGGCTGATCTAAATGTTGCGCACTCGACCGGAGTGCTTAAGACAACAGGACTCGGATCATGTGTTGGTTTAACTCTGTATGATTCATATGTAAAAGTTGCAGGAATGGCTCATGTTATGTTGCCATCTTCTGATATTGCTAGAGAAGATAATTTTAACATAGCTAAATATGCAGACACTGCTATACCTGAATTGATTAGACGTATGACGAACCTAGGTGCCTCTGTTCATCGGATGAGAGCTAAAATGGCTGGTGGGGCTCAAATGTTTGCCTTTGCATCTGGTCAAGACACGATGCGCATTGGTCCAAGAAACATAGAGTCATGCAAAATTATGCTTCATCAATATACGATTCCTATCATTGGTGAGGACACAGGTGCGAATTATGGTCGAACAATCGAATTCAATGCTGAAACTGGGATATTGCAAATTCGAAGTATTCAACATGGTGTAAAGGAAATGTGATTATGATTGGAACTATACTTTGGAATGTTATTGGGGGCTTAGTAGCATTTGTAGGAACTTTTTTGCTTTCTATTCAAACAAACTTATTCATTACTTCCTTTTTAAGAGGACTTTATAGTTTTGTAATTATGTTTGTTCTCCTTTTTGTAGCTCGTTGGGTCATTGGACTATTACTACATACTAAAAATCCTGTAACAGATGTTCAGGCATCTAAAGAAATACATAAAGAGACAGAGCAATCTCATGTAGGAAAGCATTTTGATTTGGTTACACCTGATGAGGATACCAATGCATCAAGTGTGATTGAATCCGATTTCTCTCCACTTAACCCACCAAAGTTAGAAACGAAAACTGAGTCGGATCCCGAGCGTCTAGCGCAAGCGGTTCGTCACCTGTCAGCAAATTAAGGGCGGTGAAATGGAATGATCGATAAAAAGCAGTCACATCTTGCAAATATCGAGCTTTGGAAACAATGGAAAATACACCAATCGTTGCAGGCTAAACAGCAGATTATCGAATCTCATCTGCCTTTAGTTGACTATGTTGCAAGTAGGCTTTCCATTGGACTACCTAGGACAGTGTCTCTAGAAGATTTACAAAGCTTTGGAGCTATGGGCTTAATTGACGCTGTCGATAAATTTGATTATGAGCGTGGACTACAGTTTGAAACTTATGCTACTTGGCGTATTCGTGGGGCAATTATTGATGGTTTACGACAAGGTGACTGGGTTCCACGATCCGTTCGTGAAAAGGCCAAAAAAATTGAGGACGCTTATCAGAAGTTGGAACAGCAGCATTTACGTTCAGTTACAGATGTAGAGATGTGCGCTTATTTAGAAGTAAGCGAACAAGAGTTTTCTCAGATGATCCAAGAATTAGCAGTAACAACCGTGTGTTCAATTGACGATCCCATACGTGAGGAAGAATCTGAGACTAGACTTTCATTGATTATTGATGAAAAAGCCAAGAATCCGGAATACAAGGTCAATGAATTTTTCCTAAAGGAAACGTTAGCTCGTGCAATTGATAAGCTTACTGAAAAAGAACGTACAGTTGTATCGTTGTTCTATTATGAAGAATTGTCACTTAGTGAAATAGCTGAAGTTATGAATTTATCACCGTCTCGCATATCACAATTGCATTCTAAAGCCATCTTACGAATGCGAGGCGCATTAGGTCGATATAAGGTTCAACTCTTTGAAGATAGCTATTAGCGGAGGTGGTGTAGGTTATGTGGAATCAGAATATACCATTTGATAAAATCATACAGATCACTTTATCAGATGATAAGTTAAATGCATATTTACAATTTATGATGGTACCAGATTCTTTCATAATTACAGTCGAACAGCTTCATGAAGTGATTCGTAAGCAGAATGTAGTGTTCGGAATTAACTTTGCGCATTTGATTGAAGTCGCGAAGGACCCCAAATCCTATATGTACACAAGGACGGTTATTGCTAGCGGAACTAAGCCTATAGACGGTCGAAATGGAAGCATAAAGTATGTATTTGATATGAATGCCGCTCCCCAAAAACCACTACAGCTTGAGGATGGTACGGTTAATTATAAAGAATTGGTAACTATAAGCAACGTCAAGAAAGATCAAATAATTGGTCAACGTTATTTAGCAACAGAGGGGACTCCAGGGAAATCGATCACTGGTGAAATTCTCATGCCAATCCAAGGTAAAGAAGCGCGGTTTAAACTCGGGAAGAATGTATATTTAGATCAAGATGGAATGGCAGTTTATGCTGCTATTGATGGTATGGTCACCAAAACAGATCGTGATAAAATTAACGTATTTCCGGTTTATGAAGTGAATGGTGATCTAGATTATTCCATTGGCAACATTGATTTTGTTGGAACTGTAGTCATTCGTGGGAATGTGCAACCAGGTTTCAAAATTAAAGCTGAAGGTGATATACGCATAACGGGTGGCGTTGAAGCCGCTGAACTTGAAGCAAGTGGCTCTATTGATATTGCTGCTGGTATACTAGGCCAGAATAAAGCCAAAATCAAAGCAGGAAGTGATATCAGAAGCTCGTTTATTCAGGATGCATTAGTAGAATCGGGTAATAACATCACCGTGTCACAGAGTATCATGCACTCAACAATACGCGCTCATAATACTGTAAATTGTTTGGGTGCTAGAGGTTTAATTGTTGGAGGTACGATACAGGCTGGTGAGCGTGTAATGTGCCGTACAATTGGTAATGCCATGTCAACTGCTACTGTTGTTGAGGTAGGTGTTCTACCTGAACTTCGTAATGAACTAATTCAATTGCGTAATCAGCTTAAAGTGCTAATGGAGAACTTAGATAAGTCGAACAAAGCACTCTCGATACTAGATCAACTTGCTAGTGCCGGGCAGCTTTCACCAGATAAAGTAGCAATGCGTGTTAAGCTAGGTCAATCCAAAAAACAAATTATTTCTGAACAGAACGATCTTAGAGAACACATATTGGAATTGGAAAAAAAGCTCGAAGACACAGAAAATGCGAAGGTTAATGTTTTCTCGACTGTGTATGGAGGCGTGAGAATCGTTATTGGTCGTTATACGAAATTTGTGAAGGATCCTTTATCGCACTGTACCTTTAGTCTATCAGATGGTGAAATTTCTATTATACCGTACGCATAATCAGTTTTCTTGTAACTGAATTTTGATTGTGTCACATGCACTTTGAAGTGAGGAGGTTCATCTTATGCATGTTAATGGGGCTGATCTACAATTTGTTATTCACAAGAATGATGAAGCCGGAATTAAACAAGGTCAACATGTACAGAGGCCGATGGCAGAACAAGCTATGATAGGTCATGAATCTGATCGTGCCTTGCAACAGAAGAGAACCCAAACTACGAAGACACAATCTACAACAGGCAGACAGATTAATGCGAACCAAGAGGAACAACAGTCTAACGGACGTGATGGGAAGGGCAAACAGGACGCGAAACAAGGTAAATCCGAACAAGAGCGAATTAACGAGCAATCAGGCAAACACCCCTATAAAGGGCGCCATATCGATTTAACTATGTGAAAATAGGTGAGCGTATGACTGATGAACCGTTATTTTATATCGTATTAATAGGTCTTATTATTATTGTGTTCGCACAAATTCTAAATAAGAATGCTAAACAATCCCCTAAACAAAATAATCAATCCTTGGAAGAGTTTGAACAAACCATTGAGCTTTTTGCATCTGATTTAGAAGAGCAGAATGAGGCTCTTGTTCATTTGTTTAAAGATACGAAACGTGATTATGAGTTTCATCTAGCAAAGCAGACAGGTAAAATTGAGTTCTTGGAAAAACAGACGTTGGACATGGCACAGGAAATGACTTATCTTAAAGTAACATTGAATGAACTTCAGCAAAATGTTAGGCCATCACAGAGTGAAGTGATTATCGAGCAAGATACATCTAGACAAGCAAATAAGGAAATCACGAATGTCTCAGATGAATTAATGAATAGACAAGTAAATCAAGAAACAGTGCAAGAAGAAACTGCTGAAGATGTTCCAACTATCCTTCCAACCTTGAAAAATAGATATGAGGAACTATTTAGTATGTATGAGAATGGCAAGTCAATTGAGTATATTGCCAAAAAACTCGGTAAAAACAAGGGTGAAATCTCTCTAATCTTAATGCTCTCCAAACAAGAGGAGGCCCCCCAATGAACAAGAGACAGCTTTGGATGGGAATCGGCATTGGTATGATTGTAGGCGCCATACTGTTACAGTTAATGATCGTGATACCTAGTAGTAATGATGCTCCCTTAGCACAGGTACAAGATAAGCTGGACCCAGCAAAGGTTTACTCTCAAGATGAATTCAATCAGGAGCTTGAACTCAGAGTTAAGGAAGCGCTGGACAAGCAGGCCAAAGTCTCACCAGTACCGACTGCTCCAGCTACCTCGCCGCCTGAGATTGAGAAGCAAACTGTCATATATGTAGCTTATCGAACGACAACTGAAGAGGTTGTTAAGATGCTAAATAGTAGTGAACTAATTACGGATTCGGATGCCTTTATGAATGAAATGGTCAAGCGCAAATTAACAGGCAAAATTCGTACTGGTGTTCATTTATTTAAAGGTACACCAACATTTGATGAAATCATTGATAATTTAGTAAAACCTCAAACTTGATGATAAGACCTATGGACAGAGCTCATGGGTTTTTGTTATAGGTTGGTAAAATACTCGGCTGCATAATATGTTTAGAACACATAGAGGATCTTAAGTGAAAAATGTTATGCATAATCTATTGCATTATGAATCACATATATGGTATAGTTATTAGCGGTGTTAAAACGCACGCCAGTTCAATTTATGCAATGGTGCTTATCGGATGATAAGTGTTGCGTAAAGATGCGAATGGCGGAGGAGCACAAAATTAACCATTATAGAGGAGGTGTGTGAGGATGGCAGTAATTTCCATGAAACAGTTATTAGAAGCTGGGGTACACTTCGGTCACCAGACTCGTCGTTGGAATCCAAAAATGGACAAATACATCTTCACTGAAAGAAACGGCATTTACATTATTGATCTTCAAAAAACAGTTAAAAAGGTTGAGGAAGCTTACAACTTTGTTAAATCTGTAGCTGAAGGCAATGGTACTATTATGTTCGTTGGTACTAAAAAACAAGCACAAGATTCCGTGAAAGAAGAAGCGGAACGTTGTGGAATGTACTACATTAACCAACGTTGGTTGGGTGGTACTCTTACTAACTTCAAAACAATCAAAATGCGTATCGATCGTTTACACGCACTTGAGAAAATGGAAGTTGACGGTACTTTTGACGTTCTTCCTAAGAAAGAAGTTATCATTCTTAACAAAGAAAAAGATCGCCTTGAGAAATTCTTGGGCGGTATCAAGCATATGAAAGGTTTGCCAAGCGCGCTATTCATTATTGATCCGCGTAAAGAGCGTATCGCAGTTGCGGAAGCTCGTAAACTTGGTATTCCAATCGTTGGTATTGTTGATACTAACTGTGATCCAGACGAAATCGATTATGTTATTCCTGGTAATGACGATGCGATTCGTGCAGTTAAGCTACTTACAGCTAAAATTGCAGATGCAGTAGTAGAAGCTCATCAAGGTGAAGAAAACAACGCTTAATAGTTAAATAGAAATTCCAAAGAAGGGTGGTTTGAAGGTGTAAGAGCCTCTCGCCGCCCTTTTTTTAAAGTGATCAAGTAAATATTGGGAGGTTTTGTCAATGGCGGTAATTACAGCTGCAATGGTTAAAGAACTACGTGAAAAAACGGGTGCAGGTATGCTCGATTGCAAGAAAGCATTAGACGAAGCAGAAGGTAATGTTACGAAAGCTTCAGAAATTCTTCGTGAAAAAGGTTTAGCTGCAGCAGCGAACAAGGCTGGTCGTATTGCAACTGAAGGTCTTGTTGAATCTTACATACACGCTGGCGGTCGTGTAGGTGTTCTTGTCGAAGTAAACTGTGAAACTGATTTCGTTGCTAAAACAGATCAATTCAGAGCTTTCGTTAAAGACATCGCAATGCAAATTGCTGCTGTTAACCCAATGTATGTTCGTCGTGAAGAAGTTCCAGCAGATGCGATTGAGAAGGAAAAAGAAATTCTTCGTAACCAAGCGCTTAACGAAGGTAAACCAGAAAAAATCGTTGATAAAATGGTTGAAGGCCGTATTGCTAAGTACTACGAAGAGAACTGCTTAATGGAGCAATCCTTCATCAAAGACCCAGACAAAACAATCTCAACAATCGTTAATGAGAAAATTTCTGTAATTGGTGAGAATATCTCGATCCGTCGTTTCGTACGTTTTGAGCTTGGTGAAGGCTTAGAAAAGAAAGTTGAAAACTTTGCAGAAGAAGTTATGTCACAAGCTAAACTTTAATATACACAAGATCATAAACAAAGCTGGAACACACCCTGTGTTCCTTCTTTTTTAGAGAATTGGAAAGTATAAATTTATTCTATGCTCTTCTGATTCAATTTAAGAGGGTGTTGTATCGCTGTTATAAGCGGTAGATGCAGTTTTCTTTTGAATGTTCTTGTTTCGAAACGGAGGGTAATAAGTGTTAAAGCAACCTAAATTTAAACGTGTTGTGTTAAAATTGAGTGGAGAAGCATTAGCAGGCTCGCAAGGATACGGTATTGAATCCGAAATGATGACTTCTGTTGCCCAGCAGGTGAAAGAAGTTGTTGATCTTGGTGTTGAAGTAGCAATCGTTGTCGGTGGTGGCAACATATGGAGAGGTATTGCCGGTTCAGCCAAAGGGATTGATCGGGCAACAGCTGATTATATGGGAATGCTAGCAACGGTAATGAACGCTCTTGCTTTGCAAGATGCGCTTGAGAATAGCGGTGTTCCAACACGTGTACAATCATCGATAAATATGCAACAGGTTGCAGAGCCTTATATTCGCAGACGTGCAATCCGTCATTTGGAGAAAGGTCGAGTCGTTATTTTTGCTGCAGGAACAGGTAACCCTTATTTCTCAACAGACACGACTGCCGCACTCCGTGCCGCGGAGATCGAAGCTGAAGTTATTCTGATGGCTAAGAACAAAGTGGATGGCGTTTATTCAGCAGATCCGTTCAAAGATCCAACTGCAGTTAAATACGACGAACTTACTTACCTTGATGTGCTTAACAAAAACTTAGGCGTCATGGACGCAACGGCTTCTTCACTTTGTATGGACAACAATTTGCCTCTTATTGTATTCTCAATTACAGATAGTGGTAATATTAAACGTGTTGTACTAGGCGAAAAAATCGGAACGATAGTAAAAGGGAGTGTATCGTAATGCCACAGTCCATTAAAAAAAATGCGGAAGAACGCATGGACAAAGCTATTAGTTCATTAAAAAGGGAACTTGCTTCACTTAGAGCGGGACGTGCAACTCCAGCATTACTTGATCGTATTCAAGTTGAATATTACGGAGCTATGACACCTGTTTCTCAGCTTGCTAATATTTCAACACCTGATTCAAGAACCTTAACCATTCAACCATGGGATAAAACATCTATTGGTGCGATTGAGAAAGCAATTATGAAGTCAGAGCTTGGACTAACTCCTGCGAATGACGGTTCGTTAATTCGACTAGTTGTTCCTGCATTGACTGAAGAACGTCGTGGAGAGCTTGTTAAATTAACACGCAAGACTGGCGAAGAGTCAAAGGTTGCAATTCGCAATATTCGTCGCGACGCAAATGATGACATTAAGAAACTAGAGAAATCTGGTATTTCTGAGGATGAATCTAGAGGACATCAGGATGATATCCAGAAGTTTACGGATAAATACATTGCAGAAGTTGAGAAGGTATTATCTTCTAAAGAAAAAGAAATCATGGAAGTATAATTTAACATAACCCCCTATTTAACGGGGGTTTTAGTCTTTCCTTTATTGGGGGAAATGCACATGTGGAAGCGTTTGAAACAATGGTTCAGCCCTTCGTCTTCTATTTCATCACAACATTCACGTAATAGTAGCGAGGCAGTTGATAAAGATAATATTCCTGCCCATGTCGCTATTATTATGGATGGAAATGGAAGATGGGCGAAGCAACGTGGTTTGCCACGCGTTGCGGGGCATCATTCCGGAATGAAAAATGTCAAGAATATAACACTTGTGGCGAATGCACTTGGTATTAAAGTGCTCACCATGTATGCTTTTTCAACGGAGAATTGGAAACGACCGAAAGAAGAAGTAGACTTCCTGATGAAGCTGCCACAGGAGTTTTTTCCGCTTGAAATTGAAGACCTTATGAAGAATAATGTCCAAATTCGCATGACGGGATGGAAGGATGGCTTGCCTCCCCATACGTTAAAGGCAGTTGAGGACGCGATTGAGCGAACCAAAGGGAATACGGGTTTGATTCTTAATTTTGCCTTGAATTATGGCGGACGTAAGGAATTGCTATGTGGTATTCAGCAAATGATGATAGATGTGAAAGAAGGAAACCTTCATCCTGAAGAAATTAATGAGGATAGGTTTTCCGATTATATGTTAACTGCGGGCTTGCCAGATCCGGATCTCTTAATTCGTACAAGTGGTGAACAGCGATTAAGTAATTTCTTGCTGTGGCAAATTGCCTACTCCGAGTTATGGTTTACGAATGCTCTATGGCCTGAATTTACAGAGGACCATTTCTATCAAGCAATTGTTGAATATCAACAGCGGGGTAGAAGATACGGGGGATTGTAGTATCAATCGGAAATAGCGATTGGAGGAGTTTGCGTTGAAGCAACGCATCATTACAGGCGTAATTGCGGCAGTAGCGTTCTTGTCTTTATTATATTTGGGTGGTTATTGGTATTCAGGGCTGATTCTGTTGATGGCAACGATCGGATATTATGAATACATACGCATGTTTGATCTGCTAAAATTCAAGCTTGCTTCGTTAGTTGGTTTATTACTTTTGCTATGGATTGCTATTCCATGGGAAGTTAAGCAATTTGATCTAGGGATTACCCTTAATTATAATATCCTGTGGATTGCTATGTTTCTGTTACTAGCGGTTAATGTGATAAGTAAAAATCGTTTTGTAATCGATCAAGCTGCTGCCATATTTCTTGGCGCAGTATATATCGGTTATGGATTTCACTATATGATATCCATAAGATTACTTGAATCTGGTGGGCTGTTCTACACATTACTAATTTTCGTTTGTGTATGGATTACTGATGCAGGTGCTTATTTTGTCGGAGTTAAATTTGGTAAACACCCGCTATGGCCAACGATTTCGCCGAAGAAGTCAATTGAAGGCTCCGTAGGCGGAATTGTGATTGCTCTTGTTGGAGCTGTTTGCTTTGCACTATTAGCTCCAGAGCTTCTTACTGTGCCTCAAGCGCTTCTGATTGGGCTCGTTGTTGCCATATTCGGACAATTTGGTGATCTTATTCAATCAGCCTACAAGCGTGTTAAAGGTATTAAGGACACTGGCACAATTCTTCCTGGACATGGCGGTGTGCTAGATCGTGTGGACTCTTGGCTAATTGCCTTTCCAATTGTTCATGTATTAGGCTTATTAACTCTTAACCTGTAATGTTTAGAGGTGTATGATGAATAAATCAATTGCGATCCTAGGCTCAACTGGTTCTATAGGAACACAAACTCTAGATGTGGTTGCACAGCATAGAGAACAGTTTCGTGTAGAAGGGCTAGCTGGAGGATCAAATATAAAATTATTGCTAGAGCAAATTAAGACGTTCTCACCTCGAAAGGTATCTATTTCGACTAAACAACTGGCGGATGAGCTAAGACAGCATGTACCAGCTCATGTGGAAGTTTATTACGGTGATGAGGGTTTGCAGGAGGTTGCAGCTGGGACTGATGCTGATTATGTTGTTTCAGCACTTGTCGGTAGTCAAGGACTAAGGCCAACATTAGCGGCGATTCAAGCTGGAAAGACAATCGGACTTGCTAACAAGGAAACGTTAGTGAGCGCTGGTCACATTGTAACTGAAGCAGCTCGTAAGAACGGTGTTGCCATTCTTCCAATTGACAGCGAGCATTCCGCAATCTTTCAATGCTTGAACGGTGAGCGGCGCGGAGATGTTCGTAAGCTAACAATAACGGCTTCTGGCGGATCTTTCCGTGATCGAACACGTGAACAGCTACGGGGTGTAACTGTCCAAGAAGCACTGCAGCATCCGAATTGGTCGATGGGAGCGAAAATTACCATTGATTCTGCTACGATGGTTAACAAGGGTCTTGAAGTAATCGAGGCTCATTGGCTGTTTGATATGCCTTTTGATGATATTGATGTTATTATTCATCCCGAGAGTATCATTCACTCGTATGTAGAATTTAATGACCATAGTATTATAGCCCAGCTCGGAAATCCAGACATGCGTGTACCTATTCAATATGCACTTACCTATCCAAATCGGATTTCAAACACTACTTCGCACTTAGATTTAGCGCAGATTGGTAAGCTACATTTTCGTGAGATGGATATGAATCGTTATCCATGTATGCGAATGGCCTATGAATGTGGACGAGCAGGCGGGACTACACCAACAGTATATAATGCTGCAAATGAAATTGCGGTAGCTAAGTTTTTGGATGGAGGCATCTCTTTCTTAGCTATTGAGGAAGTTATTCTCCGGACAATTGATCAGCATGATATCATTGCAAATCCAGATTTGGATTCGATCATGCAAACGGATAGCTGGGCACGAATAACAGCCGCCAAAGTAATTACAAATATAGGTTAGATCAAGAGAGTGAGATAGCTTTGATGCTGTCAAACTCTCTTATTTTGTTTCTGTTAACGAATGAATAACAGGCTTGGCACATAAATTGTATATAGACTTTATAAACAACCTGAAGCTTCTACAAAGGTTAATGAATATGATAGTAGACATTTTTTGTTACCAAAAGGATTAACTTACGTATACTTCTTCAGAAGCTGTTTACTTGTTTTGGCTTATCAATTCATGTAATCTAATAACATAAAAAATTTCCTCGAGTAACATTGGTGCTAATATGCTTTGTGTTATTTCACATACTCGGGTATAAGTTCAAAGGAGGAAGGTACGTTTTGTCTGCTATAGAATTGACTCTTAAGGTTATCTTGTTGTTTTTTGTTTTGGTTACGATACATGAATTCGGACATTTTTACTTTGCAAAACGTGCAGGTATTCTCGTGCGTGAATTTGCGATTGGGTTTGGACCCAAGCTGTTCTCATACAAAAAAGGGGAGACGCGCTATACACTTCGTTTACTTCCAATTGGTGGTTACGTACGTATGGCTGGTGAGGATCCTGAGATTATTGAAATTAAGCCAGGTCAGACGATTGCAGTTAAGTTAAACAAGCAGGAGCAAGTAGCCTTCTTATACTTGGATCAACTTGAACAGCGTGCAAATGTGATTCAAGGCGAAGTGGTAGATATTGATCTAAATAAGAAATTACAAGTAAGTCTTCTGGTAGATGACGAGCATGTAATGTTTGATATTGATAAGCAAGCTATGATGGTAACACGAGGGGCAGAAACCCAAATTGCTCCTTATGATCGTCAGTTTGGATCTAAGACAGTTGGCCAGCGTGCACTCGCAATCTTCATGGGACCTGTGATGAATTTCTTGCTGGCTATTGTGTTGTTTGCCGTTGTTGTCATGATGCAAGGGATTCCATCGAATATTAAGCTTGATCAAGTTAACGCTGCTACACCTGCACAGACAGCGGGATTGCAGGTTGGTGATGTTGTAACATCTGTCAATGGTCAGCAAGTCGGATCAGACACAGTTAAGTTAAAACAAATGATTCAAGAATCCGTTGATAAACCAATGGAATGGTCTGTGATTCGAAATAGTCAATCATTAAGTTTACAAGTTACTCCGCAAATGGATAAAGCTCAAGGCAGTGTACTTGTTGGGGTTGTACTTGGTAGCGATAAGCGAACGGCTTCAGTTGGTGAAGTGTTTGAGGGCACATGGGATCAAGTTTCTAGCTGGACAGTTAACATTATTGACGGCTTTAAGAAACTCGTTTTCGGTGAAGTGAAGATGGATGATCTTGGTGGACCTGTTCGAATTGTTCAAATTACATCTGATTTTGCCTCCCATGGATTATCTTACTATATATTGTGGACTGCAATCTTCAGCTTGTATCTTGGCTTATTTAACTTACTTCCATTTCCAGCGCTTGACGGCTCTAGACTCGTCTTCCTTGGAATTGAAGCAGTTAGAGGGAAACCAATTGATCCGGCGCGTGAGAGTATCGTGCATTTTATCGGGTTTGCGGCGATGATGCTGTTAATGGTTGTTGTTACTTATAATGACATTGTTCGCTTATTTACAAGCTAATATAAAGTAGTCAAACAACTACTTATTCGGTTATAATGGTTGAAGCAAGTTTATAGCTAATGCTTACGATGCAAGTTTTCCTTTGGAAAGCTTTTGGGAGGATATTATGTCGAACGATAAACAAGATAAACAATTTGTTAAAGAAATTACTCCACAAAGCGAAGATTTCTCTCGCTGGTATTTGGATACGATTAAGAAAGCCGATTTAATGAGTTATTCACCTGTACGCGGTTGTATTGTATTTAAACCTGATAGCTATGAGTTATGGGAGAACATTCAGCGCGAGCTAGATCGTAGGTTCAAAGAAACGGGTCACCGTAACGCCTATTTCCCACTCTTTATTCCTGAGAGTTTCTTTCAAAAGGAGAAAGAGCACATTGAAGGCTTCAATCCAGAATTACCATGGGTAACTGAAGCAGGTGGAGAGAAACTAGAAGAACGTCTAGCCATTCGCCCAACTTCAGAGACGATGATTGGACATATGTACGCAGAATGGATCAATTCATACCGTGATTTGCCGCTTCTAATTAATCAATGGGCTAACGTTGTTCGTTGGGAGAAACGTACGATGCCGTTCTTACGAACAAGTGAGTTTCTATGGCAAGAAGGGCATACAGCACATGAAGATGAAGCTGATGCACGCAAAGAAACAATGCAGATTCTAGATATTTATCGTGACTTTGTAGAGAACTTCCTTGCAATCCCTGTTATCGTTGGTCAAAAAACACCATCTGAGAGATTTGCAGGTGCTGTTGATACGTACTCGATCGAAGCGATGATGCGTGATGGTAAAGCGGTCCAAGCAGGTACTTCGCATTATTTAGGTACTAAATTCGCTGTCGCTTTTGATATTAAATATTTAGATCGTGAGAATCAACATACGTTTGTACATACAACATCTTGGGGCGTGTCTACACGACTCATTGGTGCTCTTATCATGGTGCATGGTGATGATCGTGGACTTGCAATGCCACCTAAGGTTGCGCCAACACAGGTTATCATGATTCCGATTGGTCCTGCGAAGACGAGAGACCAAGTTATTGCCCGCACAGATGAATTGTATGCTGAGCTTAAAGCTGCAGGCGTTCGTGTAAGAGTAGACGCTCGCCCGGATCAAAGCCCAGGTTGGAAATTCAACGAGTACGAGATGCGTGGTATACCGCTTCGCGTTGAACTTGGACCACGTGATATGGAGAACGGTGTTGTTGTCCTTGTATCTCGTATTACAGGTGAGAAGCGTATCGTACAGCAAACGGATTTCGTTGTAGAAGTTCAGAAGATGCTGGAAGAAATTCATACCCAAATGTTTGAGCGTGCGAAGAGCTTCCGTGATGAGAATATGGTTGCTGTCGATACTGTAGATGAATTCGCAGCATTCTTAGAAGAGAAGCGTGGATTTGCTACAGCAGGCTGGTGTGGTTCTGATGCATGCGAAACACATGTTAAGGAAGTAACTGGTGCAACTTCGCGTAACATTCCATTCTCTCCAATTGAAGAGAAAACGAAATGTCTAGTTTGTGGAGAAGCAGCTAAACATACTGTAGTTTTTGGACGTTCCTATTAGTTTTTGTTTTTGTTTTTGTTAGTTTAGTAATTAATGTGATTAATAAATATAATGGATGGGCAAAGCGATGCAATTATTCCTTTGCCCTTTCTTATTGAAGGAGGATTTCACGCATGAGCCAAATGGGGGAGAAACGCAAGCGATTTGAGCTGCTTATGAACCAATCAGGTGTTCCAGCAGACATCGCACAGAACTATTTTGCAGATGCGTACTTGGATCAGGTGGAGGTTAGCCGTAAGACAGCTGATTGGAAATTTCACATGGTTGTTCCAAAGCTTGTACCACATGATGTATTTCGTCCATTCTGTCAAATGATCGCGGACAAGCATGCACATATTGCGAAAATACGTTTTGTCACGCATTTTGATGGTGTGACGACAGCTGATCTGGTGGATGAATACTGGGCGATGTTCATTACATGGGTACAACGAGAAGCAGTCAGCATTAACGGATGGATGACGACAGCAAAGGTCGATGTTGCGGGAAATCAATTAACACTGCACATGCTCGATGCGATTGGAATGGAACTGGCGAAAAAACGCAACATTGACAATTTTATCGTTTCGTTTTTTCGCGATTTCTTCGGTGTGGAGTTACATGTTCGTTATCAAGTAAATGAGGCCTCTAATGCAGAATTCGAGAAATTTGCTAAGCAAATTGAAGAAGAAGAACGCAACGTTACGCAGGAAATGATGATTTCAGCTTCCCAGGAAAATGATTCGAGCTCAAGCACGCCTGAAGCAGATGTAAAGTTAATGGTTGGATATGATATTCGTGATGTAGCCGTGCCGATTATGAATGTGCAAGACGAAGAGAAGAAAATTACGTTGCAAGGTACTGTTTTTGCTCTAGATTCTAAGGAGCTTCGTAATGGATCAACCTTGTTCACGTTTAATATAACGGATTACACAGATTCACTAATGGTGAAAGCTTTTGCGAAAACCAAGGAAGATGTGAAAATATTTAGCTTGCTGTCTAATGGAACTTGGATTAAAATTCGTGGACGTGTAGAGTATGATCGCTTTATGCAAACGCCTGAGCTTGTCATGATTCCTTCGGATATTAATGAAATTGCTTCGTTAGAAATATCACGTAAAGATGATGCGCCTGAGAAAAGGGTGGAATTCCATCTCCATACATCGATGAGTACGATGGATGGGATCACTTCTGTTGATCAATACATTAAACAAGCAGTTAAATGGGGACACAAAGCAATCGCAATTACCGATCACAGCGGTGTGCAAAGCTACCCTGATGCGAACAAAAATGCCAAAAAGCATGGAATTAAAGTTATATTTGGTGTAGAAGCGAATGTCATTAACGATTCGGTACCGATCGTAATGGCGCCTGTTGATGCCGAAATGAAGTCAGCAACTTATGTGGTATTTGATATCGAGACAACTGGATTATCAATCGTTAATAATAAGATTACTGAGCTTGCAGGAGTCAAAATGCGAGATGGCAAAGAAATTGATCGTTTCTCAACCTTCATTAATCCGCATGAAAAAATTCCTTATCATATACAGCAATTGACGAATATAACAGACGAGATGGTACAGGATGCACCTGAACTATCTGAAATGCTTCCGAAGTTTGTTGAGTTCTGTGAGGACTCTATTCTCGTAGCACATAATGCACGGTTTGATGTGGGCTTTATCCAAGCTAACTTAAAGCTATTAGGGCATCCAGACATGACGAACGCTGCACTCGATACGCTTGAATTCGCTAGATTGTTATTCCCAGATATGAAGAACCATCGACTAAATACACTTGCGGATAAGTTCAAAGTATCACTGGAGAACCATCACAGGGCGATTGATGACTCGATTGCATTAGGATCTATTCTGTTTCATCTAATTAACGAGGCGGCTGAACGTGGTATTTATGACCTTCAAAGGCTGAATGATTTTGTTGGATCTAACCTCAAAACTGCAAGACCTTTCCATTGCTGTATTTATGCTCAGAATGAAATTGGCAAAAAGAACTTGTACAAGCTTATATCATTATCTCACACCGAATATTTCCACCGGGTCGCTTGTATTCCCAAAAGCAAACTAACAGAGCTTCGCGAAGGTCTTATCATCTTATCAGGTTGTGAGAAAGGCGAGTTCTTTGAAGCAGTACTCAACAAATCCGTTGAAGAAGCTGAATCTGTTGCTGAATATTATGATGTACTTGAAATTCAACCAGTAAGCTATAATCAACACTTAATTGAAAAAGGATTTGTTGCTTCTACGACTGAGCTTCAGGATGCTATCAAACGGGTCTGCCAAATTGGAGAGAAGCTTGGCAAACGAGTTGTAGCTACAGGAAACGTCCATTATTTGAATCCCAAAGATAAGCTTTGCCGCGATATTACGATAAATGGCATTACAGGCTTTTCTCCTTTGAAGGGGATGAATAAGCCGGATGCACATTTTAGAACAACGTATGAAATGCTACAAGAATTCACTTTTCTCGGTGAGACGAAAGCCAAAGAAGTCGTTGTTACGAATACGAATTCACTTGCAGATGATTTTGAGTCCTTTGATCTGTTTAATGATAAGCTGTATACCCCAATCATTGAGGGTGCGGATGATGAAATACGTAATACATGCTACGATACAGCTAAACAAATCTACGGAGATCCATTACCTGAAATCGTTGTAGCTCGGCTGGAGAAGGAGCTTGTACCGATTATCAAATACGGCTTTTCTGCCAACTACTTAATTTCGGAGCGGCTTGTGAAGAAGTCGAATGAAGATGGTTACCTAGTAGGCTCTCGTGGTTCAGTTGGATCATCCATTGTCGCAACCTTCTTAGGGATATCTGAAGTTAATCCATTACCACCGCATTATGTCTGTGGAGAATGTAAATATAATGAATGGTTTACAGATGGCAGCATACCAAGTGGCTTCGATCTCAAAGATAAAGACTGTCCACAGTGTGGAGGTAAGCTTAAGGGCGAAGGTCAGGATATTCCGTTCGAGACATTCCTTGGATTTAAGGGAGATAAAGTTCCGGATATTGATCTTAACTTCTCTGGAGATTATCAGCCAATTGCTCATAATTATACGAAAATATTATTCGGAGACAAAGCTGTGTTCCGTGCAGGTACAATAGGTACGATCGCAGATAAGACAGCCTTCGGTTATGTGAAGAAATACGCAGAAGAGAACAATAAAAGCTGGCGTAGTGCTGAAGTAAGTCGACTAGCATCGGGCTTCACTGGTGTGAAACGTTCAACAGGTCAACATCCTGGGGGAATTGTTGTTGTTCCAGATTACATGGAAGTAGAAGACATTACTCCAGTTCAGTTTCCAGCAGATGATGTAAATGCAGAATGGAAGACGACACATTTTGATTACCATGCGTTTGATGCAAACTTGCTCAAGCTCGATATTCTGGGTCATGATGATCCGACTATGATGAGAATGCTGCAGGATCTTACGGGTGTCGATCCAACGACGATTCCGATGAACGATCCTAAGGTGATGAGTATTTTCAGCTCAACAGAAGCACTCGGTGTTAAGCCGGAGCAAATTCGAACGCCAGTCGCCACGTATGGTATTCCCGAAATGGGGACAAAATTTGTACGACAAATGCTTCAAGAGACGATGCCAAGCTCTTTTGCCGATCTTCTACAAATATCAGGTCTATCTCATGGAACAGGCGTATGGCTTGGTAATGCGCAAGAACTGATTCGTAAAGGGATTTGTAACATTAAGACGGTTATTGGTTGCCGTGATGATATCATGTTGTTCTTAATCTATAAAGCTGGTATGGATGCTGGTCTTGCCTTCAAGATTACAGAGAGCGTACGTAAAGGTAAGGGGCTTACAGATGAATGGAAAGATAATATGAAGGAGCATAAAGTACCTGCTTGGTATATTGAATCGTGTGAACGAATCGAGTATATGTTTCCAAAGGCACATGCTGCTGCTTATGTCATTTCTGCAGTGCGTTGCGCATTTTTCAAGGTATATTATCCTATTCAGTATTACACAACCTACTTCTCAGTACGGGCCGAAGATTTTGAACTTGATCTACTCTGTCAAGGACATTCAGCGATTCTCAAGCGGTTATTAGAAATTGAAGAAAAAGGCTTCGCTGCATTGCCAAAAGAGAAGTCGATGATTTCTATTCTAGAAATGGCACTTGAAATGACTTCACGCGGCTTATCCTTTAAACCAATTGATCTATATCGCTCTGATGCAAGTCGTTTTATCATTGATGGTAACTCACTTATTCCTCCGTTTTCAGCTATGCCTGGAATTGGTGAGAATGCAGCTAAGAATATTGCAGCTGCTCGTGAGGATGGCGATTACTTGTCAATTGAAGATTTTCAAATTCGTGCCAAAGCATCCAAAACTGTCGTTGAATTACTGAACGAAATGGGCTGCTTCCGCGGTTTGCCAGAGTCTAATCAGCTGTCATTATTCTAAGAAAAACAAGCGTTTAAGAGTGATTCAGGTCGGTTTACCTTTTGGAAATTGTATTGTCAATGCCTTGGCGGTTATGGTATACTTGATATTGGCAATAATGAAGATATCTTCTCGTGAACAAAGAGTGGGGAAACCCACTCTTTACATTTTGCTATAGACTTTTTTGGTTATAACTCACACACATTCAATTGCGAATTAGCATCGCGCACAAGAATTTTAGGAGGGTAGTACGATTGAGCACTGGAATTCAAACGATCATCGATGAAATGTTGACGGAATTTTTGACAGAGAACGGTTACGAACTTGTTGACGTAGAATACGTTAAAGAGGGCAGCAATTGGTTCTTACGCATTTATGTGGACAAAGAAGGTGGAATCGATATCGAAGATTGCTCCCGTATTTCGGAATATGCATCAGTTAAGCTTGATGCGAATGATCCGTTTTCGACTGCATACTTCCTTGAAGTATCTTCACCTGGTGCAGAAAGACCGCTCAAGAAACCAGAAGATGTACGCAAAGCCGTTGGGAAAAATGTGTTTATCACTACATATGAAGCGATCGACGGTACCAAAGAATTCGAGGGTAAATTGTTATCTTTCGACGGTGTACAGTTAGTCGTGCAAACCAGCAAGACGCAAAGCGCAATTCCTTATGCCAAAGTGGCAAGCGCACGTCTTGCAATCGTATTTTAAATGCCCAAAAACGCATACGCGTATTTCTGAAAGGGGGAACTGTTTTCTAATGAGTATCGATTTTATTGAAGCACTTTCTGACATTGAGCGTGAGAAAGGTATATCCAAAGAGCTGCTTATCGATGCAATTGAAGCAGCTATGATTTCTAGCTATAAACGTAACTTTAATTCTGCGCAAAATGTGCGCGTTGACATCAATCGCCAAACCGGAGTCGTAAAAGTATATGCTCGCAAAACGGTTATGGAAGAAATGCTTGATATGCGAACTGAAATCTCATTGCATGCTGCACGTGAGATGAATTCAAACTATCAACTAAATGACATCGTTGAGATTGAAGTTACACCGCGTGACTTTGGGCGGATTGCTGCACAAACAGCGAAGCAAGTTGTTACTCAACGTATTCGTGAAGCAGAGCGCGGACTCATTTACAACGCTTTTATTGAGAAAGAAGAGGATATTGTTACTGGTATTATTCAACGTCAGGATACTCGCAATGTCTATATTGATCTTGGTAAAGTAGAGGCTGTATTGCCACTAAATGAAATTATGCCGAACGAGACGTTTAAACAAGGTGAGCGTGTCAAAGCCTATATAACTAAAGTAGAGAATACGACTAAAGGTCCACAGATTATTCTTTCACGTACACATCCAGGTCTGCTTAAACGTTTATTCGAGCTTGAAGTTCCAGAAATTTTCCAAGGTGTTGTGGAAATTCGTTCTGTTGCTCGTGAAGCTGGATTCCGTTCCAAAATTGCCGTTCATTCCCGTAATCCAGAAGTTGATCCTGTCGGATCTTGTGTTGGTCCTAAGGGATTGCGTGTTCAGACGATTGTTAATGAGCTTCGTGGTGAGAAAATTGACATTGTTCGCTGGATGGAAGATATCAAGGAGTATGTAGCAAATAGCTTATCTCCATCAAAGGTACTTGAGGTCACAGTGTTTGAAAGTGAGAAAATGGCACGAGTAATCGTTCCTGACTATCAGCTTTCACTCGCAATTGGGATCAAAGGTCAAAATGCAAGGCTGGCTGCTAAACTTACTGGCTGGAAAATTGATATTAAAAGTGAAGCACAAGCTGAGCAGGAATACGGAAGACCACGTTCACTTTCCGAAGATGCTCGTCCTGACGCTGTTCCTTTAGATTAATTTGTTTGATTTCAGGTTAAGAGGTGAAAAACGATGAAACAGCGCAAAATTCCTCTACGCAAATGTGTCGCATGCCAAGTCATGATGTCGAAGCGAGATCTGATTCGCATCGTTAGAACACCCGAAGAAGAAATCATGATCGATCTAAAGGGTAAGCAATCTGGCCGCGGAGCTTATTTGTGTGGGAAGCAGTCATGCTTCAAATTAGCAAAGAAAAGCAAAGCGCTTGATCGTGCACTTAAGGCGAATGTTAGTCCTGACATCTACGATCGGCTAGAAACCGACTTTGTGAAAGTGGAAGATGAATTTATTCAAAATCAACAAGAAATGACGGATGACTCAGATGACTGCTAAATTCTATTCAGGCCTCGGACTAGCGACGCGGGCTCGCAAGCTTGTTACTGGTGAGGAAACGGTACTTAAGGCGATTCGATCTGGTGAAGCCAAACTCGTGATCATAGCTGAAGATGCATCTGAGGGTACTCGTAAGAAATTTAATGATAAATGTACGTCCTACAACGTTCCAATTCTTGTGTATGGAACACGTGAATTGCTCGGAGCAAGCATTGGCAAAGAAGCTCGTGTTTCTATTGCCGTAGTGGACCCAGGGTTCGTGCAAATGCTGCGTAAGAGCTTGCTATAAATCTCGGAGGTGAAAGGTATTGACAAACAAAAACGACAATAATAAAGATAAGCTTCGCGTATACGAATATGCCAAATCTTTAAATATGAGTTCTAAGGAAATCATAACAATACTTAAAAGATTGGATATCCCTGTAAATAATCATATGAGCGTAATGGAGAATGATGCGGTTTCTGGTGTGGAGAAATTTTTCTCTGATCTTAAATCAAATGCAGCTGCTAAACGTGCGACTGATGCACCTAAGAGCCCAAGTTCGGCTAATAACGCGCCTGTGAAACCTGCAGCAGTGCCTGCGGCTGATAAAGAAGCTAATGTAACTGCTAAGCCTGCAGTTGCTCCAGCCCAAGCTCAGTCATCAACAACTCAATCACGACCTTCATCCCCATCTCAACCTACGTCTGCTTCTGCACAACAGCAAAACAGACCAGCGAGTAGTTCGTCTCAAGGGAATCAACAGGGTAGTGGACAACGTCCAACTGGAAGTGGAGCGCAACCAAGACGTAATGATGGTCGTCCACAAGGTCAAGGACAAGGGAATTCGTCATACAACCGTGATGGTGCTTCGAGAGGGCCTGCTGGTCAAGGCGGACAGAACAGACCGTATAGCCAAGGACAAGGTCAAGGTGGTCAAGGCGCAAGCAGACCTCCACAACGTCCGGGACAAGGTACATCTACATCGCAATCCAGCCGTCCAGCACCTGCTGCACAGCAAGGACAACGCCGCGATGCGGGTCAACGTCCATCTTTTGATCGTCAAGGTCAAGGAAGTAATGTAGATTCTAAACGTACGGATTCTGATGATAAGAACAAGCGTTCATCTAAACCAGCACCACGCAGATTTGATGACAACAAGCCAGGTGCATTCAAAGGTGGACAGCGTGGCAATCAGAAGTACGGTAAAAATAACCGTGGTGCAGATCAGGTTAAGAAAGAAAAAGTGGATAACACACCGAAGAAAATTATTGTGCGTGGCTCGATGACTGTTGGTGAAACAGCTAAGCTGCTTCACAAGGATGCTTCAGAAGTTATCAAAAAGTTGTTGTTCTTAGGTGTAATGGCAACGATTAATCAAGAGCTTGATATTGAATCCGTTCAGATGATTGCTTCGGAATTCGGTGTTGAAGTTGAACTGAAAATTCCTGTTGAGGAAGATAAGTTCGAATTAGTTGAAGAGAAGGATGACGAAGCTGATTTGATGGAACGTCCTCCAGTTGTTACAATCATGGGTCACGTCGATCATGGTAAAACAACATTGCTTGATGCTATCCGTCATACGAGTGTAAGTGAAGGCGAAGCAGGCGGAATTACACAGCATATCGGTGCTTACCAAGTTGAAGTAAGTGGCAAGAAGATTACATTCCTTGATACACCTGGTCACGAAGCGTTCACAACAATGCGTGCTCGTGGTGCTCAAGTCACAGATATTACGATCATCGTAGTTGCAGCTGACGATGGTGTGATGCCTCAAACGGTTGAAGCAATTGCCCATGCCAAAGCAGCTCAAGTACCTATTATCGTTGCAGTTAACAAAATTGATAAGCCTGGTGCAGACGTAGATAAAATTAAGCAATCGTTGACTGAATATGAACTTGTTCCTGAAGAGTGGGGCGGAGATACTATTTTCTGCGAAGTTTCAGCTAAACAACGTATCGGTCTTGAGAACATGCTTGAAATGATTCTGCTTGTTGCAGAGGTTCAAGAATATAAAGCAAATCCTGATAAACGTGCTCGTGGTACGATTATTGAAGCTGAGCTAGACAAGGGCCGCGGACCTGTTGCTCGTCTATTAATCCAGCACGGAACACTTAAAGTGGGAGATTCCTTCGTTGCTGGCGTATGCTTCGGTCGTGTCAGAGCAATGGTTAACGATAAAGGTAAACGTTTAAAAGAAGCAGGCCCATCTACACCAGTTGAAATTACTGGATTAACTGAGGTTCCACAAGCTGGCGATCCATTCATCGTATTTGAAGATGAGCGCAAGGCTCGTGACATTGCTGATAAGCGTGCAATTGCACTTAAACAATCAGAAGTTCGTGCGAATTCAAGAGTTACCTTGGAAGAATTGTATAAGCATATTCAAGAAGGTGAAGTTAAGGACTTGAATGTGATTATTAAAGGTGATGTACAAGGCTCAGTCGAAGCACTCAAAGGATCACTTGAGAAAATCGAAGTTGAAGGTGTTCGTGTCAAAATCATTCTTAATGGTGTTGGTGCGATTACGGAATCTGATATTATTTTGGCATCAGCATCCAACGCGATTGTTATCGGCTTTAACGTTCGTCCAGAACCACAAGCTAAGAATACAGCCGATCAAGAGAAGGTTGATATTCGTTTACATCGGATTATCTATACAGTAATTGAAGAAATTGAACAAGCGATGAAGGGAATGCTTGATCCAATATTTAAGGAAAATATTACTGGTCATGCAGAAGTTCGTAACGTGTTCAAAGTTACCGGTTCAGGTACAATTGCTGGTTGTATGATTACTCAGGGCAAAATTTCTCGTAACGCTGAAATCCGCTTAATTCGTAACGGAATCGTTGTACTTGAAGGTAAAATCGATTCACTTAAACGTTTTAAAGACGACGTTAAAGAAGTTGCTCAGGGTTATGAGTGCGGAATATCTTTAGAGAAATTTAATGATATTAAAGAAGGAGATATTATTGAAGCCTTCATCATGGAAACTGTAGAGAGGTGATCATATGGCTAGAGTACGTGTTGGCCGAGTAGGCGAACAGATCAAGAAAGAGCTCTCTCAAATCATTCAATCGGATATTAAAGATCCACGCGTTGGATTCTTGACAGTAACTGGTGTTGATGTGACGAATGATTTATCACAAGCTAAAGTTTATTTAAGCGTTCTTGGTACAGATGAAGTTCGAAATAATGCACTTCAAGCTTTAACCAAAGCAACTGGCTACATTCGGTCAGAGCTGGGTAAACGTATTCGTTTGCGTAAGGTTCCTGAGCTGCTCTTCAAAATTGATACTTCAATTGACTATAGCTCGCGAATTGAGAATCTTCTTCATAAAATTAACGAGGAGAATTCGCCAGAATGATAACCTTTGATGGAAAAGAATATGAGCCAATGTTTTCGCAAGCGGGGAAATTTATCTTAGATCATGATAATTTTCTTGTAGTGGCTCATATTCAACCGGATGGAGATGCGATTGCTTCTACGGCCGCAATGGGTTGGATTTTGAAACAGCTTGGTAAGAAATACACGATGATGAATGAGAACAACGTGCCTGCGAAGTTTCATTTTCTACCTGGAGTCGTGGATCTTTTGGATGGGACTAGCTTTGATTCTGAAAGTAAGTTCTCACAAGTGATTGCACTGGACTGTGCCGATTATTCTCGAATTGGTTCGATTAATTCGTTCATTGCAGAAGGTGCAGAACTACTCAACATAGATCATCACCCGACAAATGATTACTATGGTACGCATCAATTAATTAAGGCTGACGCGGCAGCTACCGTTGAAATCCTATACGATTTGGCCAAGCTGTTAGACCTTAAGCTTGATGCAGACTTTGCAACACTGATTTATACAGGGCTACTTACGGACACTGGTGGGTTTCGTTACTCATCAACAACGTCCAAGGTACTCAAAACTGCAGCAAGATTACTGGAACTTGGAGCCCAAGGTCCAGAGCTTGCTAACCTCCTGCTTGAGAGAATGACATTTGAACAAATATCATTGTTGCAGAATGCTTTGCCTACACTTACCTTTTCACAAGATCGAAAGATTGCATGGATTGTCGCAACTTCTGAATTGATTGCTGGAGCGGGTGCTTCTAATGAAGATTTAGATGGACTTATTAATTTTCCACGTAATGTTCAAGGTGTAGAGGTTGGGCTGCTTCTTAAACAAAGAGGAGATTCAGAGTATAAAGTTTCCTTTCGTTCAGCAGGTAAAGTAGACGTGGCACTAATCGCTAAAGGCTTTGGTGGTGGAGGTCATGTACGTGCTTCCGGCTGTACGATGCATGGTCAGGTAGAGGATATTATCGCCCAACTGTTACAGGAAGTAGGGAAACAGCTAAGATGACAAAACAGCAGCTCGAAGGCGTCTTGGCTGTCATGAAGCCAGCTGGATGGACTTCCCATGACGTTGTAGCCAAAGTTCGTAGACTCGTAGGCGTTAAGCGTATTGGGCATACTGGGACACTCGATCCGCAAGTGACAGGTGTTCTGCCACTTTGTATTGGCCGGGCAACAAGAGTTGTCGAATATATTCAAGAACTTCCTAAGCAATATGAAGCTACTGTCGTAATAGGTTTGGCTACAGATACAGAAGATTTAACTGGTACTGTAACTGAGCGTGTGAATGAAGTCACAATCTCTGAGGCTGATATTCGTTCAGCGATTATCTCTTTCATTGGAGAAATCGAACAGGTACCACCGATGTATTCAGCTGTTAAAGTAGATGGCAAAAGATTGTATGAACTAGCTCGTAAGGGCGAACAGGTGGAACGAAAGGCGCGCAAAGTTACAATATACGAGCTTGAAATACTTGAATTACGTTTAGGTGAATCATTACCTGAATTCTCCTTCCGTGTCACGTGTTCCAAAGGGACCTATATTCGAACACTGTGTGTGGATATCGGTAAAAGGCTTGGATTTCCTGCTGTAATGAAGCAGTTAGTTCGGACAAGAACAGGGAATTTAACACTTGAAGATTCTTTAAGTTTGGAACAAATCGCGGAGTTATCAGAGAATGGATTGTTATCTGAACGACTTTTACGGGCGGATCTTGCGATCGGGCATATGCCACTCGTACAACTTTCAGATACGCAGGCGATTCAAGCAGCGCAAGGAAGAAGAATTCGTCTTCATGATGATCATCCTATGGATGCTGTGCAAGATAATGCGATTATTCGAGTGTACGATACTCATGACCGTTTTGTCGGATTGTTCGAATGGAACCAAACGGAACGATTGCTGTTACCACACAAAATCTTTTGTGAACCTCTCTCTTTACCGGTTTAACTTTTGGTAGGTGATCATTTATGGACATAATTTCATTAACATACCCATTTATCGATATTTCCGAAGCACCGTGTAGTAAGCAAACCATTGCTATTGGAGAGTTTGATGGCGTACATCGCGGTCATCAAGAAGTGATTGCAAGAGCAAGTAAATCTGCTCTAGCATCACATTCTGAGTTAGCCATCATGACGTTTGATCCACATCCTCGCAAAATAATTGGAGTAGAGGGTTATGATCAGTTGCTTGCACCTAATCCAATTAAGTTGGATTTATTTGAAAAACTCGGTATAGATCGAACTTATTTAGTAACGTTTAATGAAAACTTCATGCGTTTAAGTGCGTCAGAATTTGTTGAGACAATTCTTATTCCGCTTCATCCTGAAACGATAATCGTGGGGTTTGATTTCCGTTTCGGACATAAGGCCGAAGGAAATGTAGATACCTTATGCGAACTGAGTAAAGGAAGATTTGCAGTAGAGGTTGTCCGTCCTTACTTAAAAGAAGGAGCAGAAACCAAAGTAAGCTCTTCCTCGATTCGGACAGCACTTGCTGAAGGTAATGTTGCAGCAGCTAATCTATTGCTTGGACGCAATTACAGTGTTCATGGTGAAGTTATTCATGGCGATGCCCGCGGTCGAACGATTGGATTTCCAACTGCTAATTTGCGATTGACTGATCCTTATGTGATTCCTAGTAATGGCGTATATGCTGTTCGTGTTGAGTTCAATGGCTCCGTTTTCGATGGTGTTATGAATATTGGGATTAAGCCTACTTTCGAGAATAAAGAACTTAAGGTATCATTAGAAGTTCATATTCTTGACTTCTCTGAGGAAATTTATGGACAGCAATTAACTGTCAAGTTGATTGATTTCATTAGAGGTGAACGCAAGTTTCCTTCCATAGATGAACTGGTCAAGCAAATTCAGTCAGATGCAGATACAGCGAGAGCATTATTGTCGAAACTTCCTATATAAGTGGAATAAATGACAGCATCCAATTTGATTTTCTCTTGATTCGGTAATAAATAAATGTTATACTGATTGACGTTACGATTTAGGCTGAAGCTATTAGCTAGCCTTACGTAATTAGAACCTCAGCGTGGTTTTCGTTTTCACCGACGTTTTCTGGGCTGTAGGCGATTAGAAATGTAGAATAGGAGGTGAAAAGGATGGCATTAACTCAAGAACGTAAAACACAATTGATTCAAGAACACAAAACTCACGAGTCCGATACAGGATCTCCTGAAGTGCAAGTAGCTATCCTTACGGAAAATATCGTTAATTTAACGAACCATTTGCGCACACACAAGAAGGATCATCATTCCCGTCGTGGTTTGCTTAAAATGGTAGGTCAACGTCGTAAATTATTGGCTTACTTGAAGAACAAAGATGTAAGACGTTACAGTGCTTTGATCGAAAAGCTCGGTTTACGCAGATAATCACAGTTGCCCAAAAGCAACCGCGCTTCGCGCGCCTGAGCTCCTAATGCGAGCCGCGCGCGCCAAGCAGGTTGCTTTTCTTGTTTATTCATCTTAAGAAACGCTTTTCTCCTCATCAAGATGGTGAAACCGTTTCTTCTTATATACATATTTTAAAAGTGGAAAAGAAGGAAATACTAAATAATACGCAGAATACATATGGAGATTAATTATTTATATTAGTCCGTTCGATGATTTTGGACAAGCAAGAATGATCGTTCGGAATTTTATTTGTAAATAAGAAGGTATACTATTTACGTTGATACTTTCACCTATTTACCATAAAAAGTTTGAAGTATTCATGTTGGTTTTACTTACAGGAGGTTAATTATGATTAAAAAAGTACAAATGGACTTAGGTGGTAGACCACTAATTCTTGAAACGGGTCAATTAGCTAAGCAAGCAAATGGTTCTGTAACCGTTCGTTACGGTGACACAGTCGTATTATGTACAGTAACAGCGTCCAAAGATCCAAAAGACTTGGATTTCTTCCCGCTAACTGTGAACTATGAAGAAAGACTTTATTCGGTAGGTAAAATTCCTGGTGGCTTTATCAAAAGAGAAGGCCGTCCTAGTGAAAAAGCAATTCTATCGAGCCGCTTGACTGACCGTCCAATTCGTCCCTTATTCCCAGAGGGCTTCCGCAATGATGTACAAATTGTCTCCATCGTGATGAGCGTGGATCAAGAATGCGCACCTGAGATTGCCGCTATGATCGGTACATCGGCTGCGTTAAGTATCTCAGACGTACCATTCAATGGACCTGTTGGTGGTGTTATTGTTGGACGTGTTGATGGACAATTCGTCATTAATCCAACGACAGAACAGTCATTAGTTAGCGATATCGATCTAGTTGTAGCAGGAACCAAAGACGCTATTATGATGGTTGAAGCTGGTGCTGCTGAAGTTCCGGAAGAGGTTATGCTTGAAGCAATCATGTTTGGCCACGAAGAGATTCGTAAAATCGTAGCCATTCAAGAACAATTCGTTCTTGATGCTGGTAAGCCAAAGATGGAAGTTAAGCTTCATGGTGTTGAACCAGAAGTCAATGCAGCAGTTCGTGCATTTGCAGAAGCTAGACTGGTTGAAGCCATTAAAGTTTATGAGAAGCATGCTAGACAAGATGCGATTGATGCTGTTAATAGCGATGCAACTGAGCATTTTAAAGCAGTGTATGAAGCAACTCCTGAATTAATGAAAGATGTAAATGAAGCGCTACATGACATCGTTAAAGATGAAGTGCGTCGCTTGATTACTCATGATAAAGTTAGACCAGATGGTCGTGGTTTATCCGAAATCCGTCCAATTGATTGCGATATTGAGATTCTGCCGCGTACGCATGGTTCTGGATTATTTACACGTGGTCAAACGCAAGCACTTTCTATTTGTACGCTAGGCGCGCTAGGCGATGTGCAAATTCTTGACGGGCTTGATCTAGAAGAAACAACAAAACGTTTCATGCATCACTATAATTTCCCGCCATTCTCAGTAGGTGAAGCTAGACCACTTCGTCCACCAGGACGTAGAGAGATTGGTCACGGTGCACTTGGTGAAAGAGCACTATCATATGTAATTCCATCTGAAACTGAATTCCCGTATACGATTCGTCTTGTATCTGAAGTATTGGAATCGAATGGTTCTTCTTCACAAGCGAGTATCTGTGCTTCAACACTTGCGATGATGGATGCTGGTGTACCGATTAAAGCGCCAGTTACAGGTATTGCGATGGGATTAATTAAAGATGGCGAGCATTTCTCCATATTGTCAGATATTCAAGGTATGGAAGATCATCTTGGTGATATGGACTTTAAGGTTGCAGGTACAGCTAAAGGTGTTACTGCACTTCAAATGGATATTAAGATTGAAGGTATTAACCGTGAAATCCTACGTCAAGCTCTTGAGCAAGCCAAAGAAGGTCGTATGTTTATTCTTGGTAAACTCATGGATCGTATCCAGCAGCCGAAGACTTCACTTTCCGCTTATGCACCTAAAATTATTGTGATGAACATCAATCCTGATAAGATTCGTGATGTTATCGGAGCTGGTGGTAAAATCATTAATAAAATTATTGAAGAAACTGGCGTGAAAATCGATATTGAGCAAGATGGTCGCGTATTTATTGCTTCCTCTAATCAAGCGATGAATGAGAAAGCACAATCAATCATCGAAGGGATCGTACGTGAAGCTGTTATTGGTGAGACATACCTGGGTACAGTTAAGCGTGTTGAGAAGTTCGGCGCATTCGTTGAAATATTACCAGGTAAAGAAGGACTTGTACATATTTCACAGCTCTCAACTGAGCGCGTAGCTAAGACAGAGGACGTAGTAGCAGTTGGGGATCAAATCACAGTTAAAGTGACTGAGATTGATGGACAAGGCCGTATCAATTTATCTCGTAAAGCTACTTTGCAGGTTGAAGCACAAGCTTAATAAATGATAAACAGCAGATGCACTTTAGAATCCATGATGTATTCGTGGATTTTGAGGTGCTTTTTTTGTGAAAGAAAAGTATAATTAACTCTTTTTTCGCATATGCCTAGGACAAACACTATGGGTAGAGGTGCTAGGTATGAAATGGAGAAGATTGATGGTTCTGTGTGGTAGTTTAGTCGTTACCTATTTTCTTCTGAATCAATCTGAAGAGTTAGATGCTTACATTGTTTCTTTAAAGGCGGGACCAACACAAGCAACGTTTGGTCAGCTCAATTCGTCTAAGGAAGATGAGCTACGTGAGCAGATTCATCTTGAAGCGCAGAAACGAAGACAGCCAGCGATCAATGCACAATCAGACCGTGTTTGGGGACTAATACCTGGCTACAATGGGCTTGAAGTTGATGAGGAGAAGACCTATAAGCTCGCCTCTAAGGCAGGTGGATTTAGTGAGGCAACACTTGTCACCTATGAGGTTCCGCCGACGATTGGACTTGATGAGCTAGAGCCCAAAGAAATTCGTAAAGGCAATCCGAATAAACCAATGGTATCATTAATGATCAATGTAGCATGGGGAGAAGAATATTTACCTGGGATGTTAGAAGTTCTTAAACGTGAGCAGGTACATGCAACCTTCTTTTTTGACGGGTCATGGTTAAAGAAACACTTAGATATTGCCAAGGAAATTCAAGCAGAGGGACACGAAGTATCGAATCATGCTTATTCCCACAAAGATATGGATAAGCTCAGTCGTTATAATGCCTTACAGGAAATGTCCAAAACACAGGATCTGCTATCAACGGGATTAGGTGTGAACAATTCGTTATTCGCACCACCCTCTGGTGCTTTTAATCAAGATACGGTCAAGCAAGCAGCTGAGTTAGGTATGCGGACTGTTCTGTGGACGGTGGATACGATTGATTGGATGAATCCGGGGAAACAAGCTATTTTGCAAAAAATGCAGGCGAAGGTGAGCAGTGGAACGATGATCCTAATGCATCCAACGAAATCCTCATCAGATAGTTTAGAAGGGATGATTAAAATCATTAAGGGTAAAGGTCTCGTTCTCGATACTGTATCCGAACTCTTATCTCCAAAGCGCGTTACCCAGCAGATGCTGAGTAATAATAAATAGAAGAGTAGGCGAACATCCATTGAGTATAACAGTTATTTTTGATAAAATAAGATTTTATTAGTAAATGATTCGTTTGACTTAGCGATGTAATTTGCTATGCCAATCTTAGGAGGTAACACTTTTGAATAAATACACATTATCTAACGGAATTCGCGTCGTTGCTGAGCAAATACCGACCTTTCGTTCGGTTGCGTTCGGTATTTGGGTTAAGACGGGTTCAAGGAACGAGAATAAACTGAACAATGGGATATCCCATTTTATCGAACATATGTTGTTTAAAGGCACTTCTCGCCATTCGGCTAAAGAAATCGCTGAGATATTTGATGGAATTGGTGGTAATGTTAATGCATTTACTTCCAAGGAATATACTTGCTTCTATGCCAAGGTGCTAGATGAGCATTTACCGATTGCTGTAGACATCCTTGCTGATATGTTCTTTCATTCTGAGTTTGATGAAACTGAGCTTAAGAAAGAGAAGAACGTTATTTTTGAGGAAATTTCGATGTATGAAGATACACCAGATGATTTAGTGCATGATCTCATAGCAAAAGCAGCCTACGGCACACATCCACTTGGTTATACGATTCTAGGTACACAAGATGTTCTATCTAGTATGAATTCAAGTGATCTTCGTAATTATATGAATGAATTTTATAATGTTGAAAATACGGTGTTAGCGATTGCAGGTAATATTGATGATTCGGTAAAAGATCTGCTTGAGCAGCACTTTGGTCATTTCCAAAATACAGGTGAGAAGACACAGTATGATGCTCCTGTATTTCAAAATGAACTTGTATTTCATGCTAAGAAAACAGAGCAGAATCACATCTGTATGTCCGTTCCTGGATTAGCACTCAGTGAGGACAATCTCTATCCAATGGTTCTTTTGAACAATGTAATTGGTGGAGGCATGAGCTCACGTATGTTCCAAGAAATTCGTGAGAAGCGGGGACTGGCGTATTCTGTGTTCTCCTATCATTCAGCTCATGCGGACGCGGGACTATTCACCATCTATGCAGGTACTGCTCCTAAACAAACACAAGAAGTACTAGATGTAACTGTGGAACTCCTTAATGAACTTGTAAGAACGGGTATGACAGATACGGAACTGAAGAAAGGCAAGGAGCAGCTTAAAGGCTCGCTTATCTTAAGCCTTGAAAGCACAAGCTCACGCATGAATCGCTTGGGTAAGAATGAGCTGATGACAGGTCGTCATTTTACACTTGACGAAATGATCAATAGGATTGATAGTGTAAAAATGGATCAAATAGATGAATTAATCAAACGGTTATTTGCAAATCCTTTTGCAGTTGCGATGGTTGGTACGGATGATAACGTGCTGCATTCATTTAACAGAGGTGAATTAATTGGTTAGTGTATATGATGTTGAAATAATGAAGCTTGCTGGTAATGAGGATCTATCATTGCCTAAGAAAATGTCAGAAGCAGCTAGCGGGTTCGATCTGTGTGCAGCGGTGGCTGAGCCCATTACACTTGCTCCTGGGCAACGGTCGCTGATCCCAACTGGCTTTGCACTGGCGATGCCAGTCGAGTTAGAAGCTCAAATTAGACCTCGTAGTGGTCTTGCTTACAAGCATGGCGTGACAACGCTTAATTCACCTGGGACAATCGATGCTGATTATCGCGGTGAAGTAAAGGTGCTCTTGATTAATTTAGGGCAGGAGCCATTCGTGGTTCAGCGTGGCGAGCGTATCGCACAAATGGTTTTCCAAGTAGTTCCAAGTATCAGTCTATTTGAGGTGTCAGAGTTAAGCGATACTGTACGAGGAGCCGGTGGATTCGGTCATACAGGTAAATAAGATTATTTAATACAGAGCACTCTTCAGCGATAAGCTGCAGAGTGCTTTTTCTTGCCTGCGATACGATGTCGATTCTAGTTACTGAACCATATTCTGCACCTCGCTTTGGGCATACGCATATTATATTCCATTGATATGAAGGGAGGCGGAAGTCTCTTGTTAACAGGAATTGAAGTGGCCTTCGTTGGCGGGGATGCTAGACAGCTGGAGGTCATTGACAAGTTAAGTCAGATGGATGCGTCAATTACTTTAATTGGCTTTGATAATCTGCAGCAATCATTTAATGGAGTTCATAAATTAATGGACTTAACAGAGGAAGCATTCGTAGGCAAGGACATCGTAATATTACCACCTGTAGGTACGGATGATATGGGGCGAGTTGATTCCATTTTTTCAACCAAAGAACTCGTGTTAACAGATCATATTATCGCTGCATTACCAAGTCATGCGAAGGTTTATACTGGGATGGCAAAGAAATTTTTGAAGCAGCTGTGTGAAGGGCATGGCGTGCAAGTAATTGAATTGTTTGAGAGAGATGATGTCGCGATCTATAACTCAATTCCAACAGCGGAAGGCGCAATTATGCTAGCGATTCAGAATACGGATATTACAATCCATGGATCGCAATCGATGGTACTTGGATTTGGGCGAACAGGATTTACAATGGCACGTACACTTAAGGGTTTAGGTGCATGTGTCAAAGTGGGAGTTAGACGACCAGAGCATTATGCACGAGTGTGGGAGATGGGCTTTAAACCCTTCTATATCAAGGATTTATTCGAGCAAGTGGCTAATATTGACTTGCTTTTTAATACAATTCCGACTATGATAGTCACAGCGCAAGTTATCACCAATATTCCGCACCGAGCAGTCATTATCGACCTTGCTTCGCGACCAGGTGGAACCGATTTTCGGTTCGCTGAGAAGCGTGGCGTTAAAGCGATGCTGGCACCCGGACTACCTGGAATAGTCGCCCCCAAAACAGCTGGACGAATCATTGCGAGTACGCTAAGTCGGCTCATTGAGGAAGACTTCATAAAGGGGAATGATGCGGAATGAATTGGGACGGAATAACTGTTGGATTTGCCTTGACTGGATCGCACTGTACTTTAGAGGAAATCATGCCACAAATCAAACGATTTGTAGATCATGGAGCTAAAGTAGTGCCGATTGTTTCGAATACGGTAATGACAACAGATACACGCTTTGGCAAATCTGTGGATTGGTTACAACAAATTCGAGATATGACTGGCAATGAGATTATTAGCTCTATTGTCGAGGCGGAGCCATTGGGTCCGTCTAAACTGCTAGATGTTATGCTAATTGCGCCGTGTACAGGGAATACAACTAGCAAGCTTGCTAATGCGATGACTGAAAGTCCTGTTCTGATGGCTGCAAAAGCCCAAATGCGTAATCAGCGTCCGCTAGTACTTGCAATTTCGACGAATGACGGGCTGGGACTGAACGCGATGAATATTGCTAAACTTTTAATTACCAAGAATATATATTTTGTTCCGTTTGGGCAGGATGCTCCTTCGGTCAAAAGCAATTCATTAGTTGCACGTATGGATCTTGTGATGGAGACATGCGAAATGGCGCTTAGCGGTAAACAGTTACAGCCTATGTTAATAGAAAGATATAATTACTAGAGTGTTTTATACGATGTATTAAAATTATAATGTCGTTTAGGGGAGAGATGATCATGTCGAATCAAAAACTTTTCAACGTAGCGGTAGTCGGCGCAACAGGAGCAGTAGGTGTACAAATTCTTCGTCTCTTAGAAGAAAGAAATTTTCCAGTAGGTGAGCTGAAGCTATTATCTTCTGCTAGATCTGCTGGCAAAACTGTTAAGTTCAAAGGCCAGGACGTTACGATTCAAGAAGCTAAGCCTGAGAGCTTTGACGGTGTGGAAATTGCTCTATTCTCAGCAGGTGGCGATGTTTCGCGTGAATTAGTGCCCGCAGCGATCGAACGCGGTACAATTTGTATCGACAATACGAGCGCATACCGTATGGATCCCGAAACACCACTTGTTGTCCCAGAAGTGAATGTAGACAAAATCAACGACCATAAAGGTGTAATTGCGAATCCAAACTGTTCAACTATTCAGATGGTTCATGCACTTAAACCTTTATATGACCGTTATGGCATTTCTCGTATTATCGTTTCTACGTATCAAGCCGTTTCTGGAGCAGGTGCTTCAGCAATTGGTGAAATGCTTCGTCAATCCAAAGACATTCTAGAGAATGGTAGCACTACACCTGATATTCTTCCTGTATCATCTCTACCGGTTAAACATCAAATCGCTTTTAATGCAATTCCTCAAATCGATAAATTCCATGAGAATGGGTTTACGTATGAAGAGTTGAAAATGATAAATGAAACAAAGAAAATTTTGAGCGATGAATCACTTGAAGTCACAGCAACTTGTGTTCGTGTTCCAGTTGTTTATGGACATTCAGAATCCGTATATGTGGAGCTGAAAAGTGATTTTGAACTTAGTGAAGTAAATAGTTTACTTGCAGATGCACCTGGTATTGTGCTTCAAGATAATCCTGCTGAACAAGTATATCCACTAGCATCTAATGCTGCTGGTAAGAACGAAACATTCGTTGGTCGTGTTCGCAGGGACTTGAGTAATCCTCGTGCACTCAACATGTGGATCGTATCTGACAACTTGCTTAAAGGTGCGGCATGGAACGCTGTGCAAATTGCTGAATATATTGCAATAGAGCAAGAGTAGGGGAGCGGGCTATGCGAATATTGGTACAGAAATTCGGTGGAACTTCTCTTTCCACAGACGAAGCTAGACAACATGTTCTTGAACACATCAAAGATGCTTTAGCACAAAATTATAAACTCGTCGTTGTAGTTTCAGCCATGGGAAGATTAGGTGATCCATATGCAACGGATAGCTTACTTGGTCTAATATCACAACATGGAAATGTTTTACCTACTAGAGAGAAAGATATGCTCCTATGCTGCGGCGAGATTATTTCTGCTACGAATTTATGTTCCTTATTGCATGCTGAGGGTATATCTTCAGTTGTACTAACTGGAGGGCAAGCTGGAATACAAACGAATAATGTGTTCGGTAATGCTCAAATCGTTAACATCAAGACAGAACCTATTATTGAATACTTAAATCAAGATCAAGTGGTGATAGTAACCGGATTTCAAGGTATGACGACCACGAATGAATGGACAACATTAGGGCGTGGTGGAAGTGATACTTCCGCTACAGCACTTGGTGCTGCATTACAAGCTGAGATTGTTGATATATTTACCGATGTGAATGGTATTTTGACAGCTGATCCTCGAATTGTGGAAGATGCAAGGGCACTCACACAAGTTAGCTTTGTTGAAATATGTAATATGGCGCAGAATGGAGCTAAAGTCATCCATCCACGCGCTGTTGAAATAGCGATGCAAGCTAATATTCCGATTCGTGTTCGTTCCACATTCTCCAAAAATGAGGGAACGCTTGTTACTTCTTCGGAATCAATTAAATCTGATTCTAACCGTGTTGCAGATCGATTCGTAACAGGGATCGCCCATACTGGTGGGGTAACACAAATACAGGTAACAGCTACTGACCAGCAGTATGATCTTCAATTAAAAGTATTTAAAACAATGGCACAGCACCAAATATCAGTCGATTTTATTAATGTAAACCCTTCTGGTGTTGTATATACTGTATTTGACTCTGAAGCAGAGCGTGCTGTCCAGTTATTGAGGGATGCAGGTCTAGAGCCTAGATGGTTGTCAGGTTGTGCTAAGGTTGCGGTAATCGGTGGTGGAATTAATGGTGTTCCAGGTATTATGGCTCATATTGTTGAGGCGCTTACTGAAGAGGACATCCGGATATTGCAATCTGCTGACTCCAATACAACGATCTGGGTGCTTGTAGGTCATGATAATATGGTGAATGCTGTTCGTGCTTTACATCGTAAATTCGAATTGAACAAATAATTTAAGTAACATGATTGTTTATACGGAGGGAATTCAGATGGATTTCGGTAGAGTAGTCACTGCTATGGTGACTCCGTTCGATGATAGCTTACAAATTAATTGGAACCAGGTTGCACCACTTGTAGATTATTTAATAGAAGAACAACGAAGTGACACTTTAGTCGTATGCGGAACGACAGGGGAATCCCCAACGTTAACAGATGATGAGAAGGTTCAATTAATAGCGGCAGTCAAAGATGCAGCAGCTGGTCGTTGTAAAATTATAGCTGGTACTGGATCTAACTCAACAGCGCATACTATTCATTTGTCCCAAGAGGTAGCGAAGCTTGGTGTTGATGGACTGCTTCTTGTAGCTCCATACTATAATAGACCTTCGCAAGAGGGCTTGTATCAGCATTTCAAAGCTGTTGCAGAAGCTGTCGATCTTCCAATTATGATTTATAATGTTCCGAGCAGAAGTGCTGTTAACATTGATGCGGACACAACGATCCGTTTATCTCATATTCCAAATATCGTTGCAACAAAGGATTGTGCAGATGCAAACCAGTTAACTCGCATTGTTGATGGAGCAGCAGAAGGATTCCATGTTTATAGTGGTGATGATTCAGCAGCGCTTACAGCACTTACTGTAGGTGCCCACGGGATTGTTTCTGTAGCTAGTCATATTGTGGGTAAAGAGATGCACGCAATGGTTGATCGATTCTTGAGCGGAGATGTACAAGGTGCAGCCAAGCTGCATGCTCAATTACTTCCTATTTTCACAGGTATATTCCGCTATCCAAGTCCAGGGCCAATCAAGCATGCACTTATTCAAAAAGGTGTTGCAGTTGGCAGCGTGCGCCTGCCATTAATTCCATTAACGGAATCAGAGGGTGCATTCGTAAATTCACTTTTATCATAATTAAATTATTGGATCGATGCTGCATAAGCATCGATTTTATTTTTATACAGATTTATTTAAATATGACAATGGGCCTAAGGGATTAGTTTATTCTTGTTTGGGAAACCTATAATAAAGCTATATTTCAGGTAAGCAATTTTCATTTGACAGTTAGCTTGTAATTGCTTCGTCTTATCCTGTATAATGAATGACAAGTGACTAGGTTCGGTTTCATCATATAAATCGTCGTCTAATAATTTGAGGAGGTATTGAGTTTGTCTAAAAAGAATATTGATAAAGTTACGATTTTTGCCTTAGGCGGCGTAGGCGAGATCGGAAAAAATATGTATGTGGTGCAATATGCAAACGATATTGTAGTTGTTGATAGTGGTCTAAAGTTCCCAGAGGTTGATATGCTTGGAATTGATGTCGTAATCCCAGATATTACATACCTATTGGAAAACAAAGACAAAGTTCGCGGTATTCTAATTACTCACGGACATGAAGATCATATTGGCGGTTTGCCTTATGTGTTAAGACATCTGAACGTCCCCTTGTATGGAACGAAGTTGACGCTCGGTCTTGTAGAGAACAAGCTAAGGGAAGCTAATTTGCTCGGAGAAACGAAGCGCCATCTAATCAATGCTGATTCAATCGTTAAGCTTGGATCGATCACTGCTTCATTCTTTAGAACGAATCACAGTATTCCTGATTCCGTCGGAATTGCGCTTGAAACTCCAGAAGGCGTTGTCGTCCACACAGGTGACTTTAAGTTTGATCAAACACCAGTCAATGACCAATATGCAGATTTGCATCGTATGGCAGAAATTGGAAGTAAAGGTGTATTAGCATTATTATCGGACTCGACGAATGCGGAGAGAGCCGGCCAGACCGGATCCGAGAAGAGCGTCGGGGTCGTAATTGAAGATATATTCCGTAAAGCGAAACAAAGAGTTATCGTAGCTACATTTGCGTCCAATATCCATCGTGTACAACAAGTTATTGATGCTGCTGCAGTAACTGGCAGAAAATTAACGGTTATCGGTCGTTCGATGGTTAACGTGGTTTCAATTGCTTCAGAGCTCGGATATTTGAATGTCCCTGAAGGAATGTTAGTTGAACCAGAAGAAATTAATCGACTTTCTGCAGATCGCGTAGCGATATTGTCAACAGGTTCTCAGGGAGAACCAATGTCGGCGCTTACACGAATGGCACGTTCGACACATCGTAAGGTAGATATTCTACCAGGCGATACCGTTATTATTGCAGCTACACCGATTCCTGGTAATGAACGTGATGTTGGCCGTACGGTTGATGAATTGTTCCGTATTGGTGCCAACGTTATTTATGGATCAGGTTCAGTAACTGGTGTTCACGTATCTGGACACGGTTCGCAGGAAGAATTAAAGCTGATGTTGAACTTAATGAAGCCTAAGTACTTTATTCCGATTCACGGAGAATACCGTATGTTACGTCAGCATGGATTACTAGCTGAGTCTGTCGGTATTGATAAGAACGATATTTTCATTTTGGACAATGGAGATACAGTTGAGATTCAGAATGGCGTTGCACGCAAAGCTGGCAGAGTGCAGGCTGGTAACATTCTAATTGATGGACTTGGTGTTGGTGATGTAGGAAATATTGTACTTCGTGATCGTAAATTGCTGTCACAAGATGGTATCTTAGTTGTTGTTGTAACACTAAGTAAGCAAGATGGTAAGATCATGTCAGGTCCAGATATTATTTCTAGAGGCTTTGTCTATGTCCGCGAGTCGGAAGGTTTATTAGACGAAGCAAATCGGATTGTTTCAAACACATTAACGAAATTAATGAGCGACAATGTAAATGAATGGGCATCCCTTAAAACACATGTAAGAGATGCGCTTGGACGATTTTTATATGAACAAACCAAAAGAAGACCAATGATTTTACCAATCATTATGGAAGTCTAAACCATAAGTCACTTGAAACAGGAACCGAAAATTAACAAGCTTTCTTAATTACACGATGCGTGTATAAGGAAAGCTTGTTTTTATTTATGCCGCATTGAGATGAAAATATATTTATTTTTTATGATTGAAATAGGAGATCCTTTCTCATACTAGTTGAGATATTGACAAGAGAGGATGCTGCTACCTATGTTGAATGAAAACAATGAAGATGTGTACTTTAAAGATCAAATTCTTACTTTAAAGAGTGATCTACTAAGTAGTATATCGAATGATGAACCTAATACAGAACCGACTGAACCTACTGTAGAACCAAGTGATCCGACTAAAGAAAAGAACACGGTGGTAGATAATATTCAGCAGCTTGGACAAACTCAAGCAGCCGCTGCTCCACCTGAGAGCAACGTATTCTGTCTAACCATCATTGGTCAAGTTGAAGGTCATATGGTGCTGCCACCGCAAAATAAAACGACGAAGTATGAACATTTGATTCCACAGCTTGTTGCAGTGGAGCAAAATCCTACTATTGAAGGAGTTCTAATTGTACTCAATACAGTGGGTGGTGATGTGGAAGCGGGTCTTGCTATTTCAGAAATGATTGCAACCTTGTCGAAACCAACGGTTGCACTCGTACTTGGTGGTGGACATTCGATTGGCGTTCCCATTGCGGTTAGTGCAGATTATTCGTTTATTGCAGATACAGCGACTATGACCATTCACCCGATTCGCTTAACGGGTCTTGTAATCGGCGTTCCACAATCATTTGAATACTTGGATAAAATGCAGGATCGAATTAATCGGTTTGTAATGGGTCATTCTCAAGTCACTGAAGAGAAATTTAAAGAGTTGTTATACAAAACAGGAGATCTAGCTAGAGATATTGGGACGACTGTAATTGGTACAGACGCTGTTAAATATGGGCTGATTAATGCAGTTGGGGGAATTGGTGATGCAATGAAGGAATTGACCCGGCGAATAGCTGAACGCCGTATAGGTGGCAATGAGGATACATCTCATGATTCATGATTCGATTATTCCTTTGGAGCTTATATTTGAAGGTATGGATACCTTCTCACCCCAATATGTAAATGTAGTGATTAGTGGCATTCAAATGCAGGTTGAAGCACTTGATTCAGGTAAAGCAAGGATCATTCGGTTGTACAGCCCTGATCCTCAGGACTATTTAAATCCAATTTGGTCACCTGGCTCAATTGTACAAATTCCACTAGATTAGATCGATTCTTATATGCGAAAATTTGTTCCCCTTACTAGTATTCTCCTCCAATAATGTATGATATAATGAGTCATTGGAGGTGAGGGTGTGGCACGCAAGAGTAAGAGAAGCAAGAAGAACGCCATCAAGAGAAATTTAATGTTTGAATTGTACGGAATTCTGATCCTAACGTTCTCGGTCATTGCTCTCGCTGGTCAAGGGCATGTAGGACGTACATTAATCAATGTGTGCTTTGTTTTTTTGGGCAATCCAATCGGCTATATTGTACCAATAATAGCTATTTTGATTGGTTTGCATGTGATGATTAAACGATGCTGGCCGAATGTAATCACGATGCGTAATGTTGGCATCTTCTTATTCGTTCTATGCTTAGCTGGGTTTAGTCACATTTCTTTCTATGAGGAGTTCGGTCCCAATATTTTCAGTTCAGCAGGAATGATCTGGTCGATTACATGGGATGAGATCATGAATGCGTTCAAAATGACGGGGGCTGCTAATAGCTTAATTGAAAGTATTGGCGGAGGAGTAATCGGAGCAACGCTTTTTACAGCTACATACTTTTTATTCGATGTTCCAGGAACCAAATTTGTTTTGATTGTTATGTTAATTATCTCTATTGTCATGATTACAGAGTTTTCTGTAGTTGGTGCTATTGAGAGGCTTCGCTCGCGTTTCAAAGGTAAAGGTAAATTAGAGGAACGCTTTGTTGCCTGGCTACGCTCGATTATGTCTCGCAAGAAGGCTGTTAAACCAGCATTGGTGAATGGATCAAAAACAACTACACCATACATAGATGAATATGAAGAAGATGAATATGAGGACGAGCTAGTCGAGGAAACTGCACCTACTAAGAAATCGACTTGGCTGCAAAGGCTTCAACCTGAGAAGACACATAAATCGGCTGCTATGAAACTTACTGAGTCTATTCAAGACGATGATCAAGAGGATCTCATTCAAGACAATCAAACTGAGGATGAAATGCCACTAATTCGAAGTTTTCAGGATCACATCGATAGTAGTGACGATGAGATGGAGAATGTCCAGAATGTCCAAGTAGTACATAATGTGGCCAAGTCTAATCATGCGCCTTCTGAGTCTGGGTTAGATGATTCAATTGATCTAACACTAACTAGACTTGAAAAGCAAGTTGCCGCAATTCCGTATGTAATGCCTTCGTTTACTTTACTAGCGAAGCCCCAAGGCTCCAAGTCTGGGGAACAAGCCGATTCTAAAGCGAATGCGAAGAAGCTTGAAGCTACACTTGAGAGCTTTGGTGTGCGTGCTAAGGTGTTGCAGGTTGTTCATGGACCAGCTGTTACCAGATACGAAATACAACCTGATGTCGGCGTTAAGGTCAGTCGTATTGTATCGTTGACAGATGATATCGCTTTGGCGCTTGCTGCCAAAGATATTCGCATGGAAGCGCCGATTCCTGGTAAGTCAGCGATTGGTATCGAAGTGCCGAATATGGAGGTATCGATTGTCACATTACGAGAAGTTATGGAAACACCTGCATTTCAGGATGCTTCATCGCGTCTTACAGTTACCTTAGGTCGCGATATTTCAGGCCAGCCAATTGTAGGTAATTTAGCGAAAATGCCACATTTACTCGTTGCGGGTGCAACTGGTTCAGGTAAATCGGTCTGTATTAATGGCATTATAACGAGCATTCTGTATAAAGCTAAGCCAAATGAAGTTAAGTTTATGATGATTGACCCCAAAATGGTTGAATTAAATGTTTATAACGGAATTCCGCATTTACTTGCGCCTGTCGTAACGGACCCGCGGCGTGCATCATTAGCGCTTAAGAAAATTGTCTCCGAAATGGAACGACGTTATGAACTCTTTTCCAAGAGCTCTACGCGTAATATTGAAGGATACAATGCTCTATTAACCGAGAACGGTACAGAAGAGCCATTGCCGTATATCGTGGTTATTGTGGACGAGCTTGCGGATTTGATGATGGTTGCAGCTCATGACGTTGAAGATGCGATATGTCGTCTTGCGCAAATGGCACGTGCAGCTGGCATACATTTGATCATCGCCACACAACGTCCGTCTGTTGACGTCATCACAGGTGTTATTAAAGCGAACATTCCTTCAAGAATAGCATTTGGTGTTTCCTCTCAAGTTGATTCCCGTACAATTCTCGACATGGTTGGGGCGGAGAAGTTACTTGGTCGTGGGGACATGCTATATTTACCAGTAGGTGCTTCGAAGCCAGTTCGTGTACAAGGGGCTTTTCTATCCGATCACGAGGTTGAACAGGTTGTTAGCTTTGTTAGCTCACAGGAGAAAGCTGAGTACCAAGAAGAAATGGTGCCGGAGATAGAAGATACGCCAGATACTGTTGATGAGCGAGAGGACGAGCTGTTTGACCAAGCCGTACAAATTATCCTAGAAGCTAAGCAAGCCTCAGTGTCGCTTTTACAGCGTAGGATGAGAATCGGCTATACACGTGCTGCAAGACTAATTGACTACATTGAAGGTAAAGGTATTATCGGCCCTTATGAGGGTAGTAAACCTCGTGAAGTATTGATATCGATTGAGCAGTATAACCATAATCGGATATCGTCTTAAACAGTGAATAAGATCTTTCAACCTTTCTCATAATAAGCCATATCAAACTGGCTAGTGGAAGGAAAGGTTGAATAAGGCTATGAACAAGCGATTGATTGTCATTACTTTATGCGCTGTAATGTTGTTATTCGCCGGCATTCAATTGAAGACAAACTTAACTACCAAAGAAACATTCTCCAAAAATATGGTTAAGTACGGTTCAAGCGGATCAGACGTAAGGGAATTACAAGGCAGAATGAAATTCCTTGGATATTTTAACGGTAAAATTGATGGCGATTTTGGTTACGAAACCTTACAAGGTGTCAAGAAATTTCAAAAAGCTTTCGGCATGAAAGTAGATGGCCTTGTCGGTTCCAAGACGAAGTTAAAGTTATGGGAAGCAACTAAGGATTGGAAACCTACAGCAGAACCTACAGCAGAACAAGCTGCACCGTCACCTAGTAAACCGAGTGGAACGAAACCGAATTTAAATCAATCCGGTCACGGAGGCTACTCGAAGGAAGACATTCAATTGATGTCGAATGCAGTGTATGGTGAATCTCGAGGTGAGCCATTCGAAGGACAAGTCGCAGTAGCTGCGGTTATACTTAATCGTGTTAAATCATCAAGCTTCCCTAATACAGTACATGGTGTTATTTTTCAACCGGGTGCATTTACAGCTGTTGCGGATGGGCAGATTTATCTGACTCCCAATGAAACAGCAACGAGAGCTGTACATGATGCGATTAATGGGACTGATCCTACGGATGGTTGTGAGTATTACTTTAATCCCAAAACAGCAACTTCCAAATGGATTTGGTCCCGTCCCCAATATAAGACTATAGGGCAACATATTTTTTGTAGGTAAGGCAACTATAACGGCCAGTTGATTTTTGAGCGAAGAAGTAACCGCATCGGTTGCTTCTTCTGTTTCTATATGAATATAATGGAAATAGGAACGTGTCGGAAGGGAGAAATATATTTAATGACATTAACTTTTGAAAGAAGTGTTGTAGGAAACATTCGTGTACATGTACTGCCAACAGATCGATTTAAAACATTTTCTTTATCGGTTTACATCGGGCAACCTCTGAATGAACAGGACGTGACACGAGTTGCTTTAACCCCTTTTGTATTAAGGAGAGGAACACAGAAACTGCCCGATACGCAGCAGTTTCGTGAGAAATTGGATGAATTATATGGAGCGGGCTTTGGGTTCGATATTTATAAACGTGGTAACAATCAATTGGTACAATTCCGTTTGGATATGATTAATGACAGATTCGTATCCACGAATGAGTCATTACTTAAGCAAGCGATTAAATTTATGGGAGAAGCCATTACAAAACCTGCGCTTGAAGCTGGTCATTTTCGTGATAAATATGTTTCTGCTGAGAAAGTAACCTTACAGAAGAAAATAGAAGCGATCATAAACGATAAAATCCGCTACGCAGCTGAGAGATGCATGGAGGAAATGAATCAGGGTGATCCATTCAGATTACATCCTCTTGGCCGTATAGATGATCTGGAATCGATTACGCCAGTAAATCTGTACGAAGGGTATAGAAAATGGCTCAGTACGTCTCCAATTGATCTATATGTTGTTGGACAAACGACTCTTGGTGAAGTAGAACAGCTTGTCAAAGAAGCATTCCAATTGAATCGAGAAGAGTGCTATTCCTATCAAGTGGGGCAGCTGCAGCCAGTAAATAGGGATCCAAAGACCATAATTGAGAAGCTTGACGTCAATCAGGGAAAGCTTAATTTAGGGCTTCGTTCGAGTGTTACTTATGCGGATGACGCATACGCTGCAGCTCTCATGTATAACGGTATATTGGGCGGATATCCGCATTCTAAATTGTTTATGAATGTAAGAGAGAAGGCATCTCTTGCCTACTATGCTTCCTCAAGATTAGATGGTCATAAAGGGATTATTGCTATTCAATCTGGTATTGAGGTTGAGGATTATGAGCGAGCTGTTGATATTATCCGTAATCAACTTGAAGCTATGAAGCAAGGAGAAATAAGTGAGTCTGAGATTGAGCAAACTCGAGCAATGCTTAGCAATCATCTTCGGGAAATTCAAGACTCAGCATATGAGCTTATTTCACTTGATTTTAATACCGTATTGTCTGGTAAGGAGCGGTCAGTACACTCTTTGTTACAGGAAGTAAACGCAGTTGATTTAGCTGCAATTCAAGAGGTAGCCAAACAAGTACAGCTGGATACTATATATTTCTTGCGGGATAAAGGGGGTAATTAATCATGACGATGCAAACAATCCCATACCCTCGGTTAAACGAAACCTTATATACGGATACATTACCGAATGGGCTAACCGTTTATGTGTTGCCAAAGAATGGTTTTAAGAAAACATATGCTGCTTTCTCTACAAAGTATGGTTCGATTGATAATCATTTTAAGGTAGAGGGCAGTCAAGAAATTAAGGTACCTGACGGAATAGCACATTTCTTGGAACATAAGATGTTCGAAGAGCCTGAGGGAGATGTCTTTAATAAATTTGCTGGACTAGGTGCTTCTGCAAATGCGTTTACTAGCTTTGATCGCACCGTATACTTATTCTCTGCAACTGAGCATATCACAGAAAGTTTAGGAACTTTACTTGATTTTGTACAATCACCCTATTGGACAGAAGAGAGCGTAGAGAAGGAGAAAGGGATTATTGGTCAAGAGATCAAAATGTATCAAGATCATCCCGACTGGCGCGCTTATTATGGCTTAATAGAAGCCATGTATAAAATACACCCAATCCATATTGATATTGCAGGTACGATTGAATCCATTTCACACATTACGAAGCAACTACTACTCGATTGTTACCATACGTTCTATCACCCAAGTAATATGGTGTTGTTCGTCGTTGGTGGTGTACAGCCTGAAGAAATCATGCAATATGTGATTAGTAATCAAGCAAGTAAAACATTTCCAAAGCAAGGTCAAATACATCGGTTTTTTGAACAAGAGCCGAATGAAATTAATGAGAAACTGAAGGTTAGTGAGCTATCCATCTCCTTACCCAAATGTCTTATGGGCTTTAAGGAAAGTGCTCCACAAGCAAAGGGCAAAGAATTACTCCATCAAGAATTGACTACGAAGCTTATGCTTGATTTATTATTTTCGGGTTCTTCACCGATCTATCAACGTTTGTATGACGAAGGGCTCATTTCAGATGGATTCGGGTATGAGTATAACTGTGCTGAACAATATGCATTCTCGATCATCGGAGGCGACACGAAAGACCCTGAGCAGCTTGTTTCAAGATTGAAGCAAGAAATACAGCAGGTGCTAGAGAATGGAATCGATTCAGTTTCATTTGAACGTGCTCGCAATAAAAAAATTGGCAGCTTTCTGAGAATGTTGAATTCTCCAGAAGCGATTGCTAATGAGTTTACCAAATATTTATTTAATGGCATAAATATGTTTGATATTTTGCCGGTCTATGAACAAATGATTTTGGATGATGTGAATTCCCGATTACGTAATCACTTTAACTGGAATCGTTTAGCAGTGAATATTGTGCGCTCTAAGCAGGAAGCTAATTAGGGGCTGTACAGTTGAAGCCATTTAATGAACAAACGGTGCTGATAACAGGAGCGTCGCGGGGAATCGGCGCTGCTATCGCACAGAGGTTCGCGTCCATAGGAATGAATGTAGTGATTCATTATTTACAATCACACGAATTAGCCAATGAAGTTGCACGTACATGCTTACAGTCAGGTGCCAAAGTAATGACTGTAACAGCTGATTTACAGAGTAAGGACCAAATTGAGAAAATGAGAGAGAAATTAGAGAGTTATGATATGATGCCAGACATTCTAATTAATAACGCTGGTATATCACATTACGGTCTTCTGTCCGATGTAACGGAAGAGGAATGGGACAGAGTGCTTTCAGTAAATTTAAAGGCACCGTTCCTATGCTCTCAAACGTTCATGCCTAACATGATTGCTCAAAAATATGGCAGAATCATCAATGTCTCATCGATCTGGGGGATCGCTGGTGCTTCATGTGAAGTCGTGTATTCAACTGCTAAAGGTGGCATTAATGCATTTACCAAAGCACTTGCAAAGGAGCTTGCTCCTTCTGGCGTTACGGTCAATGCAGTTGCACCAGGTGCAGTAGACACTGATATGATGCAGAGCTTTGATGCTTCAGATAAGAATGATATTGAAAATGATATTCCAATGGGTAGATTTGGGATGCCAGACGAAATTGCCTCTTTGGTGTACTTCCTAGCATTGCCTGAATCAAGTTATATTACGGGGCAAATCATTTCGCCTAATGGCGGATGGCTTACGTAATGTAACTTCTGTTCGTATATTTTGCCACCTATCTGCAAACACTAGAACTGTAATGTACTCGTGAAAGAGACAGTGAAGGAGGCAAAGTACCCATATGAGCGTAATTAGTGTGTTTGACAAGTGGAAACAATTCTTAGGCGAAAAAGTAACTCAAGGTGATAGGGCCGGGATGAGTGACGAGATGATCAATAAAGTTGCTTTTCATATTGGTGATTTTCTATCTAATAAAGTAGACCCGGAAAATAATGAAGAGCGTATGCTCAAAGATTTATGGGATGCAGGCAATGAGGAAGAACAGAAAACATTAGCGCGTATGATGGTCAAAATGGTTGATAAATCTTAATATAATGGTTACTTTTAGCAAGCCTCATTTGTGAGGCTTTTTTTTGTGATAAACAAGGTAACTGAATTAATTTCATATCTGATCTGAAATTGATTCAACTGTACGACGGTTTTTCAATGACCAACGGATCATGACTGTGATTGAAGAATAGATAAAGATTGTGAGTTGCACAAATGCGAGAATTAAGTAAAATATAAGAAGGGATTATGATTTTATTAAAGATTTTTTTTTAATAACTAGGTATAAAGTATAAGCCAAATAATTTGCAAGGGTGAACCAATTGGACGATAATACGCTTAAGAAGTCAAATGAGACTACTGTAACCACTGATTGGTATTTTGAATACGAAATTCATAAGAACAGGCCTGGTCTTCTTGGCGACATAACGTCCTTAATGGGTATGCTGGATATCAATATTGTAGCAATTAATGGGATGGACGATCGGGCACGTGGCATGATTATCCAAACAGATGACAACGAAAAAGTTGAAATGATGGGTAAAATGTTGAATAAAGTAAATAATATTACCATTAATGCCTTGCGCCAACCTAAGCTTGTTGACCGGCTTGCTGTTCGGCATGGTCGTTATATTGAGCGTGATACAGATGATCAGAAGACATTTCGATTTGTACGGGATGAGTTAGGACTGCTGGTCGATTTTCTTGGTGAATTATGTAAGAGGGATGGACATCAATTAATAGGCCTTCGAGGAATGCCTCGTGTTGGTAAAACCGAATCTATTATTGCCGGGAGTGTATGTGCAAGCAAACGCTGGTCATTCGTCTCGTCTACCTTACTCCGCCAAACGGTTCGCAATCAGATGTCTGTAGATGAAATGTCCGCAAGCAATGTGTTCATTATTGATGGGATTGTATCAACGCTCAGGTCGAATGAACAGCATTTTATACTTCTAGAAGAAATCATGGCAATGCCTGCGACCAAAGTTATCGAGCATCCGGATATATTTGTTCGTGAATCTCGCTATACGTACGATGATTTTACCTGTATGATTGAATTGCGGAACACACCAGATGAAGTTATTCATTATGATGACTTCACAAACAACATGTAATTACTTCAAAAAGGGAGGTGAGTTTGTGTCACAACTTGGTCAATTGCTACGAGAGACAAGACTTAAGAACAAGGTATCACTTGATGAGCTTCAGGAACTAACCAAAATACGCAAAGGTTATTTAGAAGCGATTGAAGATGGTAACTATCGGATTTTGCCGGGAAGCTTTTATGTAAAAGCGTTTATTCGCACGTATGCAGAAGCTCTTGGTATCGATCCAAATGAAGCACTCAGTTTGTATAAAATGGAGGCTTCACCTGAACCAGAGGAAGAGGTGCCTGTAGAACCAACGATTCGAAAACGCAATCGCAGTTCTCGAAATACCGAAAAATGGAGTCGAATTGCTTCAACTGTTCTCGTTATTTCCTTCATTGTGCTAATTATTATTGTTATCTATTATTTTAATTATAATAACAGCAATCGAAGCCCTGAAACGTCAGCAGAATCGAATAAAATTACTGAAAAAGCGTCTCCGCCGACAATTGAAGCTACTCTGTCTCCTTCGACGACACCGTCTTCAACTCCAACTCCTACGCCTACGCCTACACCAACACCAAATCAAGTTGTTGAGTTAAAATCGGTAGGGAAAAATGGTAAGTTTGAGGTATACGAGGTTACCAATACCGATAAAATGACAATTGCACTGAATGTTATTGGTAAGGAATGCTGGGTAAGTGTTACAACAATTGATGCTAACAACAAGAAAACCAACATTCATAACGGTACGCTTAAGAATGGCGAAACTAAAGAGTGGGAAGTTACCTCAACAACTCAGATCGTTCTTGGAGCTGCAGGAGCTGTTGAGTTAAAAGCCAACGGCATGAGTGTGCCAGTCGGGGATTCCCTTAATGTAAGAAACATCCAATTAAACATTCAAAAGCCTTAAGGCTTATTAAGATAGGAAGGGCGTGTTTTGCTTTGAGTTCTGAAAGTTCATTTGATATTGTATCAAAGCTTGATATGCAAGAAATGAGCAATGCAATTAGCCAAGCACTTCGAGAAATCGAGACTCGGTTCGATTTTAAAGGCAGCAAAAGCTCCATTACTTTGGAGAAAGAGGAGCTAATTGTTGTCTCTGATGATGATTTTAAATTGCAGAACGTCCTCGATATCTTATATTCCAAAATGTCCAAACGTGGAATTTCACTCAAAAACTTAGATCATGGCAAGGTGGAACCAGCCGCATCAAGTACAGTGAAACAACGGATTAAATTAATGTCTGGAATTGACCAAACGAATGCTAAGAAAATTAATGTTCTAATTCGCGATTCCAAATTGAAAGTCAAAAGTCAGATCCAAGGCGATCAAATTCGTGTTACAGGTAAAAGCAAAGATGATTTACAGCAAGTGATGCAATTGCTTAAAGGTGCTGACATACCTCTAGAATTAGCATTTGCTAACTTTAAATAGCATGCAACTGTAAGTATTGAATTGAATTCCCTTAAGTGTTGTTGAATAACACTTAAGGGTGTTCTTTTTTGACACTATTTTCACCATATATTATACTTGTTAGAAATGGCTCTGCGAATGGTTCTGTAAGGAAACTGGAGGGTTCAACAACATGTCGGAGAAGGTGAAAGTAGTTACGCTTGGATGCGAGAAAAATCTGGTTGATTCGGAAATTATGGCCGGATTAATTCATGAGCGCGGTTATGCACTTGTGGAGGACAATGAAGAGGCGACCATAATCATTGTTAACACTTGTGGTTTTATAGACGCTGCTAAAGAAGAGTCTGTAAATACAATTCTGGATATTGCGGATTTGAAACAAACAGGCAATTTAAAGGCATTGATTGTCTCAGGTTGTCTAACCCAGCGCTATAAAGAACAGCTCATGCAAGAAATGCCAGAGATTGATGGGATTGTAGGCACAGGTGATTTTCATAACATTAATGAAATCGTTGATGCTGCACTTGCTGGTAAAAAACCGATTTATGTGGGCAATCCAATTTTTAACTATGAGCAAGTATTACCAAGAAGAGTAACGACACCTCGTTATACAGCCTTTATCAAAATTGCTGAAGGTTGCGATAACGCATGTACGTTCTGCTCTATTCCGATTATGAGAGGTAAATTCCGTAGCCGATCGATGGAGTCGATTGTAGCTGAGGTTACCAATTTAGCAGCTCAAGGCGTCAAGGAAGTTAGCTTGATCGCGCAGGATTCTACGAATTATGGAACCGATCTATACGAAGGCTTCAAGCTACCTGAATTACTGAACAAAGTAAGTGATGTACCTGGGATTGAGTGGGTACGACTTCACTATACTTATCCAGGCTTTTTTACAGACGAGTTAATTGAGACGATTGCTTCAAATCCTAAAATTTGCAAATACATTGACGTACCACTTCAACACAGTGAGGATACGATCCTAAAACGTATGAGACGACCAGGCAGACAGAAGGATTCACGTGAATTGATTCGCAAGATTCGTGATCGTATTCCTAACGTGGCGTTACGTACTTCGTTAATCGTGGGCTTTCCTGGTGAAACAGAAGTGGATTTTGAGGGCTTGAAACAATTTATTACGGAAATGGAATTTGATCGACTTGGTGTCTTTACGTATTCACCTGAAGAAGATACACCTGCTGCAAGACTCCCTAATCATTTGAGTGAAGATATCAAGGAATTCCGAGCGAATACGTTGATGGAATTACAACGAGGCATCTCAGACAAACGTGGCGGAAATCGCGTCGGTGAGGAATTGGACGTACTTATTGAGCGCTATGATGGACGAAGTAACGTCTACATTGGTAGGTCTCAATATGACGCACCAGAAATTGACGGAGAAGTATTTGTGACAGGGGACAACATTGAGATTGGTGAGCTAGTGAAAGTACGTGTTACACATTCTTTTGAGTTTGATTTATCTGGGGTGGTAGTGTAATGAATTTGGCCAATAAAATTACAATAACAAGAATTTTTCTTGTTCCAATTATTATGTTTTTCCTTCTGATTCAAGTGAAGTTTCCTGAAATTCATATCAAGGATTTCAGCATCACTTACAATCAGATTATTGCTGCGCTTATTTTCATTATTGCGGCTAGCACAGATTCACTTGATGGGTACATAGCAAGAAAGAATAAGCTAGTTACCAATTTAGGTAAGCTTCTTGATCCGCTTGCTGACAAACTACTTGTTACAGCGGTGCTTGTATCTCTTGTAGAAATGGACAAATTGTACGCTTGGATAGCGGTAGTCATTATTTCAAGGGAATTTGCCGTAACCGGATTGCGTCAAATTGCATTACTTGAAGGTAAGGTTATCGCAGCGAGTGGATGGGGCAAGCTCAAAACTGCAGCACAGATTACGGCGATTATTGCGCTACTCATTAATAATTTTCCGTTTGCGTTCATTAATTTTCCGTTTGACCTTATTGCTTCATGGGTTGCAGCGATAATTACGGTTTATTCAGGAATTGATTATTTCATTAAGAATAAGCATGTTCTTGATTTTACGGATAAAGCTTAATTGACGAATAAGGTTTCACCCTAAGAAGCGGCTTGGCCATCTTGTCTTGGATGGTAAGTTGCTTCTTGCTGTAAACAGGTAGTTTATGAATGGGAGGGCATGCGATGAAAGCCGAAATAATCGCGGTTGGAACAGAACTGTTGTTAGGACAAATTGTGAATACGAATGCGCAATTCTTATCACAAGAATTAGCACTGATGGGCATTGATGTGTACTTTCAGACTGTCGTTGGTGATAACGAAGGAAGGTTAATGGAAGCATTCAAGCTTGCATCCTCGCGGGCTGATTTAATCGTATGTACAGGTGGAATTGGGCCAACACAAGATGATCTAACCAAAGATGTGCTAGCGAAGTATTTAAATCGCAACATTGTTATGCATGAGCCATCACTAGCTAAAATTACAGCATTCTTCGAAACTCGAGGGACGCATATGGTAGAAAGCAATAAACGGCAAGCGCTACTTCTTGAGGGAAGCGATCCTTTGTTTAACGAAACAGGAATGGCTGTTGGTATTGGGCTGTCACAAGCGGATAATCATTATATCGTGTTACCAGGACCTCCGAGTGAAATGCGACCGATGTTCAAGAATTATGCCAAGCCATGGTTACTTGGTGTCATGCAGGAAAACACGCCACTTCGCTCCAAAATGCTTATGTTCGGAGGCATTGGAGAATCCACCCTTGAAGATCGGTTAATTGATCTGATTCAAGCTCAGACAGATCCAACCATTGCGCCTTATGCGAAGGAAGGCGAGGTTGCAATTCGTCTTACGACGCGTGCTGCTACGGAAGAGGAAGCCAATCTCAGATTCGAGAAGGTCGAGACTGAGATTCGTGCTCGCATAGGGGAGCATCTGTATGCGGAGAAGGAAGCTTCGCTTGAATCGGCGATCCTAGAGCTCCTCACCGCTCGCGGAGCGACCTTCGCAGCAGCTGAGAGCTGCTCAGGCGGTCGCCTCAGCGACCTCGTCACAGCCCTCCCAGGCAGCTCAGCAGTGTTCAAAGGCGGCCTCGTGTGTTACACGAACGAGGTCAAGCATCGGCTGCTGGGCGTGCCGATGGAAGTGCTAGAAGGCGCTGACGCCCCAGGGGCTGTGTCAGCGGAGACAGCGGAGCTGCTTGCACGCGGTACGCTGCAAGCAACAGGCGCAGACTACGCCGTATCGATTACCGGCGTAGCGGGACCGGCTTCTTCCGAAGGGAAGCCGGTTGGGCTTGTGTATGTCGGCTATGCAGACATACATGGCAATACGCATGTGCAGAAGACGCATGCGTATGGCAACCGCGACACGATTAAGCTGCGTTCTGCGAAGAGCGCACTTTACTTGCTGTGGAAAATGCTCAAGCAGACAAAGGATTAAATAAGGATTCTTGCAATTTTATGGAAATTGCTATATAATAGAAACAACGTTAACGGAAGAACCGTAGCAAAGATGATCTTTGCTACGGTTTTTTTTGTGGCAGAATGTATCTCTCATAAGCTCTAAATTGGTAAATTACATCAAGAAACTCAAAAAGACGAATATATGTTCGAAAAAGTACTTGGCAACGGTGTTAAAAGCAGTTATTATATATCTATAATGATAAAAGGAAGTGACAGTTTTGACGGATCGTAAAGCTGCATTAGAACAGGCACTACGCCAAATAGAGAAGCAATTCGGAAAAGGCTCCATCATGAAACTCGGAGAATCTGCACATTCACAAATTGAAACAGTCCCAAGTGGTTCCATAGCGCTGGATATTGCACTAGGTGTTGGTGGTTATCCACGTGGACGTATTATTGAAATATATGGTCCTGAATCATCTGGTAAAACAACTGTAGCTCTACATGCAATTGCATCTGTACAAAGATCCGGTGGACAAGCAGCATTTATTGATGCTGAGCATGCGCTAGACCCTAAGTATGCAAGCGCCCTAGGTATTAATATTGATGAACTATTGCTATCTCAGCCAGATACTGGTGAACAAGCGCTTGAAATCGCTGAAGCACTAGTACGCAGTGGAGCTGTTGATATTATCGTAGTCGATTCCGTCGCAGCACTCGTGCCGAAGGCCGAAATCGAAGGTGACATGGGTGATTCACATGTTGGTTTGCAAGCACGTTTAATGTCACAGGCATTACGTAAGCTATCTGGTGCAATTAATAAATCGAATGTAATTGCGATTTTTATTAACCAGCTTCGTGAGAAAATCGGTGTGATGTTCGGTAATCCGGAGACAACTCCAGGTGGTCGTGCTCTTAAGTTCTATTCGTCCGTTCGTCTTGACGTTCGCCGGATTGAGACACTGAAGCAAGGCAATGACATGGTTGGTAACCGTACACGAATTAAAGTCGTGAAGAATAAAGTAGCTCCTCCGTTTAAACAAGCGGATATCGATATTATGTACGGTGAAGGTATTTCCAAAGAAGGTAGTATCATCGATATTGGAACAGATCTCGATATCGTCAACAAAAGTGGCGCCTGGTACTCCTACAATAATGAACGACTTGGTCAAGGTCGTGAAAATGCGAAGCAGTTCCTCAAAGATAATCCGCAAATGGCTGATGAAATTGAGAAGAAGATTCGCGATAATAGTAATTTGGCTGCAGCTGTTAATCTCAAAGATGCTGTTGAAGATGATGAAGATGATTTTGAACTTGAGGATTAATAAATTCATAGTATAAGTGAGTGGCACTTTTACATCGATTGTATGTAGAAGTGCTTTCTACTTATACAGAGTGCTTTTACATTTGACAACAGAATATGTTGATTGAAGAGGGGTGATTTGGATGGGGGAAGATAACCAATCCACACATTCCATCATTACGAAGGTGGAACTACAAGTACGTAAGAAGAATCGTTATAATATTTATATTAATGAGGAATATGCATTCTCACTTCACGAAGATATGTTGATCAAGCATCGATTACATAAGGGTGAAGAGATCGATCGGCCAGCAGTTGAAAGAATCATGCAGGATGAAGAGAGACATGCGGCTTATCTCAGGGGGCTGCTAATACTCGGCAGAAGGTCGCATTCGAGGTTAGAGATGAAGCAGAAGCTAAGAACCGCTGGATATGAAGCACAGGTATGTGAGTATGTGATCGAGCGTCTGCAAGATCAAGGATACTTGAATGATACGATGTTTGCACAGCAATTAGCTGATCAGCGAATTTCCTTCAATCGCAAAGGGCGGAACTTTGTGCGTCATGAACTGCAAGCTAAGGGAGTCAGCAAAGAGCAAATTGCACAAACATTGGAATCGTTAGACGTAGAAGCTGAGTATGAAGCTGCCCTTCCACTTGCCTTGCGTAAGTGGAAGAGTACCTCTGGTACTCGTATCGATAAGAAACGCAAAACTATGGGTCTATTACTTCGTAGAGGCTATACACAATCACTAGTAAGACGGGTTATAGAAGAAATACAACGATCGACAGAATTTGATGAAGAATCTACTGATTTACAATAAATAAGAAGATATGACAATATTTTTGTTCAATATGAAGAAAATCCAGTTATCTTTATTCAGGTTACCTTGACAATACTCTTCGACAAAAGCTAAAATAAAATTGTATATTTTCTATATCAACTTCATATTGTATTATGATTTTGATTCACTCATCGTAAAAATCGCCAATTTTTACTTGTGGGTAGTTGAACAAACAAGCACAGAAGATGTTGTGCGCATTAATATTCATGAAGACAAGCTAGTACTTTATGAATTAAGGAAACGCTCTCGTCTTTGCAAGGAAGGCGTAAACCGTTTCTTCTTGGTTAATAAGAATTTATATGCAGGTATAAACTCTTGTAACTTTAAGAAGCGCATCCGTCATATAGAGACGGGTGAAACCGTTTCTTCTTGTCTGATTCTTTTAGGGCAATGGAAAAGACATACGCTAACAAACCAATTAAAAATCGGATTAAAAAACCGAATGTCCCAAGATAAACACTTGGAGAATCAACGGGGAGGTGAACTAGACGCCTATGTTAGACACCTGGGTATGGATCATCATCGTTCTCGTTGTTGGCCTCGTTTTCTTATGGATTGGTTATTTTATCCGCAAATCTCTTGCAGAAGCAAAAATTTCCAGTGCCGAAATTGCAGCCGTACAGATAAGGGAATCAGCAGTCAAAGAAGCTGAAGCACTGAAGAAGGAAACGGTTCTGGAAGCTAAAGATGATATTTATAAGCTCCGGACTGAAGCTGAAAAAGACATTCGTGAACGTCGCAATGAAACACAGCGACAAGAAAGACGATTGTTGCAAAAAGAGGAATCGCTGGATAAGAAAATAGAATCTCTTGAACGAAAAGAGGAACAAGTAGCCAACAAAGAGAAACGAATTGAAGAAACACAAACACAGATCAACGAGCTTTATAAATCACAAGTATCAGAATTAGAGCGCATCTCTGGTTTAACGATGGAAGAAGCCAAAAGTATTATTCTTACGAATGTTGAACAAGAAGTGCGTCATGAAGCTGCTCAATTGATTAAAGAGATTGAACAGCAAGCCAAAGAAGAAGGCGATAAGAAAGCAAGAGAAGTAATTACACTTGCTATCCAACGCTGTGCTGCCGATCACGTAGCGGAAACAACGGTGTCAGTGGTTACCCTTCCGAATGAAGAGATGAAAGGCCGAATTATTGGTCGTGAAGGACGTAATATTCGTGCACTTGAAACATTAACGGGTATTGATCTTATTATTGATGATACTCCGGAAGCTGTAATTCTTTCAGGTTTCGATCCGATTCGTCGTGAGATTGCCCGTAATTCTCTTGAAAAATTAGTAGCAGATGGACGTATCCATCCTGCACGTATTGAAGAGATGGTCGAGAAATCCCGTAAGGAAATTGATGAGCGTATCCGTGAATATGGTGAGCAAGCAACTTTTGAGGTAGGGGTACATGGATTACATCCAGACCTTATTAAGATTTTGGGTAGACTTCGCTTCAGAACTAGTTACGGACAGAACGTATTGAAACACTCAATGGAAGTGGCTTATTTATCCGGATTGATGGCTGGAGAACTCGGTGAAGACGTAACTTTGGCGAAACGTGCCGGGCTTTTGCATGACATCGGCAAGGCGCTTGATCACGAAGTTGAGGGATCGCACGTTGAGATTGGCGTGGAGATCGGGAAGAAATACAAAGAGCATCCGGTTGTTATTAACGCGATTGCTTCCCATCATGGTGATTGTGAAGCGACTTCTATCATTGCTATGCTCGTTGGTGCAGCTGATGCTTTATCAGCGGCTAGACCAGGAGCAAGACGTGAGACGCTTGAAACATACATCAAACGACTTGAGAAGCTTGAAGAGATTACAGAATCCTTCGAAGGTGTTGAAAAATCATATGCCATTCAAGCGGGACGTGAAGTCCGCGTTATGGTACAACCTGAGAAGATCGATGATACAGAATCATTCCGCTTAGCACGTGATATTACGAAGAAGATCGAAGAAGAACTCGATTATCCAGGTCATATTAAAGTAACTGTTATTCGCGAAACGCGTGCAGTTGAATACGCTAAGTAAATAGTTTAAACTAGAAAAGTGGCTGCGATATGCCACTTTTCATTTTTTTATATAAAGAGTGTATTTGGGAGTGAATGATCATACAAGTTGTATTTATTGGAGATGTTGTAGGTTCAGTTGGACGTAAGGCGCTTCGAGCTGTATTACCCAGATTGAAGACGAATTACCCACGCGCACTGTTTATTGCCAATGGTGAGAATGCGGCAGGTGGCCGCGGTATCACTCATCAAATCGCTAGAGAATTCTATGAGCAAGGAATTAGTGGGATTACACTTGGTAATCATACCTGGGATCAGAAGGAAATTTTTGATTTTATAGATGATGATCATCGACTAATTAGACCTGCTAACTTCCCAGAAGGAACACCTGGACTTGGTGCTACTGTTCTTAAGGCTATGGAAGGAGAAGTCCTGTTAATTAATTTGCAGGGACGAACGTTCTTACCACCAATTGATTGTCCATTCCGTAAGGTGGATGAAATTCTGGAAGAAGCACGTAACCAATACAAATATGTAATTGTTGATTTCCATGCGGAAGCAACCTCTGAGAAAATCGCAATGGGTTGGTATTTGGATGGCAGAGTATCAGCGGTTGTTGGTACACATACACATGTACAGACCAATGACGAGCGTATTTTACCTCAAGGGACAGCGGTTTTAACAGATATCGGTATGACAGGTCCTAGAGATGGCATCCTTGGAATGGAGCGTTCAGCAGTCATTCAGAAATTCGTGACACAATTACCAGTTCGTTTCAATGTCGATGAAGGAAAATGGCATTTCCATGCGGTATTTATCGAATTAAATGATACGACTGGGGCAGCTGAATCGATTAAATTGCTACGATTTGATGAAGATAGTTTTATTTTTGCGTAATCTTTTTTATTCCTTACTTGGTAGAAGAAGGAATTTAGGGTTCCCATCGCGAATAGACTTGATAATGGAATTTATTAGCTATTCCTGGGGAGGAACTTATTCATGGAAGTATTAAAAGTTTCAGCAAAATCCAATCCAAACTCCGTAGCAGGTGCACTTGCTGGCGTGTTACGGGAACGCGGTGCGGCAGAGCTCCAAGCGATTGGGGCAGGTGCACTTAATCAAGCGATCAAGGCAGTAGCAATTGCTCGAGGATTCGTAGCGCCCAGTGGAGTTGATTTGATTTGTGTACCAGCTTTTACGGATATTGTAATTGATGGTGAAGATCGTACTGCGATTAAACTAATCGTAGAACCAAGATAATTGTAACCCAAAGATAGCCCTTAATAGGGCTTTTCTTTTTGAGTCATTAAGAAAGTATAGGCTAAGCACACATACTTTCTAGTAATCACCTTAAGAAACGCGTCCCGTCTTAATATAGACGGTGAAACTATTTCTTCTTGAGTAGGTATAAAAAGGTAGGAGGTAGATACAAAATGGTGATAGACGGACATTGTGATGTACTATTGAAGCTATTTAGTGATAAACGATTACGTTTTGATGACCCGCATAGTAAGGAGCTCCTAGCAGGTTTACCTAGGCTGGTTGAAGGTGGCGTAAAGCTCCAATTCTGTGCCATATTTATCGATGAGGATGAGGTGGGTACTCCTACGTTTGAACAAGTACTCGAATATGTGGATATTTACGAAAGACAGCTTATAAGTCATCCGAACATTAGACCCGTGCGTACAAAGGCCGAGCTTGATGCAATTCATACAGAAGGTGTAATAGGGACTTTACTACATATAGAAGGAGCAGATGCATTTGATGGTAATCTGATGCTCTTACGTACAGCTTTTCGCTTAGGTGTGAGAACAATTGGTTTGACATGGAATTATAGCAATTGGGCAGGTGATGGAGCAGTAGAACCTCGTCAGGGTGGATTGACAATAAAGGGCAAGCGATTTGTGAGAGAATGTGAACGAATTGGAATTATTTTGGATGTTTCTCATTTATCAGAACGAGCTTTTTGGGATTTGGAAAAAGAAACCAATAATCCTTTTTTTGCATCTCATTCCAATGTTTATGACTTATGTCCGAATAATCGGAATTTACGGAGAGATCAACTGCAAGCGCTTCTAAACCGGGATGGAATTGTTGGTTTGACATTTGTTCCTTATTTTGTAAAACAAGAAAAACCAGTTACGATCGACGATCTACTTAGGCACGTAGATTATGTATGTGCGCTTGGAGGAGTGAACCAACTAGCCTTTGGCTCGGATTTCGATGGCTTCGATCAAATGATTCCGGGCCTAGAACATGCCGGAGGGTTTGTCAATTTGGGGAATGAACTCTATAGAAGATATAAAAAGGAAGAGGTAGAAGGATTTCTATTTGGAAATTGGCATCGATTTTTACGACAAAATTTACCAAATTAAATAATTCAATCCATCTAAAATATAGATAGATTCAATCTAAAAATAGAATATCACTAATTTATTAAAACTACTTGTATTTTTTGTGTAGAAGACATAAAATTTTATTTATAGATATGTTAGAAAATTTTTATTTAACTAATTATTTATTTAACATAGCTTGTATCTAAACAACTTACGCGCTATTTAAAAGCTGCAAAACAGAAGGAGAGGACGCAAGTGATTAGTCAGTTGTCTTGGAAAATCGGAGGTCAGCAGGGAGAAGGGGTCGAAAGTACAGACCGTATTTTCTCAACTGCCCTTAATCGGCTTGGCTATTTTTTGTATGGCTATCGACATTTTTCTTCAAGAATTAAAGGTGGTCACACGAATAACAAGATTCGTATTTCGACAAAGCCAATTCGCTCGATATCCGATGATTTAGACATCTTGGTTGCTTTTGACCAAGAAACGATCGATCTTAATGCGCACGAACTTGGCAATACAGGTGTTATTGTTGCCGATGCAAAATTTAACCCGACTTTACCTGAGGGGGTAAAAGCACGGTTGTTCCCAGTACCTATCACAGCAATTGCTGAGGAGCTTGGCACATCATTATTTAAGAATATGGCGGCATCTGGTGCATCATGGGCTTTACTTGGATTACCAGTTGAAGTGTTTAATAAAGCAGTAGAAGAGGAATATGGACGTAAAGGTGCCGCTATCGTAGAGAAGAATATTGAGGCGGTTCGTAAGGGCGCAGAATTCGTGCTTGAGCTTGCTGGTGGTCCTATTCCAGAATTGCAGTTAGAACCTGCAGACGGTTTAGAAAAAATGTTTATCATTGGTAACGATGCGATTGCTTTAGGAGCTGTTGCAGCGGGCTGCAGATTTATGCCAGCTTATCCGATTACTCCAGCATCTGAAATTATGGAGTATCTGACTAAGACGCTTCCTAAATACGGCGGTGCAGTTATTCAGACTGAGGATGAAATTGCAGCTGTGACAATGGCAATTGGTGCTGGTTACGGTGGTGTTAGAGCGATGACTGCATCTGCAGGTCCTGGCCTTTCACTAATGACTGAAGCAATTGGTCTAGCTGGTATTACAGAAACACCAGTTGTTATTGTAGATACACAGCGTGGAGGTCCAAGTACAGGACTTCCAACTAAGCAAGAACAAAGTGATTTGAACGCAATGATCTATGGTACACATGGTGAGATTCCTAAGATCGTACTTTCACCAAGTACAATTGAAGAATGTTTCTATGACACTATTGAGGCGTTTAATCTAGCAGAGAAATATCAATGTCCTGTTATTCTATTAACAGATTTGCAACTATCGCTAGGTAAACAATCGTCTGAATTGCTTGATTATGATAAAATTGTAATTGATCGCGGTAGATTAGTGACCGAAGCACCGTCACTTCCTGAGAATCAATTATTTAAGCGTTATGAATTTAGTGAAGATGGTGTTTCTCCAAGGATTATACCAGGTGTTAAGAATGGTATTCACCACGTAACTGGTGTGGAACATGACCAATTCGGTCGTCCATCTGAAAGCCCGGTTAACCGTAAGCAAATGATGGATAAACGTATGGAGAAAATGAAGCATGTGAAGGTTACAAACCCAATTCTAGTTGATGCTCCAGTAGAAAATCCAGATTTGTTGATTATCGGCATGGGTTCGACTGGCGGTACAATTGATGAAGCAAGAACTCGTTTAAGCGCTGATGGAATTGCAACGAATCATGTAACAGTTCGTTTAATGCATCCGTTCCCAGTCGAAGAGTTGAAACCTTTGATTGATAAAGCTAAAACTGTAGTTGTTGTTGAAAATAACGCGACAGGTCAGTTAGCAAACTTGATTAAGCTAAACATTGGTAATCACGATAAAATTAAGAACCTTCTTAAATATAACGGTAATCCATTTTTACCGGCTGAAATTCATGAAGAATGTAAGGGGATGACACTCACATGGCAACATTAAAAGATTTCCGTAATAACGTAAAACCTAACTGGTGCCCCGGCTGTGGTGACTTTTCTGTTCAAGCATCTATTCAAAGAGCTTCTGTGAATCTTGGTCTTGAACCAGAACAACTCGCTATCGTTTCAGGGATCGGTTGCTCAGGACGTATCTCTGGTTACATTAATGCATACGGCTTACATGGTGTACATGGTAGATCATTGCCGATTGCACAAGGTTTAAAAATGGCAAATAGAGAATTAACAGTTATCGCATCAGGCGGTGACGGAGATGGTTTTGCAATTGGTATGGGTCATACTGTACATGCGATTCGTCGTAACATTGATATGACTTATATTGTAATGGATAACCAAATCTATGGTTTGACTAAAGGTCAAACATCACCTCGTAGTGGTGAAGGCTTCAAGACGAAGAGTACTCCAGCTGGTTCAATTGAAACGCCACTAGCTCCATTAGAAATGGCTCTAGCAGTAGGTGCAACGTTCGTAGCTCAAGCGTTCTCATCCAATGTTAAGCAATTAACTGCTATTATTGAAGCAGGTATTAATCATAAAGGTTTCTCGATGATCAATGTATTTAGCCCATGTGTAACTTTCAATAAAGTGAACACTTACGATTGGTTCAGAGAACATGTGCAAGATCTTGATGATACACCTGATTACGATTCGTCGAACCGCATAGCTGCAATGTCTAAATTGATGGAAACTAACGGTCTAATCACTGGTATTATCTATCAAGATAAATCAAGAAAGAGCTATGAAGATTTGGTGCCTGGATTTAAGACACAAGGTCTTGTTAACCAAGATATTCACCTTTCGAAGCCTGATTTCGAAAAACTCGTATCTGAATTCAAATAATTATTTTACTTACTTAAGCATGTGGTTTTCGAACCACATGCTTTTTCTATGTTGTCTTAATATGACTATGGGTTTACTTTGAGGCTCGTTTTTTATAAAATGAAGTAGACATATCATACTGTACTCGCATAATGAAGGATGGGACAAACACATGAATAATGAACAAGTAACGAATTCAGAGAGCAAATTAGTACCAATCGGCATTTCAGCTAGACATATTCACTTATCACAGGAACATATTGACATCTTATTCGGTGCAGGATATGAGCTTAAAGTGATGAAGGATCTTACGCAACCAGGACAGTTTGCAGCTGAAGAAACTGTAGCAGTATCCGGTCCTAAAGGTGGTTTCGACAAGGTTCGTATTCTCGGTCCAGCTCGTAAAGAATCACAACTTGAAGTTGCGATGACTGATACGATGAAGCTTGGTATCCCAGCTCCAGTACGTGAATCAGGTCATATCGAAGGAACACCTGGCGTGAAGCTAACAGGACCTAAGGGTGAAGTTGAACTTGACAAAGGTGTAATTGTAGCTGCTCGTCACATTCATTTCCACACTTCAGATGCAGCTAAGTGGGGCATTCAAGATAAGCAAGTATTAAAAGTAAAACTTAATGGCCTCCGTCCTTTAACTTTTGACGATGTAATTGCTCGTGTATCGGATTCCTTTGCACTTGATATGCATATCGACACGGATGAAGGCAATGCTGCTGGTGTAAGAACCGGTCAAATGGCAGAAATTATCGGGTAATCGATTCATTCACTTCGTTATACGAAACTCCTCTATAATTTAGGGGAGTTTTATTTATAGTGTCGCAAGATGAACGCTGCGTGAACGGATTGTCCTTACGATCAAACCTGATTTTCACTCATAAAAATCTGAATTGTTTTTAATTCATCAAGTTTTGTGCGTATATTGCCTTTTTCAGTAGATAGAAATACGGTGTCTCAGTATGATATAATTTTGTATTGACTATAAAGATAATTGTTTATAAACATAGAGGGATGTGATTACAGAATGAAGAAGGAGGCAAGTGACTCAACGGACTTAAAATCCGTCAAGGGTGCTAAGGACTACTCCAAATACTTTGATTTCTCAGGTGCTAAATTACTTGCTGAGGATGAGAACGGTAAGAAGTATCGGATTGGCGGACGTGAAGTTCAAATTAAGAGTCAGCCATCTCATAAAGACGAGAAGCGCAGGGGCAGAGAAGACATTCAAGTTTTTTATGAAAATGCAGTTTTGGAAGAGCTGAGGGAACTCGGAAAAGGTAAGTTTTATTTAGTTTATACATTTGGCTGCCAAATGAATGAACATGATTCTGAGACGATGAAAGGCTTGCTCGAGCAAATGGGTTATCAGCCGACAGAGGACAGAAAACAGGCGGATGTGATTCTACTTAACACTTGTGCGATTCGTGAGAATGCAGAAGATAAAGTGTTCGGTGAGTTAGGACATCTCAAAACGCTCAAAACACAAAAACCAGGTCTTATCCTTGGGGTATGCGGTTGTATGTCACAGGAAGAGGGCGTAGTTAGCCGAATTCTTCAGAAGCATGTATTCGTTGATATGATCTTCGGTACACACAATATACATCGATTGCCACGTCTATTACAGGAAGCTTATTTCTCCAAAGAAATGGTCGTTGAAGTGTGGTCTAAAGAGGGCGACATTGTTGAGAACTTACCGCATAAGCGAGAAGGTATGCGTGCATGGGTAAATATCATGTATGGTTGTGATAAGTTCTGTACGTACTGCATTGTACCTTATACACGTGGTAAGGAGCGTAGTCGCAGACCTCAGGATGTTCTAGCAGAGGTACGGGATCTCGCGCGGCAAGGCTTCAAGGAGATAACTTTGCTTGGTCAGAATGTGAACGCCTATGGTAAAGATTTTGATGATTTGGAATATACGTTTGGCGATTTGATGGATGACATTCATAAGATCGATGTTCCTCGGATTCGATTCATGACATCACATCCCCGTGATTTTGATGATCGACTTGTTGAAGTTTTGGCTAAAAAAGGTAATCTAATGGAGCATATTCATTTACCTGTTCAATCAGGTAGCTCGGATGTGCTGAAGAAAATGGGACGTAAATATACACGTGAGCGGTATCTTCAACTTGTTGACCAAATCCGCGAAGCAATTCCAGATGCAGTCCTGTCTACCGACATTATCGTAGGCTTTCCTGGGGAAACGGACGAGCAGTTTGAAGAGACGATGTCACTTGTAAGACAAGTTGGTTTTGATATGGCGTTTACGTTCATCTACTCACCGCGAGAAGGAACACCTGCCGCATCTATGGTAGATGATGTCCCAATGGAAACGAAGAAACAGCGCTTATATCGCCTGAATGATGCAATAGGTGAATATAGCAAACAAAACAATGATAAGTTGATTGGCGAAGTGCTTGAAGTGCTTGTTGAAGGCGATAGTAAGTATGATGTTAATGTACTTTCGGGTAGAACTCGGTCGAATAAGCTAGTCCACTTTACCGGATCGAGAACACTCATCGGTTCATTCGTTAATGTGCGAATTACAGAAGCCAAAACCTACTTCCTTAAAGGGGATCAAGTAGAGGAAGCAATAAAAATGACTATCTAAACTGTCGATTATTTCGATCAAACTGGGAGAGTGTATGAATATGTCGAACCACAATGAGCTAGAACCTTGTCCGATAGAGCATCATACGAATGTTGAATTCGTAATCCGTGAAGATATCATGGCTAAAACAAAAGAGTTAGCAGAGCTATTAACAACATCTACTGAAATTCAATTTTTTCAACAAGCGGAGAAGCAAATCTCAAGTAATGAAGGTATTCAACAATTAATTAATAAAATTAAGAAAAAACAAAAAGAAATTGTTGCGTTCAAGTCGTTCCAGAACTCACAAATGGTACAGAAGATTGAGAACGAAATCGATCAACTACAAGATGAGCTTGATTCAGTACCAATTGTAAATGAATTCAAGCAATCACAAGAGGATATTAATTACATGCTCCAGCTGGTTATGGGGATCATTCGAGATACGATCTCTGATAAAATTAGTGTTGAAGCTGGGACAGAAGAGGACTCATCCTCTAAATGTGGTATTTAAGAACGTTTAAGAATGAGCAAAAGATCGATTCCTTCAGAGTTGTTCAAATGGCGATCGATCTTTTGCTATTTATAGCGCTTATAACCTAGTTCACGGGCGTGTTTCCAATTACGTAATAAACGGCGATAAATGGTCTGGTCTTGAAGCTTAGATAGGGGTTCATATTCAGGACGTGTATTCACTTCAATGATCCAAGGCTTTAGATTCTTATCGATCCCAATATCCATCCCAATCTCCCACACATCAGGAAATGCAGTTCGGATTTGCTTACTCGCTTGTGTGCCTAAGTAATATAAAAAGCTAATATATCCATCAATTTCATTCTCTGTTAAATAAGGTTCAAGCAGCTCGTGGATCGAATGTAAACTAGCTCCCTGAGCGCCATTGGTTACAATTTTGTTGCGCTGAGCGAGTCTCCCTATAACACCGCTTCCTTCCCACTTACCATCTTTATTCCGCTGAATCATGACACGAAAATCAAAAGGCCTTCCATCTCTTTCTAGTAAACGAACTCCTTTTTGCACAATATATTTACGTTTAGTCATTTGTTTGTCTAATTGTTTGAACATGTGTGCGGCGGTACGGAATGATTTTTTCTTTGTTTTCCATTTTAAGTGGAAGGGCTGTTTATGATGGCTCGATTGTTGTAGTGCTTGAACGATCCCTATACCTTTGGAACCTGTATCAGGCTTAATAAACATGACTTTGTAGCGTTTAAGCAATTGTCTGGTTTTATGAGTCGTAAAAAGAGCAGTCTCGGGAATGTAGCGGCGAATATTGGAATGTCTGTTTAACACAATCGTTTTTTCCCATTTGCTTGGAATATAGCTTTTTAGTTTGCTCTGCATTAAATGGTGCCCCCCCTCATCAGATTGTTAATTTCATGCTCATTATTTGGATATTCATGGGATGGGAAATTGGACCGGGCTCTGGCACATACATGCCTTAATTTATTCAAAACAATTGATAATCCGGATACGCATTTATTGCGCTCCGGTTTTTTTATATCATATCCAGTACACAGCTTTGGTAAATGATGCTAAAATAATGATATAAAGTAGAATACTTTTGAAACTTAGTTTTTCATGTTGCGTATTACAGTTATGAAACCATTTCTCGAGGAGGAAACCATATATGTCTATTTTTAAACGTTTTAGAGATTTAACAATGTCTAACATTTATTCCCTTATTGAAAAAGCAGAAGATCCAATCAAAATGACTGATCAGTACTTACGTGATATGCAAGAAGATTTAGAGGATGCAGAGAAGGCAGTAGCTGCACAGATCGCGATTGAGAAGAAATTCAAAGCCTTGTACGAAGAGCAAGAAGCGCTTGTGAAGAAACGTGAAGAGCAAGCCAATATTGCTGCTCAAGCACAAAATATTGATTTAGCTCGTCGTGCGCTGGAAGAGAAGAAATCAGCAGAAGCGAAAATGGCTGAATACAAAACAGCGTACGATCAGAACAAAACAGCTGCAAATAACCTGCGTGCTAAACTTGATGAAATGCGTAAGCAGCTAGTAGATATGAAGAACAAACGTGAAACGCTTGTTGCTCGTTTTAATGCTGCCAAAGCACAAAATGAGATCAATAAAGCGATGAGTGGTTTAGGCTCCGACACGGCTGCTAATGGACTTAAGCGCATGGAAGAAAAAATGATGCAAATGGAAGCTCAAGCTGAAGCAAGCAACGAGCTTGCAGCGAAAGATGCTTCGTTAGATGATGAGATCGCTAAATTAGGATCAAACAAAGCTGTCGATGATGAGCTTGCTGCCCTAATGAAAAAATACGAATAAAACGCATAAAGAGGTTATTGCATGCAGGAAGAGAGCGTCTTAGGACGTTTCTCTTTTTGCGTGATATCGAATTTATATGTTATCCGAAAGTATTATTAGCCTTAGGGAGGAACAGATATGGCATGGACGGTCGTACTTGGCACGCTCGTATGGGCAGGTGCTGGGGCTGTACTTTTATTTGTATTAATGACGATTGACTCGTTAATAACACGTTATAAAGATTTTGAAGAAATGAAAAAAGGCAATATGGCAGTGACACTAAGATTTGTCATGAAGCTATTTGCTCAAGGTTACATCCTTTCCGAATCGATCAGTGTATTTAACGATTTGTGGGCAGGGCTGCTATTCTCGTTTATTGCATTCCTCATTTTATTAGTACTAGAATTAATCGTTCGTTTATTACTATCACTGATTACTGGCATGAAGCTAGTTGAAGGTACACATGATGGTAAAGTCACATATGGTTTAATTGCTGGTTCTTTGCATATGGTCGGTGCATTAATCATCGTAGGTGCAACTTATATCAGCTAATGACAACTTTAATGAAGGAGACTATGCAATGAGTTTGTTTAAGCGTATTAAGAATATTCTAGCTAAGCCTGAAGCACCAATTGTAGAGAAAAGTATGCTGCAGCTTGGAGCGGGTGACATTTGTGAAGTGTCTCTTGTAACCTACCAAGTGACAGGCCGCTTGCATAATAAACAACGTAATGCTGTCGTTCTGACCTTGCAAGACGGCAATACGATTCGTTACTTGCATATCGAAGAGCGAGAGAGACTCGTTTATTCATTATATACACCAATTGATGGCAGACTGGACTCCCCTGATGAAGTTCCGACCTCTATGGAGCTAGATGATGAAATCTATCATTTGGAAGAACAGTATTCCGGGTTTGTTCAAGTAAATGGTAGAACGCCATTTCAACAAGTTGGAGAACAACATGTTTGGCAGTACCAATCTGATTCCTCCAGGCTGCTTCGAATTGAGTGGCAGGATGGACGATTCATGCTATATGAAGGTGAATGGATCTTGAATGCTGACGTTAAAGTGATTCGAGGAACTTAAAGGTGAGGTGATCACGTGGCTAAACGGCTCTTATACAGTTTAAAATGTTTGCTTGTCGTGAGCCTTATTATTCCACTGCTTGCGGCATGTACTTATTCTGTCAGCGAGTCTTTTCCGCTAGAATCGGTCAATAAGAACGGCAACGAAACTTCTTATGTGTATCGCGCAGCGAATCAGACCGTACCAGAGGTTGCAAAGGAAATAGCCGAGGAGAAGAAACCGAAGGAAATTTCCAAGGAAGATACGGAGCGTATGTTCCTAGTTTACAATGATGAGATTTATCATGTCCAAAAGGATACAGCCAAACCAGAAGACTCCCTGATTGAAATCAGTTCCAAGCAATATGTGAAGAACAATTATTCCTCTGATTTTCTGAAAGGGTATCTAACCGCATCTATTATTGGTTCGATCTTTGATTCCTTAGGATCAATGGGATCGGGCAAATATCGTGGTTATAACTCACGTGATACGTATCAGCCAAAGACGGTTTATACCAAGCCAACAGAGCAAGATAAGAAGGCTAAACCACCGATAACGGTAAATAAAACGGGATCGATTACGAAACGTAACAGTGGCAGTACTGGTTCTACAAGCAAGAAGTCTGAATCAGTGAAAGATACGAAATCGAGTGATTCAGGTGGAATTACTGGTAAAATTATTCGGGATAAGGGTAGCTCGAGCAATTCTAGTAATTCGAGTAGCTCAAGCAGTAAGAAATCATCTTCAGTCACCAAGAAGCCAGCTAAAGTCAGTGTCCCTAAGACAAAGGTGAAAACGGGGAAGGTCTCAAGGCGAAGATGATGAACTTCGAATGAACGATTACACATATAGGTAAAGCATAAAGATATATCAGTATAAAGTTATGCAAGTATAAAGGCGCTATACTTCTTGATCGTACTAATGTACGGCAAGAGGTATAGCGCCTTTTGGGTATTATGAGTTACTTATACGTTTACTTTCAGTTGGTTTAACAGGTGTGAGTCGCTCTTGTTTACGTTGTAAACGGATCAAACGCCCTAATAGACCAATGGCCCCAATGCCAAGACCAGAAATAAGTCCAATCCAATAGCCGAACGCTTGTAATGATGTGTAATTAGCTAATATATAGCCTAGAGGTAGGCTAATAATCCAATAGGATATGAATGCCATGATCAAGGTAAAATTAACATCTTTATAGCCGCGTAGAGCCCCTTGGATCGGTGCAGCAATTGCATCAGACAGTTGGAAGAAGACTGCGAATACGAGGAACTGCTGAGCAAGAGCTAATACGGTATCATTGGTTGTATAGAAGCCTGCAACCTGTTCACTGAACATGAACAAACCAGCTGCACATAGAAGGGATAATGAAACCGCTAATCCTATTCCAAGATAACTATAGATTTTGGCATCCTTATATCGCTTAGCACCGACCTCATGGCCAATCATAATCGTAAGACCCATCGAAATGCTAAGTGGCACCATATACAAGAAAGATGCAAAGTTCATAGCAGCTTGGTGAGCAGCTATGGTAATCGTATTGAATTGACTCATCATCAGGGTTACTGCAGCGAAAATGCCAGTTTCAAAAAAGATAGCAAAGCCTACAGGTACGCCGAGTTTTAATAATTCTTTCCATGTCTGAAGTGAAAGGCGATGTAATTTGCTGAAAACACGTAATTCTATAAAGGGTTCTTTCTTCCAAATAAAGTAGACCGTGATCAGAAGAATAATCCAATATGTAATTGCTGAGGCGTAGCCTGAACCAACTCCTCCAAGCTTCGGAAACCCGAATTTACCGAAAATAAGCAAGTAATTTAGCAAAACATTGACAGGCAAAGTTACTAGCGTGATAAACATCGTAATACGAGTAAATCCATGTGCATCGATAAAACAGCGCAATACAGTGTATGAAAATAGGGGGACAATTCCAAGTGAGATGGCTATTAAGAAATGTTTCGCAACATCGTATACCCCTTGTTCTAGATTCATCGTATTTAATAGTGGAGATAGTGCAAAGGCTCCAATAATGATGATAATGACAGCGATTGTTATCGCTAAATAAAGGGCTTGCATGATCTTAAAAGGAATCTGTTCCTTACGCTTAGCGCCAATGAGCTGAGCGATGATCGGGGTAACTGCTAATAGAATACCCGTAAGGCCGGTGTTGACCGGCATCCAGATGCTTGTGCCAATGGCAACTCCGGCTAAATCAATTGGACTCGCATGACCAGACATCGTTGTGTCAAAGAAACTCATGGAGAAAAGGGCTAATTGAGTGACAAGAATGGGGAGTAAGATAACAAGCAATTGCTGTATCTTTTGCTTAATAGTAAAGGTCTGTTTCATGGCTCTCCTTTGTTAATTATATGATCTGAAGCTCTTGATGCTGCCTGTAAATTATAACACAGACAATGCATAAAACATCAGTTACCATATATCATTAGTTATTCTATGTTGTGTCGTTTTAGCGCTTTACTGCAAAAGTATTTTTCACTCCAATAAAAAACATTAATTGATTTTGTATTTTCTTTTAAAATATATTATGTTAGAATACTTAACAAAAGATAGAGAAGGATGATGAGACTATGACAACTGTAAACGCTACACAACAAGAATCACTTAACCCATATGAAATTGCTCAAATACAAGTGGAGCTAGCAGCTGCCAAACTTAGCTTACCTAAACATATTGTTGAGGTGCTAAAAAAACCAAAACGTGTACTCACAGTAAACTTTCCAGTAAAAATGGATGATGGTACTTGTCAAGTATTTGAAGGCTATCGCTCACAACATAGTGATGCGATTGGACCAACTAAAGGTGGTATTCGTTTTCACCCACAAGTATCTCTAGATGAAGTTAAAGCGTTATCCATGTGGATGAGCTTTAAATGTGGCGTAGTAGGATTACCGTACGGCGGTGGTAAAGGTGGGGTAATTTGTGACCCAACGAAAATGAGCAAAGGTGAGCTTGAGCGCGTCAGTCGTGCTTATATCGAAGCTATTGCTGATATTATTGGACCTGACCGCGATATTCCTGCACCAGACGTTTATACGAATGCACAAACGATGGCATGGATGATGGATACATACAGCCGTCTTAAAGGTTCTAACCAACCAGGCGTTATTACTGGTAAGCCACTAATCCTTGGTGGATCCAAGGGTCGTAACGAAGCAACAGCACGTGGTTGCGTGTTCACGATTCAAGAAGCGCTTAAAGAAATCGGTCTTGCTCCAAGCGAAGCAACAGTAGCTATTCAAGGATTTGGTAACGCTGGCCGCATTGCTGCTGAATTGTTATCCGAAATTGGTTGCAACATTGTAGCAGTATCTGATTCCAAAACCGCGCTTTATAATAAGAATGGTCTTGATGTTAAGAAATTAACAGCTTGCAAAGATAATGGTTCATTAATCGACTACGGTAAAGAATATGAAATTAGTGCAGAACAAATTCTTGAGCTTAAAGTGGATATCTTAGTTCCTGCGGCACTTGAGAACGTAATCACTTCTTCAAATGCAGATCGTATTCAAGCAAAAATCATCGCTGAAGCAGCTAATGGTCCAACAACTCCAGAGGCAGACAAAGTTCTGAATAACAAAGGAATTATCGTAATTCCTGATATTCTTGCTAACGCTGGTGGTGTAACGGTTTCTTACTTCGAATGGGTACAGAACCTAATGAACTACTACTGGAGTGAAGAAGAAGTTAACGAGAAGCTAGAAGTTTCTATGAAGAATGCTTATGCTGCAGTTCGTACCTTGTCCAAAGAGTACAATACAGATCTTCGTACAGCAGCATTCATGATCTCTCTTAAACGTATTTCTGAAGCATTAATCGCACGCGGCTGGGTTTAAGATAAAGTAATTATAAATATACTTATGAGAAATCCATATCCATTTGATACGGATTTCTTTTTTGTTTAATATGTAATTTATTTCACATTATTATTAATGATGTTAATTTATAATAGTGATGTTATATTGATTTTCGATTACGAACAGGGGGGTTGCTTGATGGCTTACCACAAACCTCAGCAAATTGCAGAAATAACAGTTGAGAATGGGACTAAAAAGGCAACGCAATCTACACAAAGCGTGCTAGTCTTGGGATTTGCAGCGGGTGCTTTTATCGCACTTGGTTATTTACTCTATATTCGGGTGATAGCTAATACACCTGCGGAATGGGGAAGCATGACGACCTTTATAGGTGCATCGTTATTCCCGGTAGGACTTATACTTGTGCTTATTGCGGGTGGAGAATTATTAACTGGTAATATGATGGCTGTGCCGTTAGCACGTATGCAGCGTAAAATATCAACCATGCAAATGACAAAAAACATTGTATTAGTCACAATTAGTAACTTTGCAGGAGCGCTGTTCGTTGCTTACTTCTTCGGACATATTGTGGGACTTACCGAAACAGGGCCTTTTTTGGAGAAAACGATTAGCATTGCCGAGCATAAAATTCATGATTCCTTCTTACAAGCATTTATTTCTGGCATTGGGTGTAACTGGCTTGTCGCTCTAGCAGTTTGGTTATCCTATGGAGCTAATGATTTAAGTGGTAAAATTCTTGGCATCTGGTTCCCGACTATGGCATTCGTTGCGATCGGTTTTCAGCACGTTGTTGCGAATATGTTCGTTATACCTGCAGCTATATTTGCCGGAGCAGATATGACATGGCTTGATTATTTACAGAACTTTGCACCGGTTTTCCTAGGTAATTTAACTGGTGGCGCTATATTTGTTGCTGGTATTTATAAGCTTGCTTACCTACCCAAAGCTGATAAAGCAATAGACATGAAATAAATGTAATTATGAGAATGCAGTTCGTATCCTTTGAATAGAAGTTAATTGAATAAGGTTTGATTCATAAAAGGGCTAGAGATGGATTCGTAATGAATGATCTCGAACCCTTTTTGTTATATATAAATAGGTGGATTGCTCCCTAGTGGTTCTTATAATAAACTACATTATAAAGGGGGAATGATGGATGCGGATCTTAATTTTGGGAGGAACGTTATTTCTTGGTTATCACCTAGTTGAAGCGGCACTACGTAACGGTCATGAGGTGACGATATTTACGCGTGGGAAGAGTGAGCCGAATGTATTTCCAGAGGTTGAACGATTAGTTGGTGATCGTGATGGGAACCTGCAAGCCTTAGAAGGAAGACGCTGGGATGCAATAATTGACACATCTGGTTATGTACCGCGGGTTGTACGTGACTCGGTAATTTTATTGCGCGATGCTACGGATCATTATACATTCATTTCGAGCATCTCGGTCTATCAGGATTTCACTTTGCCGCAAATGGATGAGACAGCTCCAGTTGCTCAGTTAGACGATGAATTATCGGAGAATGTGGCCGAATGGTATGGACCCTTGAAAGCACGATGTGAACAAATCGTTGAAGAAATAATGCCTAATAAAGCTTTGATTATTCGCCCTGGCTTGATTGTAGGACCAAGAGATCCGTCGGATCGATTCACCTATTGGCCTGTTCGTATTGACCAAGGGGGTAAAGTACTTGCTCCAGGGAATCCAGATACTCTTATACAATTTATTGATGTGCGTGACTTAGCGAATTGGATTATCACGATGGTAGAAGTGAAACAAACGGGTGTTTATCAGGCTACGGGACCAGATCAATTGCTGACAATGAAGGATTTACTGGAGACTTGTATACAAACATCACAAAGTAACGCTGAACTCATATGGATCGAAGATACATACTTAGTTGAACAGGGAGTTGGCGCTTGGATGGAAATGCCTTTATGGATACCAGCAACAGAAGATCATGCGGATATGGCTTATTTTCAACAGGTCAGTAATCGGAAAGCAGTTGAGGTAGGACTTGCATTTCGTCCTTTAAGTGAAACGATTCAAGATACAGTCGAATGGGATAAAGCGAGGGACATTAGTATGAAGCGAAAAGCAGGATTAGACGCGGGTAAAGAGCGAGAGCTGTTACATAAATATCTTGAAATTGATTAAATACTTGAGTAATATAAAATGGAATTTGAAGTTGATTTTTGAGTTTCATAAAGAAGGGGGGATATATCTTGGAAGAACTTCCTCCTAGTCATAAAACCAAAGTTTTACTAGGTTATGCGTTAAAAAAACACATGAATAATAAACCTTTAGAGAGAATTACGATTCAAGAGATTGTAAATGAGTGTCAATTAAATAGACGAACCTTTTATTATCATTTCCGAGATATTTATGAGCTATTAGAGTGGGTTTACAAAGAAGATGCCCTGAATCAGTTAGAAATTTATAATAGTTATCATAATTGGAGAGAAGGATTGTTGCACTTATTTAACTACTTAACTAATGAAGGTAAATTTTTATTAAGTGCTTTATGTTCTCTTGAACGAGAACATTTGGAAAAGTATATGTACGCAGTAACATATCGTGTTACTAGAGAAATTGTAAATGAAATATCTTGTGATTTGAACGTGCAATTGAAGGATAAGGATTTTGTGGCCCATTATTATACGATCTCACTTGTTGGGATTGTGAGTCATTGGTTACGAAATGGTATGAAAGAGGACCCTGACCATATAACTGAACAAGTATTAATCACAGTAGAAGGTTCAATGAGGCAAGCGCTTGAACGATTTGCAGCAAGAGAACAATAGAGCAGATTTTACACAAAAGTAATGTTCTGTGCATATACGATCGATTTTGGTAGTGTTAAAATGGTATTTATCTATCTCTAAACTACACTACGCTTTTTTTGCATAAAAGAGATCAGGAGGATTACTATACGTGCCAGAATACGTTATTGTTACAGATTCGACAGCAGACCTACCGTCAGAGCTACTTGATCATATAGGTGTTTCAGTCATACCTATGAGTTTTGATTTGGATGATCAGAGCTACATGCATTATCCAGATGAAAGAGAAATGAGCTTTCCTGAGTTCTATGATAATCTAAGACAAGGAAAGACATCCAAAACTACTCAAATTAATTATGGTATTTATAGAGAATTTTTTGAAAAGATCCTTAAAGCGGGTAAAGATATTCTATATATTGCTTTTTCTTCAGGATTAAGTGGTACTTATAATACTTCACAGATTATCATAAGAGATCTTCTAGAAGAATATCCGGAAAGAATGATTGTAAGTATCGATTCTATTGCTGCATCAATTGGCGAAGGACTTCTTGTATATCATGCTGCGCACAAAAAGCAAGAGGGCATGAATATGGATGAATTGCAGGAATGGATTGAACAAAATAAAGATCATGTGCGTCACTGGTTCACTGTGGAAGACTTGAATCATCTCAAACGTGGAGGAAGAATTACGTCTGTAGAAGCTTTAATAGGATCTACCTTGAAAATCAGACCTGTTTTGAGTGTAGACCATGAAGGACGTTTGATTACTGTCACTAAAGTGAGGGGTAAGAAGAAATCTCTCGAAGTGTTACTAGAGCATATGCTTGAAGAAGGCGTAGATTTACACAATCAAACTGTCATTATCGGACATGGTGATAATCTAGAGAATGCTGAGAAGCTGGCAGAGCTAATTCAAGAGAAAAATATCGTTAAAGAAATCATTATCAGCTCCATAGGACCGATCATTGGGACTCATACGGGTGCGGGTATTATTGGATTAGTTTTCATGGGAAACAAAAAGAATTAATAAGAGAGCATCTAATCTGATGAGGGTTAGATGCTTTTATAATATGTATCTATAGGATAGATTGAGGTATATTTGTATTAACTAAACAAAGAGAGGTCACAGATATGGATATGAATCAGCTAAAGGAACTCGTTAAGGCAAGTCAAAATATCGTATTTTTCGGTGGAGCGGGTACATCGACGGAAAGTGATATCCCTGATTTTAGATCCGCTGCAGGTTTATATAAAGATACGAAGGGATCTGCATATCCTCCAGAGGTTATGTTAAGTTATTCGTTCTTTAAGAGTCATACGGAGGATTTCTATTCCTTTTATAAAAGCAAGATGGTTTACCCGCATGCGAAGCCGAATAAAACTCATCATGCACTAGTGGAGTTTGAGCGTAGAGACCAGTTAAAATCCGTCATTACGCAAAATATCGACGGACTTCATCAGATCGCTGGTAGTCATCGTGTTATGGAACTTCATGGTTCCGTACATCGGAATCATTGTATGGATTGTGGAGAATTCTATGATTTGACCTATGTAATTGCTAGTGAGTCTATTGTACCCCATTGCAAGGTATGTGATGGAATCATTAAACCAGACGTTGTTTTATATGAAGAAGCTTTGGATTCAGATGTACTTGAGCAATCCTTACAATTCATATCAGATGCTGAGGTATTGATTATTGGAGGAACTTCACTCACTGTTAACCCAGCTGCAGGGCTGATTCGTTATTATCGAGGCAATAAACTAATACTCATTAATAAAGAAGCAACACCTTATGATGGTCGCGCTAATTATATTATTCATGATAGTGTTGGCAAAGTGTTAGATGCACTTGTGAAGTAGTAGTTTGGCCAACCAGGTAGGTGCCATTGTTTGTACCAAAGTAGGGGCTGTTGCGGTACTTCCAACCTACGAAGAGGTCATTGGAAGAAGTATCTAAAGTTTATTTCAAAAACATCAAGTGTAGATCACTTGATGTTTTTTTGTAGTATTTTCCTTTATTGACAGAATCATAGTTTACGCTTACATTGTTAATATACTGACTAGTCAGAATAATTATTTCGAAGAGGAAGTGTACGTAATGTCCGAATTTAATTATGACTTAAGTGTAAATGTAGAACCAACAGATCAAGGACGTAGAGGAGATAATCTGGTGATTGTAGCTAATTTAAGCGGAGCAACTGAGCCAGTGAAGAATGTGGTATTTACAGTAATAGAATATGGTATATTTCAAATTTTTCAAGATTTAGGGGACGGACGCTATCGTCTTCAATTCAAAATTCCGCACGAAGCTCCAGCAGGAAATTATACAACTCGGTTTCATGCAACGAGTACAAGCGGACAGAAGGGTCCCATCGTAACAGTACCGTATAAAGTGTCATAATCTTAATTATTGAATACATAAAGGATACTATGTAAGCAATCTCGTATTTGCTTATGTAGTATCTTTTTTTGCTTGCTAAAGAACTAATTGAACTCTATTCTTGAATTTCGAAATTCGATAAGTAATTAGATCAATGAACAATGAACAGGCCATACCATATCCGTATATAATTAGCACCAAATTTGTGTTCCTGAATTGATCCACAAACTTGAACATATCAAAAGACATTAACAAAAAGAGAAGTGCAAGTAAAAAATACGAAAAGCCTGCACCAGCTAATTTTTCTACAATATAACGAATAACTCTGATCCATAGCCCTCTACAATTTGTAATACGAATCAACCTCCCTTTCTTATGGTTTTCCGCAAATTCCGTAAAAGAACATATGGACCATACCCTCCAGAAATTTATCTATGTTCCCACTTTGCTCAGCCATTGCCAGTATCGATTCATACTGATTCATATACAGTTGAATAAAGGCCAGGACATGATCAATGGAAACGTCGTCCGAAATCTCACCGCTATCTTTTCCTTCCTGAATGATCCGAACAGTCAAAGGGATCGTTCTTTCTTTGTATTGCTCTTCGATATAACGGGTTAGCTCGTGATCTTCGATTAATAGTTCTTTAATCAGGCTAGGTGGGAATTCATTAAAGGATTCTTTCTTCAGAAGGATGATATGCTCGATCTTTTCCTTTAACGAATGTCCCTCGTTCATATATTCCTCAAAATCGCGAATGGACTTGTTAACGTAGTTCTTGAATACTTCACGGAGCAGTGCTTCCTTGCTTCCGAAATAATTATAGATCGTGACCTGCGAAACTTTAGCCAACTTAGAAATATCAGTGATCCGAACCCTCTTAAGATCTGTTGTCCGGAGTATGTTCAAGGTGGTTTTCATAATTTTCTCTTTAATTAGGTTGGCCCTTTTCTCGAAACCATTCATCTTCGTTCACCCTAACTTTATAGAATATAATTAATTTAATGAAATAATTATATAAATATATTTCATAAAATGATTGACTAAACAGCTACCTGAGCATAGTATAGCATATATATGAAATATTATATTACGGATATTTCATTTTTTTTTTAATTATTGGAGGTGTCAGTGTGATAATCGTTGAACATTTAACGAAGACATTCTCGAACGGGAAAGGAATATTCGACGTATCTTTTTCGGTGAAGAAAGGTGAAGTTTTCGGCTTTTTGGGACCGAACGGAGCGGGGAAGTCTACAACGATTCGGCATATCATGGGCTTCATGAAGGCGGACAATGGGAATGTGAAGGTGCATGGACTAGATACATGGAAAGAGCAGGGGAAAGTCCAATCCTATGTCGGGTACTTACCGGGAGAAATATCTTTTATTGAAGGGATGACGGGGAAGACGTTCTTGGATTTCATGGCTAACATGCAGGGAATCAAAGATCTGTCCAAGCGCACTCGCTTAATCGACCGCCTGCAGTTCGACGTTCATACACCCATCCGCAAAATGTCCAAAGGTATGAAACAAAAGGTGGGGATCGTAGCCGCATTCATGCATGACCCAGAAGTGATTGTTCTGGATGAACCAACATCCGGTCTTGATCCGCTTATGCAGAAGGTATTTATTGAAATTGTGCTGGAGGAGAAGGCCAGAGGGAAAACATTCCTGATGTCATCACACAGTTTTCCGGAAATTGAGAGGACCTGCGACCGTGCTGCCATAATCAAGGACGGCATTATCATTGCCATCAAGGATATCCATGAACTGCAATCCATGCAGCGAAAGCTGTTCGAAGTCACCTTTGATAACCAAGCAGATGCGAAATCATTCCTGAATTCCGGTTTACTAATTGAATCGCACGAAGGGAATCGGGTGAGAGTTGCCGTTCTAGGCAATTATGATAAATTTGTGGAAGAAACGTCAAAGTACAAGGTGCGCAATATCGATATCTTTACTCAGAACTTAGAAGATATATTTATGGATTACTACGATCGGAAGGGGATGATGAAATGAATGCTACCTTATATAAGCAGATGATGAAAGTCAACATGAAAGGCTTCATGAACTACGCATTTGGGTCTGCATTTTATATCCTACTTATGTTCTGGTTATATCCCGGTATCGCCAAAAGCTCCAAAGCCATAGACGAGCTGGTTCAGTCTATGCCGGCAGGAGTTGGGAAAGCCTTTGGTCTTAACGGCTTTGGCACTGCAGAGGCATTCATCTCGGGGGAATACTACGGATTAATTCTCGTTCTCATCCTCGCGATCCTATGTGTCCAGTTATCGACTCAGCTCATGGCTAAACTAGTGGATCAAGGCTCCATGGCTTATATTTTGTCGACCCCGACGACTAGAGGGAAAGTTGCTTTCACGCAAGCAACTGTTTTGACAACCGGACTATTCCTGATCATAGCCGTCACGACCATCGCCGGGTTTGCAGGAAACGTTTGGTTTCTAGGAGCTGACTACGAGTTTGATACATCCAAATTCATGCAGATGAATATCTCTGCGTTCTTGCTATTCTTTGCTGTCGGCGGCATCGCCTTCCTCGTGTCCTCTCTTTGCAATGACGAGAGGAAGGCGCTTGGCATTTCCGGATTGATTACTTTTGGGTTCTTCAGTTTGGATCTCCTTGGTAAATTCAGCGATAAGCTCGATTGGACAAAATACTTCTCAATCTTCTCCTTATATAAGCCGGGTGAAATTATAAACGGCAGTGGAGATATACTTGTAACCTCCATCATACTTTCCGCTATCGGATTGGTTTCATTCGGTCTAGCTATTGTTCTATTTCGTAAACGCGACCTGCCTTTATAACATCTGCGCATGATGTGTATTCATGATTAACGTGCAAAAACACAATCACCAAGTCCATAAATGGCTTGGTGTTTTTTTGCGATTCATTTTATTTGAAGACGTGATTTTTAGAATGATGTTCCCGTTCCATTTGTTCTAGATAATCCTGTAATCCTACCCATTGTTCTTGCTGATAAGATCCAATAACATATGGTTGTTCTTATCCAATAATTTAAACCATCAATGACATTTTGCATCTCTATGCTCCTCAACAGATAAAAAATAAGTCTATCCATGTGTATTTTCATTTGGTAAAGTTAAATTGATATGCCAAGTAGATGGCGATTTTGAAGGAGATTAAAAAATTGAATAATCTAAAATATAGTAACTCCAAGCATTTTGATCTAGAACAAATAAGTGATGGCGTTTATGCAGCAATTGCGATTAAAGGGACTGGGTCAGTAGGTAATGCGGGGATAGTAGATCTAGGTAATGCAACTTTAATATTTGATACGTTTAATACACAGCAAGCGGCACTTGACCTTCGTAAAGCAGCTGGTGAGTTAACAGATAGGGCTCCTCAATATGTTGTTAATAGTCATTGGCACGGGGATCATATTCGTGGGAACCAAGTTTTTGAGGATTCAACTATCATTGCAACGAATACCACCTACGAACTTATGAAGAGTATTCATCCAGAACGCATCCAAAAGCAAATAGACGGGTTGCTGGAAATAGAGTCCTACATTACTTCCTTAAGGGAGAAGCTTGAAGCTGCTCCAGATGAGCAAAGTAAGCTTGTTATTGCAGATGAAATCTCAGGGATACAAGAGATCGTTCTTTCACTGCCAACCCTTAAGTTGACGCTACCAAGCTTACTGTTTGATACGAAGCTTACATTGCATGGTACTAAACGCTATGTTGAACTACGATCTGTTGGGGCTGCTCATACTATAGATGACACTATTCTTTACATACCAAACGATCAAATTCTCTTTGCTGCTGATACAGTTCTTGTTGATAATCACCCGATGATGTTGAATGGAGATCCTGAACACTGGATAGTAGTGTTAGATGAAATTAGTGAGCTACCAATTAAGAAACTCGTTCCAGGCCATGGACAAGTAGGTACTTTCGAAGCAGCAAATAAGCTCAAAGATTATTTACAGCAATTATTCCATATTGTAGATTCTCATATTGTGAGTGGACAAGCCGTAGAAGCATTAAATAGTACTCCGATACCACTTGAATTTGTCGAATGGAAGGTGGATCAATTTTTCTATAATAATCTACGTTTTATGTATGAACGGAAGATGACAGTATGACAACCATCCTAACAGGCGATAGAATGACGCTTCGCAGTATACAACAGGCAGATTATCCGATCATGTGGCAACTAATTTATGGAGATCCAAATCCTGAATGGAAATTGTCGTCTAAGTGGTTAGAAGTTGGAATTGTCATCTATAAATCAGCTTATTGGAGTTCGGGTTATGGCACAGAGGCTTTACGTTTATGGATAAGTCATTTATTTCAAACAATGCCTCTTGTAAGAGTTGGACTTACCACATGGTCAGGCAATGAAAGAATGGTTCGTACTGCTGAGAAATTAGGCATGTTAATGGAAGGCCGTATGCGCAAATGTCGGTTTTATAATGGGCACTACTACGATTCGATTCGGATGGGTGTATTACGAGAGGAGTGGGTATTTTAATGACGCAGGGTGAGATTACTGGAGAGGTGTTGTGAGGCCGGATAATTTATTATGGATTGCTGTTAGTAAAAAATGGGGAGATGCAATCAACGGTTCTTTATTACAAGCTGATATAGCGTTAGCTCGTTTTTTGGCAAGGGATACCGAACAAGAAGACAGCCTTTTGGCTGTCTTCTTGTTGATTACAAACTATTATCCAATTGGCTCCATTTGCTTAAATTATTCGGATGCTCACTATCCCATAAGATTGCCCAGCAATCTAATGAATTATGGTATTCCATATTTTCCTCAGGACCACAATATCTTTGAAGTTCATTAATGGATATTTGTATGGGACCAAGCCAATACCTCTTTTGAAGTTTTAAACCATCATAGGATTAATTCTAGTATTTACAGTCCGAAGTACAAGTATATTTTTCCATAAAATATATTATGTAGAGTGAGGGTGCCGGAGCTCTTTCTTTCGAACGTAAAGTCATACAGAAGTTATAAAATGTTCGAAGTATTGTTAGATAATGGTGTTAATTTGAAGATTGTTCACATATAATATTACCATATGAAACTAAGTTTCATTTATTGAAACCAACAGGAGCGGTGATCATATGTTGAATACACATAACGTTAAACAACAGATCATGGAGCAGTTTGCTAAAAATGCAGATAAATATGTAATTAGTGAAACGCATGCTAAGAGTAATGATCTTGCCCTATTGACGGAATGGCTAGAGCCTAAGAACAATTGGGTAGTCTTAGACATTGCTACGGGCGGGGGTCATGTAGCGAAACAGCTTGCCCCACATGTTGCACAGTTATTCGCTACAGATATGACGAAAGAAATGTTAGCCGCTGCACAAGAGCATGTGAACCAGCATGTAGCTAATGTTTGGTATGTCGTGGCTGATGCAGAGAATCTGCCATTCTTGGATCATTCGTTTGAAGCTGTTACTTGTAGAATCGCAGCTCACCATTTTCCTAATCCTCAGCAGTTTATCCTCGAAGCAGCGAGAGTGTTAAAGCCAGGGGGAAAGCTGCTTCTCATTGACAATATTGCGTCAGATAAGGATTCTCTTGATATTTTTGTAAACCAACTTGAAAAATTAAGAGATTACAGCCATGTACGTTGTTATAGCAAAGCAGAGTGGCTATTTTGGATGAATGAAGCGGGGTTTCAGGAGAGAAACAGTCGGGTCCGTAAAAAGACTTTCGAATTTTTGACCTGGGTAGAACGCACCACTGAATCCGAAGACCAGGTTAATCATGTTAAACAGCATGTTTTACAGGCAGACCCTGAGATAAAGGAATATATCGAACTCGTTATGGAAGATGGGGAAATTGTATCTATATCTATAGATGAGTGGATGGTGTTGTTAACTAAAACGGCAACTTAAAGCTGAATAATTTAGTTAAATAGACAACGAGTGATTTTGTAAATGCTAAACAAGCGAAAGTGTTGAAAGATAGAATTAAAATTAAATTAGAATTTTGTAAGCATTTCAAAGAAGTCGAATACATTACCTAACATCATGTTCCCGCTGCATAGCTTACGCTCCTTGGTCTGTTGTATTAATATGGTATTGGTTGATCGTATCATTGCCATGTTTCAAATAGATCAGCAACCGGTTTGTAAACGGTAATCATCCAATCCAATGGGGTGGGGATGTTCATATGTAGGGCTTGAGCAATACTAAATACGGTTCCAAACAACAGAAGAAAGGAAAATATCCATAACTCTTTTTTTAATTTTGTTTTCAAGAGTCGGGGAACATCAATTGCGATGATTACAACAACAACTGCAAGTATCCCTATTATAGACACTATGACATTACACCTCTTCCTATAAGTTTTACTCCAAGCCCTTGAATCTTTTTCGTATATAATAGACCCCTAACAATAACAAAGGTAGAAAGACAGCATAGGTTAAGTCGAAAAATGGCCAGTATTTTGCAATTACCTTATAGAAATAGGTGGTATTTGGAGCAATGGACAATGCAAGTGCGATCATGGTCAGGGCTGTAGGTAAGACTAATACCCGATATTCTTTGAGCTTTAACAATTGTGCTAACCCTAGATTGAAAACATAAAAATAAAAAGCAATTTTAAAAAAGATTGTTAGATTCCACATAAGCGTTAACATGACTTCAACTCGTTCTAAATAGAGACCGATACGCACCTTCCGAGCTAAAGAATAAGCGGGATATATGCTTCTCGCAGTCTGATCTGCGCCAAGCACAAGCAGGGACATAACCATAAGGATAACTAATACAATTCCTCCGAGCAATGCACCTTGTAAAAAGCCTTTATGTATCTTATTAGCTTGTTTAACATTAGGAAATATCATCAAAAAAACGACAAGTTCCATAAAGGGAAAGGCAGTAAAGGTAAGAGACCCACGCAATACAGGCTTCAGCCCATTCTCAAGAACCGGCTTTATTTTATCAATCTCGATTTGAGGAAGTAGAAAAATAGTCAATATGAGAAAAAAAACGATGACCCAGGGAAAGAAAATCTCCCCCGCACGTCCAATAACCTCAAGGCCCAGACGTACCGCCATGACAATAATACATGTCGCTAAGATTAGAATCGCTTGTATTGGAGTCTCTGGCATGATTTCGGTTGTCATAAAGTCCCCCATCTCCCTTAAATGCGTGGCAGCAGAGAGAAAGGGGTAGGCTAGGAACATTAGAGATACTAATGACCCGACCCAATTGCCTAGAATTTTTTGAATAGATTCAACCAAGGTCAAATGAGGATAGAGTTTGCCTGCCATACTGCAAATAGTCACGACCAACAAACCTGCCATAAGTCCAATCAGTCCGGATATCCATGCATCTCGATTTGCTTCGTAAGCGGGAATCGAAGGTAATACCAAAATCGAATCACCAATGGTAATGAGCGCCACTAGCAGGATAAATTGGCGAATACTAATTATACCCTTCTCTAGAATCGTCTTCACCTCATTTCATTTTTTCTATCTCTTCCAGATTCGAATTGAATATTGTACCCAAATGCCGAATCTGATGAGTAACCTTTACGGTTACCGGCATATTTATAAAGGTTTGGTCCCAGTTATGTTTCAATCTTTTCCATGCCTTCGGCTCCGACCGATGAATAACCTCGCCAAATCCAAAAATATCAACTTTAAAATCTTTTTGCACCTTTTTTATATTTGTTATAACATAATTTTCCAACTTCTGATTTACCAATTTCTCCAATTTGTCAATCGTTTCAGTCTTTGTCAGATCCAGCGCACATTGTACCTCCGCTAAATTTACTTCCGGTCGTATTTCGATATCGATTTTAGGTTGTTCATCGCTTACGCTGCCGTAGACTTTCGTTTTAGAGCGAATGACTTCGAACGTAACTCTTCCTTCCCCGTGGGGACAAGATATAGAACCAACCGTACTTTTAACCTTGTTATTAACAAAAGTGTACGTGGCGCCTTCATCTTCGTTCAACCAACCAATTTGCTTATCTCCATTAAATACTGCCATTCCCGAATACCTCAATTTCATGGGAGAATCGATGGATAGTACATTTTTCATGTCTCCACTTGTTTCTTGTTCTCCATCGATACGAAGACCTGTTAACACAGGTTGTGATCCTTCGCTTACGATCTCGGATATTAATTTATCTAATGTAACCGTCGTCGTAGGTGCCCATGTATCCTGCGATGTCCTCAACGTAGAAAACAATTTGAAAGCAGGGATTTTTTCGAGGTGAGTCAATACTTTTAGCGTATTTTCGGCAGTCGTTTGTCTTGCTACAACAATAAAAAAGTCTTGTCGCATTTCATGGTCTCTCGATATAAAATCCAGCACTTTACCAATTCCTTCTCGGGCCAATGATTCGCCAAAGACCAGTATTCGAAGATGGGACATATAAACTTTTCGTGGGCTTTCCGTTGTTATTTTACGAAGTGCTTCAAGTATATTGGTTGATGTCGCTTGAAACAGGATTACCGGCGTCTTGCCGCCTCCTTTTTTTCCTGCGACTTCACCCGGCTCCACGACTTGCACGGAAACTTTGTATTGATCCCCATTTTTATCAATCCCCATACCTACAGCAATAGCCAGTGTATTCAATTCCTTGCTATTCCAGCAACCGGCAACGAATATCAGTGAGGTGACTAATAAGAAAAGTAAGGCTCTTTTTAGCATAGCAGGTCAACCACCCGTTTTATCCCGCGGAGGTTCCGGGGGATTATTTTGTTCGCGTATTCTATTTTTCCGATTGGCGAGCCGAGGGCGGGAAAACATTGCCCAAATGGGGAACCGAAGAACCGAATCCTTTTGCCCCTCAAGATCAAAAGGAGCAAAGGGACTCAAATAGGGAATCCCAAAAGTACGCAGGCTGCACAAGTGAAGAATAATCGCAATGATCGCGATGATAATCCCAAACAAACCGAAGGAAGCGGCAAGTGCCATTACTGGGAACCGGAGCATTCTAAAGGACATGGACATGTCGTAGGCAGGAAGCACAAAGGTGCAAATCGCTGTGATTGCGACGACGACTACCATGGCAGCGGATATGATTCCAGCCTCAACCGCCGCAGTACCAATTACCAACGTTCCCACAATGGAGACTGCTTGCGCTATGGGCTTGGGCATTCTTAAGCCAGCCTCACGCAATATTTCAAATGTCACTTCCATCCCAAGTGCTTCGATGAACGCAGGGATCGGAACGCCTTCCCGTTGAGCAGCTAAGCTGATTAGCATATCTGTGGGTAACATTTCCTGATGAAATGTGGTGATGGCGATATATAGGGATTGTCCCAGCAAAGCAATAACAACCGAGAAAAAACGAAGTATACGAATGAGTGTGCTAATGTCCGCACGCTGATAATAATCCTCTGCAGCCTGTATAAAAGTGATAAGCAATGCCGGGACAACCAAAACAATCGGTGTCCCATCCACTAATATGGCAACTTTCCCTTCCAAAAGTTCAGCGGCAATCACATCCGGGCGTTCTGAATGATATATCGTTGGAAAAGGTGTGTACGTTTCATCTTGGATCAACTCCTCAATATAACCGCTTTCCAATATTCCATCGATATCGATTCGATCCAAGCGTTGATGCACTTCTTCCACAATTTTGTCATTTACAATACCATTAATATACATAATCGCCACATCGGTTTTCGTCACTCTGCCGATTTTTTTCGTTTCCAGCCAAAGATTGGGGTCTTTTATTTTTCGGCGGACTAACGCGGTATTGGTCCGCAAGTTTTCGGTGAAACTTTCCTTTGGTCCCCGGATGACGGTTTCCGTGGTAGATTCTGTTACACCACGATCCTTCCATCCACGCATACTGATGGTGAAACCTTGTGTATACCCATCCAATAAAAGGATAACATCTCCTGATAACATGGATGTAAACAAAGAACTAAACTCCGTTACATCCTCGATCCCCCCGACAGTAAGTATCTGGTTTTTCAAGACCTTTAAGGCGTTCTGTTCAGACGATATCATTTGATCCAGTTGGGTTGTAGGGGTAGGGGCCATGAGTGATTCCATAATAAAGTCCTGAACGGACTTGGAATCCGTCAATCCGTCCGTATAGAAAAGGCATATTTTAATTCGATGTTCTGTTCCAATCTGAATTTCCCTGATCACAATATCGTTGCTATTTCCAAGCCTATTTTTTATGTATTGGATATTTTCCTGGAGGTTTGCTTTTAATAATTCTTCATGGGATACCTTACATTGATTGGTTTGTTCGATCGAAGGGCGATGAGATATTTTCTTTAATAGTTTCTTGAAATATGCCATCTATTTTTATCCCTCTCTTGTTATGGAATATGGTCTTGGTTGATCATGGTATTTCTGAGTTCGATATATTATCTCCCCTTTAAGTATCACATATACTTTATTAACCAATTGATCATATTTCGATTCTCGACTTCAAATGGAAATAGAACTTTTTGACTGTGTTAAATCCTATTGTTGATTTTTGGCCAAAAGAAAACCGCCCTCAGGCGGTTTAATTGTCTATCGTTATATGATGCGGAGTCGAAAATTTAAAAAACGGATCCTCATTTTCTATGATTTGATTCATAATAGTGTGTTTCAAAATGATAATCGAGAGCGGAGGAACGGAAATTGTAATGTGATAAGGTTGCTTATGTAAGGGAATGGATTTGGCTTGACGTTTACCCGCATTTCGTTTGCCCGATCCGCCATAGTGCTGATGGTCGCTATTAAACACTTCCTTGTAGGTTCCTTTGGCAGGCACGCCAACTCTATATTCTGGATAGTAAGTGGGGGTGAAATTACAGAGTACGATTAGTCGTTCTTTATCAGCAAGAGAGTTGCGAGTGAAAATAATAATACTTTGATCACTATTATCCGCATCAATCCAAGTAAACCCTTGATGCTCATGATCAAGCTCCCAAAGTGCAGTTTCCTCTAAATAAAAATGATTGAGCTCCTGCACATAGTTATGCATTTTTTTGTGCATATCAAAGTCGAGCAACTCCCAATCAATATCCTCTAAATCCTTCCATTCATCGAACTGACCGAATTCGCCACCCATAAATAGAAGCTTCTTGCCGGGATGAGTGATCATATAACCTAACAGTACCCGAAGATTAGCGAACTTCTGCCAGTAATCGCCTGGCATTCGATTTAAGAGTGACCGTTTACCGTGCACAACCTCATCATGTGAGAGGGGAAGGACGAAATTTTCCGAGAAAGCATACAGGAATGAGAATGTAATTTTCTGATGATGCCACTTCCGATTGCTCGGATCAATGGCCATATAGCGAAGCATATCGTTCATCCAGCCCATATTCCACTTGTAATTAAAGCCTAGTCCACCTAGATAGGTAGGGGATGTGGTTAGAGGAAAGTCCGTCGATTCTTCAGCCATCATAAGGGCATGAGGAAAGTGGCTAAACACAGCTTCATTTAGCTTCTTCAAGAAAGCGATGGCTTCTAAGTTTTCACGACCTCCCAGCACATTGGGTGACCATTCTCCGTCTTTTTTGCCGAAATCTAGGTACAGCATACTAGCGACAGCATCTACACGAATGCCATCTATGTGAAATTGCTCCATCCAGAAAATAATGTTTGAGATAAGGAAGCTTTGCACTTCAGTCTTACCAAAATCAAAGCTGAGTGTACCCCAGTCCCGTTTCTCAGCTTTCTGAGAATCTTCATATTCGTATAAAGGCATCCCATCAAACTGCCTAAGTCCATGATCATCTTTGCAAAAATGTCCTGGTACCCAGTCGAGTATAACGGCGATTCCTGCTTGGTGACAGCGATCTACCAAGTATTTAAAATCATCAGGAGTGCCATAACGGCTTGTCACCGCATAATATCCCGTGCTTTGATAACCCCATGAACGGTCGTATGGATGTTCGGTAATCGGTAAAATCTCAATATGTGTGTAACCCATCTTCACGACATAATCAACTAGCTGAGTGGCTAGTTCTCTATAGGTATAGAAGGAGCCTTCGGCTGTATGCTTCCATGAACTCAGATGAACCTCATAAATGTTCATTGGTTCTTGGTACACTTGTTTATTCTTATGAGCGGATTGCCAATCCTCATCCTGCCATTCATATTCGTCTAAAGGATAGACGACTGAAGCGGTTAGCGGTCTAAGCTCAGCATAGAAAGCGTATGGATCAGCTTTAATTAAGCTTGTACCTTCTTGGGTTATAATGTGGTATTTATAGATGGCGAGAGAGGTAATGCCGGGTATAAAGGTTACCCAAATACCCTCCTTATTAATATGTTTCATGGGATGCGTAATCGCATCCCATTCATTAAAATTACCAACTACTGATACGCGGTGAGCATGGGGAGCCCAAGTGGCAAAACGAACACCAGTTAAACCATCTACTTCAATTAGATGAGCACCTAACATACGATAGCTGTGATTTAGATTACCTTGATGATATAGATATAGGTCATATTCGCTTAATAAATGATCGGGTGATTGAAGGTTATATGGCTTCATCGGCATCATTTAGGCTTCCTTCCGTCGGAATTGTTAAGAAGAATGGACTCTGTGTACATGAACTGGAACAGGATGAGTATCCCATATTTCCTTTGCATACTCGGTAATCGTCCGATCACTAGCGAATTTACCCGAATGAGCGATATTGATAATACTGTTCTGCAGCCATTCACTTGGATTACGATAGGCAGCGTCAATCCGCTGATGTGCAGTCGCATAGCTATCAAAATCTTTGAGTAGGTAAAATTCATCATTACACCCTAGGATAGAATTGTATATATCCAGGAATTCGGAAGAGGATTGTACGAATGGGCTCGATTGAATGAGTTGATCCATGACTTGCTTAATCCGAGCATCATTGTTATAGGTCTGCTGTGCAGAATACCCGCCAAATTGATTGTAGTGAAGAACTTCTGCAGCACTTAGTCCAAAGATGAACATAGGATCTGAACCAATTAGATTATGCATTTCGACATTGGCACCATCTAATGTAGCAATTGTCAGTGCTCCGTTCATCATAAATTTCATATTGCTTGTTCCAGAAGCCTCTTTACTAGCAGTAGAAATTTGTTCGCTTATATCCGTTGCAGGAATGATCTTCTCCGCAAGGGAAACACCGTAATTTTCCATAAAGACAATTTTAATTTTCTGGCTGACCACGGGATCTCGGTTAATGGTATTCGCTACAACATGGATGAGTTTAATAACCTTCTTGGCTAAATAATAGCTAGGTGCTGCTTTGGCTCCAAAAATAAATGTCCGAGGCACGAGATCGATGTCTGGATTATCCTTGATTCGATTATATAGGTGCATGATATGAAGAACATTCAGTAATTGCCGTTTATACCCATGCATTCGTTTTACAAGTACATCAAATATGGAGTTAGAATCTACTCGGATGTCATGCTTATATTGTATATAAGTGGCTAGCTTCTCTTTATTCCCTTGTTTTATGGCCTCTAATCGTTGCTGGAAAGCCTTGTCATTGCGATATGGTAGGAGCTCAATGAGCTTATGCGGCTGTGCAATCCACCGGTCACCAATGGCTTCGCGTATTAAGCTGGAGAGATCCGGATTCGCATGCATAAGCCATCTGCGATGGGTAATGCCATTCGTTTTATTATTGAAACGTTTAGGAAAAACCTCGTAGAACAGCTTCATTTCCCGCTCCTTCAGGATTTGGGTATGAAGCTCCGCAACCCCATTGATACTATAACTTCCGACAATTGCTAAGTGAGCCATTTTAACTTGACCATCTGCGATGATTGCCATTTGGGCAATACGATTGAACTGACCTGGGTACTTAGTCCATAGAAAACGACAGAACCGCTCATTGATCTCTTCAATAATCATATAGATGCGAGGGAGCAGCTCTTTGACCATTGACACGGGCCATTTCTCAAGCGCTTCGCTTAAAGTAGTATGATTGGTATAGGACACAGTCTGTGTTGTAATATCCCAAGCATTGTCCCAGCTTAAACCCTTATCATCAATTAAGATCCGCATTAATTCAGGAATGAGTAGAGTAGGGTGAGTATCATTGATGTGTATGGCAACTTTACTGGATAACGCTTGATAAGATAATTGACTCTTGTCAAAGGTGCGCAGAATGCTTTGTAGACCCGCCGAGCATAAGAAATATTGCTGCTTAAGTCGAAGTCGTTTACCTTCATATTCCGTATCATTAGGATATAGAAACTCAGAAATGGATTCGACCGTCCGACTATAATTTAAGTACTTGTAATAGTCTTGATCTGCAGCGTTCATCCGCGTTGATTGATCTAAACTAGACTCTGCACTCCACAGTCGTAAGGTGTTAACATTGTGATAATGGTAGCCAATAACAGGTATATCATAGGGAACGGCCCATACATGTTCATAATCTCGATGCTCATAGATCATTCTACCGCTGCGCTCATAGGATTCCACGTATCCGCCGAACTTGATACCTATCTTTTTGTCCGAGCGACGTACTTCCCATACATAATCCTTTTGCAGCCAGTAATCAGGTAACTCAGCTTGGTAGCCATCAATGATTTTTTGTTCGAAAAGCCCATATTTATAACGAATACCACAGCCATGACCTGGATATTGCATAGAGGCTAAGGAATCAAGAAAGCAAGCAGCAAGTCTTCCTAAGCCACCGTTTCCAAGTCCTGCGTCTGTTTCCTGTTCTTCAATATCCTCTAAGCTAAAGCCTAGCTCCTGTAAGCCTTCACGGACAAGATTTAGTGTACCAAGATTTAGTAAATTATTTCCAAGTAAGCGACCTATTAAGAATTCCATTGAGAAATAGTAGACTTGCTTCTCCTGATGTTCTAGATATTCTTTATTTGTATCGACCCAATCTTTACCGATGGATTCACGAATTAGATGTCCCAATACTTGATAAATGTCGAGATTTGATGCCTCTTCAATTGGCTTTCCCAGCTTATTCACGATATTGTCTACAAAAGCTTGTTTGAATGTTGATTTGCTATTAAACAAGTTGCGCCTCCTACAAATCATGATTCACGAGGGTTGAGAGATAAAGCTCTTTGTAAGCCTTAGCAGATTGCTGCCAGCTGTAGCTCGATTTCTGGATGTTCTGCTTTATCGTATTCCAATTGTTTTTATCATGATACTGGTGGAGAGCATAGTGGATAGTATGTAATAAATCATGGGCATTAAAGTTCGTAAATGTAAATCCATTTCCTTCACGTGTATACTCATTAAAGGATTTGATCGTGTCCTTCAATCCGCCAGTTTCGCGCACGATGGGTGCTGATCCATACCTGAGTGCAATTAATTGCCCTATACCACAAGGCTCAAATCTGGATGGCATCAGAAACAAATCGCTGCTGGCATAAATTTGGTGGCTAAGTCCCTCATTAAAGGTAATGAGAGCCGATATTTTATCAGGATACTTATGGGCTGCTTCTCGGAATAATTGTTCATATTTATATTCGCCAGTTCCTAGAATGATAAGCTGCATATCAAGAGTCACTATTTCATCTAGAATATGTGCTACAAGATCGAATCCTTTTTGCTCAACGAGGCGGGAGACGATAGCGATCATCGGAATTTGGGCATTCACAGGCAAGTGTAGCATTTCTTGCATCTTCACTTTATTAGCCTGCTTCTTGCTTTCGGAATGACTATAGTTGACGACGAGATGGCGGTCCGTTAACGGATTATAATTCTCAATATCAATTCCATTGATAATGCCATAAAGGTCAGCGCTACGCTTACGAAGTAAACCGTCTAAGTGTTCACCATAATAGGCAGTTTGTATTTCTTCCGCATAAGAGGGACTAACCGTTGTTATCCGATCCGCATATTGTAAGGCTGCCTTCATGAAATTCACTTGTCCGAAATACTCCATTTTATCTACAGCTAAATATTCAGAGCCGAGTCCCAAAAGATCTCCTAGAATATTGGGGGGATAAATGCCTTGATACATGAGATTATGGATGGTGAAGATCGATCGCATATTCTGATAAAAGGGCTGAAATCGATAAAAATCTTGTAAATACAAACTAATAAGTCCAGCATGCCAATCGTTAGCGTGAAGAATATCGGGTTGAAAGTCGAGATAAGGCAGTAGTTCCATGACCGCACGATTAAAGAATGCAAATCGTTCCGCATCGTCTCCATGCCCATATAGACTGGATCTTTTGAAATAATATTCATTGTCTATGAAATAGTATGTGATGTGATCATGCTTAAGCTGCCACAATCCACAATACTGATTCCGCCAACCTAAAGTTATATTTAGAACTGTGATGAGCTTCATCTGTTCCTTATAATTCGTAGGTATATCCACGTACTTGGGTAACATCACTCGAACTTCGACGTTCTCTTTCTCCAAAGCTTGGGGAAGGGCGCCAATCACATCTGCTAATCCGCCCGTTTTGATAAAAGGGGTACATTCTGTTGCTATGAATAGTACTTTCATAGAACATGTCTTTTGGCGATCATGAATGGCTTCTTAACATCACCAATCAGCATGCGGTTAGACGTAATATGTACCTCTTTATCCATAATGACATTTTCAAGTAGGGTGTTAGAGTCAATCTCACATTTTTGCATGATAATTGCATTCTTTATAATGGCTCCCTTATGCACTTTAACCCCGCGAAATAGAATACTATTCTCCACAATTCCTTCAATAACACACCCATTAGAAATGAGAGAGTTACTGACCTGCGCATGACCCAGATATCTAGCAGGTGGTTCGTATTTGATCTTGGTGTGGATCATTTTGGGCTTGAATAGCTGCTGATAGTTCTCTTGATTTAATAAATCGAGGCTAGTGCGGTAGTAGCTTTGGACGGAATTGATGATTGCATGGTAACCCGTATATTCATAAGCTGCGATCTTGAGGTTTTGTTTATTACGCTGAATGGCATCCCGAAAAAAGAAGCTCTGACCATGCGCGATGCAGCGCTGAACTAACTCGATAAATAAGCTCTTCTCTATAATGAACGTCTCCATATACACATTCGGATGATTAAGCTCATGATGGATATTGTGAACTTGCCCTGTTTCTTCATCGATTTCAAGTCGAATACAGGAAGCATGCTGCTCCTCTAGCTGGGGTACCTTGGTGTACACGAGGGTTACATCTGCTCCTTGCTGCTGATGATAACGAAATACATCTTGAAAATCGATTGTACAAATATGTTGACTACCTGTATGTACAATGTAATTAGCGGAGCCTCGGTGGAAGAAATCCATGTTATTGTGAAAATGTTGTAAATCGCCACGCGAAGTATCTGTTGGGTCATGCCAATCTGGCGGTAATACGAATAATCCACCACGTTTATGTGCGAGATCCCAAGGCTTACCTTCTCCTAAATGATCTAACAAGGAACGATACTTACGTCTTACGAAGAGAGCAATGTCATTAATTTGAGCATGAACCATGTTTGATAGCACAAAATCAATTAAACGGTATCGTCCAGCGAATGGCACTGCTGCACCACAGCGGAAGTAAGTCAATTCATTTAATTGATCGAGCTCATGGTCTAGATTAATAATTCCCATAAGTTGTTGCATGGCGATCACCTTTTCTTTATCATCTCTATTTCATTGCTAATAAGGGATATTTCATTCGATCCTGATTGATCGGGATGAATAATGGTGTCATCTTCAATGACGACTTTCTCACTAATGATGGCTTTGTGTATGCGTACATTACGTCCGATTTTGACCTTGGGCATTAGGATGGATTCCGTAATGACACTTCCTTCACCAATTTCTACCCCGTAGAACAGCACGGATTGATTGACTTCACCATAAATAGAACAGCCTTCATTGATAATTGAATTCGTAACGGAAGCACTAGAACCCATATAATGTGGCGCTTGATTGGGGTTACGTGTGTAAATACGCCATTTGGGATCATTCAAATTAAGAGGAGGGTCGTCAGATAATAAGTCCATATTAGCCTGCCATAGACTTTCAATCGTTCCTACATCTTTCCAATATCCATTAAAGGCATAGGCGAAAACGCTCAGCTCATCATCAACCATCATCGGGATAATATTCTTACCAAAATCTTTGGCTGAAGCGGGATTCTGCTGATCTTGCAATAAATATTGCTTGAGAACCTTCCATTTAAATAGGTAAACGCCCATAGAAGCCAAGTTATTCTTAGGGTTTGCAGGTTTTTCTTCAAATTCGTATATTCGTAAATCTTCATCCGTATTCATAATGCCAAACCGACTCGCTTCATGAAGGGGAACTTCAATGACAGAGATTGTACAGTCTGCATCCTTGTCTTTATGAGCCTGAAGCATATCCGCATAGTCCATTTTGTAGATATGATCCCCTGAAAGAATAAGGACATGATCAGGATCAAATTGTTCGATGAAGGTCATATTCCGATAGATGGCATCGGCTGTTCCATGGTACCAATTACTTCCATCTTGTTTCTCGTGAGGGGGCAATACATAAATTCCTCCAGTTTTGCGGTCTAAACCCCAATCACTTCCAATACCAATATAAGAGTGTAAGACGAGTGGTTCATATTGAGTCAGCACACCAACTGTATCTATGCCAGAATTTGAACAATTACTGAGAGTAAAATCAATAATTCGATAATTCCCTCCAAAGTAGACAGCTGGCTTAGCCACTTTCTTCGTTAACGACTTCAATCTTGTACCTTGACCACCTGCTAACAGCATAGCGACAATTTCTTTTTTCTTCATACGTTTGTCCCCCGAGGTTATTGAAATAGAATTCTTGTTCGAGTAAATACGGAAAGCAAAAAAGAATCTTACAAGTGATACGGCAACACCGCCTTGTAAAATTTTTCTAAAATTGTGTTACTATTTAGCCTATGAGTGTATTGGTAGTAGCATGCATACAAGTTATAATAAAATGAAATTTCAGATAACAGGGAGGGCTTATGATGAAGCTATATGTTTCTGATTTGGATGGAACACTATTACATAACAATGGGAGATTATCTGAATTTAGCCAACATAATTTGAATCAACTATTAGCGAGTGGTATGCACTTCACAGTAGCAAGTGCACGTAGTGTAGTTGCGATGCAACGTATATTAGGGGATGTTGATTTTCGTTTACCTATTGTTGAATTCAATGGGGCTTTTGTAACGGACTATCATACGGGACAGCATCAAATCATTAATGCAATTGCTCCCTCACTTGTCGTTGAACTGTTCTTACTACTGGATCGGCATCATGCCGGTTATTTCGTTTCTAGTTATAATGGTCAGGATGATTGTTTATATTACTCTGAAGTTCTGAATGAAGGCATGAATTGGTACTATCAAGATCGACTTCAAGCTGGAGATAAGCGATTAACCTATCGTCACAATCTCAGAAGAACAATAGGTGAGGAAATCGTCTGTTTTACGATTATAGATACCAAGGAGGCTCTTCAAGATATTTATGATGAGCTGCACCAAAGATACGCTGGTGAAGTGGAGATCTATTTCTATGAAAGCTATTATACGAAGGGCTGGTACTGGCTCACAATTCATCATAAGAAGGCTACTAAAGATCAAGCAATCGAACAAATTATGGACCAATTTGGTTATAAGGTAGATGATTTAACTGTGTTTGGTGATGAAATGAATGATTATAAGCTATTCACTATGGCTGCGCGTTCCATTGCGGTTGCCAATGCAGTCGAAGGATTAAAGGCTGTTGCCACACATGTGATTGGTTCGAATGAGGAAGATAGTGTAGTGAAGTTTTTGCTACGAGAGCAATAAGAGTAAGCAGTTTCACATAACAAACGTTCGTAAAGTTACAAATAATTAGGGGGATTTACGTGGGAAAGTTATTTTCAGAAATACTTCCAGTGCATGAAGAGTTTATCAAGAAGCAAAAAATATTTTTTGTCGGCTCAGCTCCACTAGATGTGGAAGGTCATGTTAACATTTCACCCAAAGGTCATGATGTACTGCGTATACTATCATCTACAGAAGTGGCTTATTTAGACTTAACAGGCAGTGGTAATGAAACAAGTGCTCACATGGATGAGAATGGCAGAATCACTATTCTGTTTATGGCCTATGAAGGCTCACCTATGATACTTCGTTTATATGGCAAAGGTGAAGTGATCCTATCTGGAACTCCAAGATGGGAAGAATTAATTGGTCATTTTGACCTGATTCCAGGTGCACGTCAAATCATTTATGCCAAGTTACATGCAGTCAAAACATCTTGTGGTTTCAGTGTTCCATTCTATCAATACGAAGGCGAACGGGATACGCTCAAGCAGTGGGCTGTTAAGAAGGGTGAGGAGGGACTCAAAACCTATCATCAAGAAAAAAATACGATTAGCATGGATGGCTTGTTGACGCCAATTGGTCGAGCAATCGGTGAAGAACAAGAAGAAGCAAAGTAAACAGCCAAGTAATCCGAAACATAATCGTTCATCCGAACGTTTACTTTGTATAGATGGATGTATACAAAGGAGGCGGGGGTATGTTTGCCATAGGATGGTTGAAACGAAACATAAGTATTGTTATTGTCCTGGTATTGATATTCAGTGTGGTGATGTTAATGAAGCCGGCTAGTCCAGCTTATGCATGCTCATGTGCAGCGATAACTTCCGTAGAGGAGAATTTTGCGAAGAAGGATGCTGTATTTGCTGGCAAAGTAGTAAATATCAAAAATTCTAATTTTTCGATTTTTAAATCTAGTGCTGATCCAGTAGAAGTGACATTCGTGGTGTCGGAGATTTGGAAAGGCCCTGCAACGAAGAAAGTCACCCTAACAACTGCCGAAAGCTCAGCTAGCTGTGGATATGAATTCAATATAAATGATGAGTATTTGGTATATGCATACGAAAACGAAGGGAAATCGCTTGAATCGGGACTTTGTTCAGGAACAGTGCTACTGTCTCAGGCATCTGCAGATCTAAGTTATCTGGGAGCGGGTAAGGAGCCGGTGGATAATTTTTCCTTATTAGAACCTAGTTCTACGAATAGCTCTATCCTGCTATTTATTGCATTGTTTGCTTTATGTCTAGTAGCTGGATGGCTATGGCTACGAGCAATTAGAAAACGCTGAGCATACCATTCTCTTATCGTGAATACATCTACATTAGGCATGTAGTCTGATTTGCAGCCTAGCACAGCAGACGATTCGGAGGGAATAGTGAGTGAATTCAATTCCAATATTAGATTTAAAACCAGAGATTGATGAATTATGGGATGAGCTGCAAGTAGCGATTGGGCAGGTTCTACGGTCTGGCCACTTCATTATGGGACCTCATGTGACGGCATTTGAACAAGAAGCGGCTGCCTACTTGGGCGTAAAGCATGCAATAGCTGTTAATTCAGGGACAGATGCACTTGTTATCGGTTTGAGGGCTGCTGGAATTGGAGATGGAGATGAGGTTATAACGACTTCATTTACTTTTTTTGCAACTGCAGAGGCGATTAGTCTTGTGGGTGCGACTCCCGTATTTGTTGATATCGATCCGCAAACCTTGAATTTGGATCATCATGCGATTGAACAAGTAATCACTCCTAGAACAAAAGCAGTTATTCCGGTGCATTTATTCGGTCAGTCGGTACATATGAAGCCACTTCTTGATCTATGCTCTTATCATAATCTGATTGTTATTGAAGATGTCGCACAAGCATTTGGCGGTGAGTATAGAGGAAAGAAGCTAGGTTCCTTTGGTGAAATTGGCTGCTATTCATTCTTTCCAACTAAAAATCTCGGAGCTTATGGCGATGGGGGCTTAATAACAACCGCTAGTGATACGATGGCAGAAACAGCCCGTATGCTTAGAGTTCATGGCTCTCGTAAGAGATACCATAATGAATTAATTGGCTATAATTCGAGGTTAGATGAATTGCAAGCGGCTATTTTAAGACTGAAGCTTCCTTGTCTTGATCAATGGAATCGGATGAGACATGCGGTGGCTCTTCACTATAATGAATTATTACGTGATGTGAAGGGAATCGTACTACCTTTTGAAGCCTCTTATGGTAAGCATGTCTATCATCAATACACGATTCGTGTACAAGAGGGGAAGCGCGATCTTGTTCATGAGATGCTTGCAGAACAAAATATAACTTCAATGATCTGTTATCCCGTCCCTGTATACCAGTTTCCAATGTATAAACACATGGAATTGCATTTGCAGCATACGGAAGAGGCAGCGAAAGAAGTATTATCGCTACCCATTTGGCCTCAAATTGAATATGAAAAGCAAGTAAGAGTTACTGAAACTATTAAACAAGCACTAGAATAAAAGGTGAAGGAAACTAGGTATTTGGCGGTTCCTTCCGTCCTATAAGGTCGGCGAAGCCGTTTCTTCTTGTTATCTAAGCATGTTTTGTTTCAGATAATTTGAATTCCATATGTTCATGTGAGGATAGAACGATATTTGTCGATGGGGTTCCGAATACCATCGATTCATCGATAAATTGTTCTAAGGTGTGTACTGATTCGGTGCATACCTTTGCAATATAGCTGATTTGACCGGCAACACGATAGCATTCGAGTACATCTGGATGACTTTGGCAGAATGCATATAGTTCTTTGCATTTTGTAGTCTCGAACAACACAATTGCAGTAATGGATTTGTTTAATTTGTCGCGATCAATGACGGCCCTATATCCTGTAATGATTCCGTTTTCTTCAAGCTTTCTAACTCGTTCAATCGTTGCAGGGGAGGATAAGAATACTTTATTCGCGAGATCCTTCATTGATATTTTGGCATTTAGCTGTAGTTCATGAATGATTTGACGATCGATATGATCCACTCTAACACCTACCTTCAATAATTATTTATTATTGAATAAATACCTGATTAAGTAAAGAAATTTTGATGAATAAGCTTATCTTATGTATCCCAATCTCCATTTAAGTTTACTATAATCTTCTACAAGGAGATGGTAAAATGAAAAAAGTACTGTTATTGTTAGCAAATGGATTTGAAGCTGTTGAAGCAAGTGTATTTACAGACGTCCTTGGATGGAATAAGTTCGAAGGGGATGGCACGACGGAAGTCGTGACAGCTGGGTTGCATCCGAAGTTATCCTGTACATGGAATTTTACTGTAATCCCAGAGAAGCTTGTATCGGAGCTTGATTTGGATGAATTTGATGCACTTGCAATTCCGGGAGGCTTTGAAGAAACAGGGTTCTATCAAGATGCATATGACGATAAATTCTTGGATGTCATAAGGCATTTTCATGAGGGACATAAACCAATTGCGAGCATCTGTGTGGCGGCACTAGCTCTAGGACGAGCTGGTATTCTAGTTGATCGCCAAGCAACTACATACAATCACCCGACCAGTATACGAAGAGGTCAGCTTAAAGAGTATGGTGCTCTTGTTCAAGATCAGCTTATCGTCGTAGAGGATCATATCATTACATCAGCTAATCCGAGTACAGGATTCGAGGTTGCTTTTATTCTATTAGCGAAACTAACTTCAGAATCTAACACGAATCGAGTCAAAGAACTGATGGGATTTATATAGGATAATAAAAATATGATAAGTAAAAGAGGAAAAGAAATGGTGAAGCTTAATAGAATGAATAGAGATGAATATGATCGTTTCTTATCCCGATCTGTATTGGATTATGCGGCGGACAAAGTCATGAATGGCGCATGGAGAGAAGAAGAAGCCACACGATTGTCGGAAGAATCATTCCAGCGCTTATTGCCGGAAGGACTAGAGACAAAGGGAGCCTATCTTTATTCCATATGTGACTCAGAGCAATCCGTAGGGTATGTCTGGATACAAATTTCGGAACACCCTTATGGAAAATCGGCATTCCTATACGATATATTAATTTATGAGGCTTTCCAGAGTCAGGGATATGGCAAACAAACGATGGCCGCATTGGACGTTGTTGCGAGAGAACTCGGAGCGGATAAAATATCGTTACACGTGTTTGGTAACAATCCCAAAGCTCTGAAATTATATGAAAAATCAGGTTACATGATTACGGATTATAATATGAGCAAGTCATTGAACTAACTACAAGTGAAAGATGGCAGAAAAGGACCTGTTGAAGGTCCTTTTGGTCTGTTATTCGCATCCAATCTAAGTGTAGAAACCAAAATGCAACTTGACATACTAGTAAATATAGGGATATTATATACCCGTTAACTCTTTAATTGAGGTGAAACCATGAAGTTTACAAAGGCAACAAATTATGCACTGCACACCATGCTTATGCTCATTGAATCTTCGCCTGTTAAGCTGGTAGGCGTCCAGCAATTGGCGGAATCGCAAGGTGTTTCACCAACCTATCTATCCAAAATATTAACGCGGCTTGTGAAGGCAGGGATGATCGAATCGGTTTCCGGAGCCAACGGAGGATACAGGCTATCTCGCAACATAGACGACATTACATTTTTGGATATTATCCATGCTATTGAGGGTACGGCTTCGTTATTTGAATGTAATTTTGTCCACGGTGATGAATGTACGATTCAATCCGTCATGAAGATAGCTGAAGAGAAGATGGAGCAGCATCTCAAAAATACGAAGTTAGTGGACCTGAAAAAAGCAACGCAAGTTTAAGGTGAGCCAATATATATAAATAAGAAGAGTAGGGTTCACTACGTATAAAAAGCGATTTTTTTTCGCTTTATCATAGATATAATTAGTCTTTGATATCTGACTTAAAGGAGATGAGCTTCATGATTTACGATTGTGCCATTATTGGTGGTGGACCCTCTGGGTTGAATGCAGCCCTAGTGCTTAGCAGGGCAAGACGGAGTGTAGCATTGTTTGACAACAATCAGCCCAGAAATGCTGTTACGCATGCATCCTATGGTCAAACTGATCTTGGCGACTGGTGTAAAGGAGACGATAATACAATAACAACAGGCTGCCGATCACATTGGTAGCCTGTTTAGGTAGGGGGCAGGAATCACGAATTATTTATATGAATAAGGATTTCATAACTAACTATCATACTATATAATAGAGTTGGATAAAAATCCCATCATATCTTAGGGAGGCAATGACTTGGATATTGCACAAGTGAAGCTAATTACGAATGATAATCGTAAGGTATATCCTCAAGTTTACGCAGTGAAACCAGGCCCTGTACATATTCAACAGATTCCTAATTTGCAATATGTTTCTCAGGAAATGAACACAGCATTCCATATGAATTGGGCAGGCCGCCCAGAACCTTTAGATGAACAGTGGATCGTATGTAAAATTGTGAATCAGTTAAAGCAGACTGCAAAGAAGACATTGGGATACAAATTTAAGCTGATGCCACCCGAAATCATCTGGCACGAATTAAAAGAGGATCAGAAATACTCTGTTACTCAAATGATGCAGATCCCAGATTGTATTACTGTGGAAATGTATGAAGAGGCGAAATACCGTGTGGCAAAGAATCTACGTGGACAAACAATCCCAGAAACTAAGTTTATAGGGAAGGATTCCGTTCTATGTGCACAAAAACTACATGTCGGACATTATGGTGATACTCAGATAACTCTTCAGAAAATCAATAATTACGTTGAGGAGCAAGGGTACCTAGTGAAGGGAAACCGAAGAGAAATATATCTCACACCAGCAATGAGATGTCATCTACCTGAAACATGGAAAACGATCATTAGAGTTGAAATCGAAAAGTTAAGTTAACAGAACATGATAGTTTAATAATGATAGGGCTGCGGACTGGTAGCCCTTTGTTCAAGTGAAGGGTAGTTTAATTCAGTGATGCTTTTACTTACTCATTCTAGTGTTGATGGCAGGATGCAGCTCAACAACAAAATCAATCACAACGTCATATTTGATGATTACTAATAAGGGGATAACAGAAAAGGAATACTGGATAACCACAACTGACCCATTCTCTAAATCAAAACAACAATTTAAAATAACAATTGATGATGAGAATACTTGGAATCTTATTGAAGAAAATCATGAGTATCTGGCGAGTTACGAATACACATCCTTAGAAAAAAAGGTGAACCTGTTAAGTATAAAACATCCGTCAAAATCAAAGTGAGGTTCATGAGGTATTAAGCTAACGGGCAGGATTGCTCAATATATCATGCAACAATAAAATATTTCTATCGTCAATTATAGCGGGGTGATTCAGTATGAAAATACTTAACATGTTAGTTTCGTTATGCTTATGCTTAACCATTTTATCTGGATGCGTTTCCCAACAAACAAAGAATTCTGAGACAACAACAATGTCAACAGCATCATGGGCATATGAATTTGTAGTTTATGATGGTTACATCTATGTAGTTACCTCTGAGAAAGTAACTAACATTGTGAAGGAAATTGGGGAAGTTACCTATTATTCTGACAATGAAGGAACTTACACTGGAAATTTTTCTAATAAATTTCCAGTAGGAACGAAATATTATGATATTCAGAACATTGATATGGAAAAATCAATTGCAATACAGTTGGAAGATGGTAGTTATGTGAGAGCGGACAGCCAAGGGAAATATGGTGCAAAATAATGATGGTAATCATTGATCAAATGTAAGTTGCGTTTCATTGGTCATTAAGCTAACGGGACACGTTACTTAAAAAGGATCGCCTGCTGCCGAGCAGTAAGGCGATCCTTTTTCTTTACTGAAGTAACGGGCAGTTTTCTTTAATAAGTCACGAATCGTCATGGTAAAATTAGCTCCTGAGGATTGTGATATTTGGAGGTCTACAATCATGAGATTAAGTTGTGAATCAATCATGTTACAACTGCCTGATACAGGGTATATTGACGCAAAGTTAAAGGGGATGTCCTACGACCATCAAAAGACCCTGCAGGATTGTGCACTAAATGTCGGGAAGGGAATTACCTTCTCTGCTATGCTTTAAGTAACGAGGGGAGGCGATAATCATGGATATGCTGGCGCAACTGAACAAATCTTTAAGCTATATTGAGGAGAATCTTACTGATCGTGTGGACTATCAGGAGGC